>CAYMII010000005.1:0-131457 GCA_964390565.1 uncultured Rikenellaceae bacterium
CCGATAACGTAGGCGATAACGTAGGCGATGTTGCTGGTATGGGTGCCGACCTTTATGAGTCTTATTGTGGTTCAATTCTTTCAACCGCTGCGCTTGGTGCATCAGGTTTTACTTTGGCTGGCTTAACTGCTGCTGGATTTGTTTATACCTCAGAACAAGCTGCAGCAATCCAATTTAATGCAGTAATTGCACCAATGCTTATCGCTGCGGTTGGGATTGTGCTGTCGATTATTGGTATTTTTATGGTAAAAACAAAAGAGGGTGCTTCTCAGAAACAGCTGCTTGCAGCATTGTCTCGCGGAGTGAATGTTAGCTCGGTTCTTATCGCAGTATTTTCATTCTTAATTTTATGGTATCTTGAATTGCCAAACTATCTTGGCATTTGGGCATCAATGTTGGTTGGTTTAGTAGCAGGTATTGGTATTGGAAAGTCAACTGAGTATTATACATCATCAGCATATAAACCTACTCAATCCGTAGCTTCAGCAGCTCAAACTGGACCAGCAACTGTTATTATCAATGGTATTGGTATTGGTATGATTTCAACTGCAATTCCTGTATTAATTGTTTCAACAGCTATTATACTTGCTTTCCTATTTGCTGCAGGTTTTAGTTTTGATAGTATCAATATGGGACTTTACGGTATTGCTATTGCCGCTGTTGGTATGCTTTCAACATTAGGTATTACTTTGGCAACTGATGCTTATGGTCCTATTGCTGATAATGCTGGCGGCAACGCTGAGATGAGCGGCTTAGGTCCAGAGGTTCGTCAACGTACCGATGCATTGGATACTTTAGGTAACACAACCGCTGCAACTGGTAAGGGTTTTGCAATTGGTTCAGCAGCGTTAACTGCTCTTGCACTTTTAGCTGCTTACATCGAGGAAATTAAAGTTGGATTGGCTCGTATTCCTGAAAAGGCACAGGCTTTTGCTGACACTGTAGGTAAAGAGATTCATAATGCTGGTATTATTGATATCATGCATTACTATCATATCGACCTAATGAACCCACGTGTACTTGTAGGTGCTTTCTTAGGCTCAATGGCTGCATTCCTTTTCTGCGGTTTAACAATGACTGCCGTTGGTCGCGCTGCTCAAAAAATGGTTGAGGAGGTTCGTCGTCAATTCAAAGAAATTGCTGGTATACTTGAAGGTAAAGCCGAACCTGATTACGCACGTTGTGTTGAGATTTCAACAAAAGGAGCACAGAAAGAAATGTTATTCCCTTCTTTATTGGCGATTATAATTCCAATCGTAGTGGGCGTCTTATTTGGTGTAGCAGGTGTTATGGGATTGTTGCTAGGTAGTACTGCAACTGGCTTTATTCTTGCTATCTTTATGGCAAATGCTGGTGGTTCATGGGATAATGCAAAGAAATATATCGAGGAAGGACATTATGGTGGTAAGAGATCAGAAGCTCACAAAGCTGCTGTTACTGGCGATACCGTTGGTGATCCATTCAAGGATACATCAGGTCCAAGCTTAAATATTCTTATCAAACTAATGAGTATGGTATCAATCGTTGTGGTTGGTGTTACTCTTGCATATGCTTTGATGTAGAGTTAAACTATTTTAATAAAAAATGCCGAAGAAATTCTTCGGCATTTTTTATTGCTTTCAATTCAAAACTTGAATTACCTTTATTGGCAATAAAAAAATATTTTATGAAAAAGTGGCTCACTATTTTTTGTGTATTAGCTGGTTACGTTGTATTTGGTCAAGCTGATTCGACTAATATTCGATTTGTTTACCTTTTTACTGGTGAAAAAATTAAGTCGGAAGTAGTTGAGTTTAGAGACCAATTCATTGGTAGTGGCTATTTTCTTGTTGGCAAAGAGCAGTATAGTGCTGATTTAGTGAAGTTCTATAGAGATGCAAATGGCTTTTATGCAAATACAAGAAAGTTAAATATGTCTGGAAAATCTGTTTTTTCGAAAAGAGTCATCAATGGAAGAGTAAACCTTTTTGAAAAGGAGAAAATGTATACTACACCGAGTTATATTGATGCTGCAGGTACATATAATCCTGGTGCATCAAGTAAAACCATAAAAAACTATTATAATAAAGGTTTTGGTGATCTTAAAAAGGCGACCTATAAGAACCTGAAAATTGATTTAGCCGATAGTCCTGAAAGTATGGGCTATTTAAAAAAGTATAGGAAATATAAGAATGTGCAAATCGCTTTATCCATTGTTGGAGGAGCATTGATTGCAACTGGCGTTACCTCATATTTTATAAAAACCAGCGATGTTGATAGGAATGCACCTAATTACAAGGAGCCAAATACTACCCCAAGCATGCTGATTGCTTTAGCTGGTGGAGGTCTTGTTGGTTGTAGCTATTACCTTTCGTTTCCAAAGCGTAATAAGCTAAAGAAAGCTATTGATGCCTATAATTGGTAGGGCTTTCATTGTGATCAACAATCGCTCCGTTAATTAATTTAAACACATTCCAAGTATCGCCTTTGATGTTTGTTGGGATGTAAAAAACGTTTAATAGCCGATTGTTACCATATACCCAAACAGTTGCCTTTGAACTGCTCAGGGGGTAGGTTGATGGATTTTTCTTGTTAGTATATTTATAAGCATAAAAGGAGTATTCGCTGTCGGGGTCGAGTTGGGATACGGTTATCGATTCAGGGCCATATCCATCCATATCATCCCTGTCGAGCTGCCCTGAACCATCATTTAAAACTCTTGTGTTTCTAAAACTGATATGGTATGATCGTGATTCAAGAAAATGAGCATCTAAATCTTCGGGTTGCTTATCCCATGATAGCACTATTCTGAATTGTTCCGCTTCCATTGTAGGAGAGGCTATAAATCGATTTCGCAAAATAGTTTCTGAGGCAATATCTATGTTGTAAATTGCGCTAATGTATCCTTCTTTTCTAAAAATTGCTTTAATAGAGCCGTTTGGTTGTTTAGGAAATGTAATTGTTCCCGAAGAATCCGTTGATAATGATCCCAAGTTTTCGATCATCACTTTGGCCCCCGAAACAGGATCTCCAGTTATTGCATTGATAAAATGAATGCTAAATGTCTCGGCTTTTTGATTTGATTCAACCTGCTGTGCAGTTGTTGTATAAGCGAATAAAAAAAACATAAAAGTTAAAACTACCTTTTGTGTTTTCATGGATAATGTGCTAAAGCAGCCGAATGTATAGTATGCTAGGTTTGATAATGATATACGATGAAAGACTTTATAGTTAAGTTCTTTTATTGATTTCATCTCGAATTTTTGAAGCTTTTTCATAGTCTTCGTTTAATACAGCTTCATCAAGTAAGGTTTTTAACTCTGAGAGTGACATTTTATTGTAAAGCGAAGAGTCAACATTCTCTTTTTTTTCGCTCGATGCTACCTTTTCTACATCATCCTCTGTTCCATCAAATTCAAGAATTATACCAGCTTTGTCAATAATTTCCTCGGTAGTATATATTGGGCATTTGAAGCGTAATGCTAAAGCGATGGCATCAGAAGTTCTCGCATCTATATAAACCTCTTTTTTACCATTATCGCAATGGAGTTTTGAGAAGAACACGCCCTCCTCTAGTTTGTATATTTGAACTTCAATAATTTCAATAGAGTATGATTTTGCAAAGTTTAGGAACAAATCATGCGTAAGTGGACGAGGAGGTGTGAGCCCTTCAATTTGTATGGCTATTGATTGCGCTTCAAATCCACCTATAATAATAGGAATGCGTCGTTTACCCTCTTCCTCGCTTAGCACCAATGCGTAAGCACCCGACTGAGTTTGGCTGTATGAAATCCCTAAAACGTTAAGCTTAACTTTGCTCATACTATATCATTTCTCACTCTATAATACAAACCTAATCGAATTATGTTTAAAATACAAGGAGATTATGGTAAAAAAGGAGGTGACTGACATGAAAAATAATAGATATTAAGAAGAATAATGTTGCTTTGTTACTCACAATATTGTTAGTTAATTGTTAGGTTAAACATTAGAGTTTACAAGCAAGAGTTTATAAATGATTATAAATAAAAAAGGAATATATTTTTTTATATTCCTTAAAGTTTGTTTAGAGAGATGGTTTTCTAATTTATGTTTCATACAACACTGCCTTCCATTTCTTTCGTATTCTTAAGGACAGTTGTTAACGTCCCACCTTTGATCTGCTTTAATTGTTCCTTTGGAAGAACTTTGAAGTTTTTTTTCATTTTATCAAATGCAAAAGGTTAATAGTAAAGTCTGTTTTGATTTATAAAAATTTAGTAAAAACAAAATAAATTTTTTGTCATTTGAAATCATAGTGCTTTCTTGAAAAATAATTATCTGTCTGATTTTATTGATTTTAAATAATATTGGAATTAAATTTACGTCAACGAATATTATTGCCAAGAAAAAATCTGATGAGAAAAATTCTTGCATTATTATTTTGTCTATTTCTTATTCAAGGGATATACTCCCAGAGTATTGTAAAAGATACTGTTGAGGCTAGTAACAGCTATCGTAAGGCAAAAGCGCTTCTTGAAAATCGAATATTTGATAAGTTGGATACAGCAATTTTCTTGTCTCAACGCGCTGCAAATATTTATCGCTTGCATAGATCTTGGGACAGATTCCTGAATTGTTTATGTGTCAAAATGAATGCTTATGCTTTTCAGGTAAGCGAAGAGCCCGTGTTAAGGCTTCTTGATACTATAAGCCAAATTAGTATTAAAAAATATGGTCCAAAAAATCTTTTTTTGGCCAATGCCTTTAATTATATTGGTTTAGTAAATATTTATCAATCAAAAATTGAAGAGGCTAGATCCTTTTTTTTTAAATCACTCGATATAAGAAGGAATCTATTAGATGATAATCATGCAGATGTTGCAATGTGCTATAACAATATTGGGAATACTTACTATTTAGCCTCAGAGTTCGAAAATGCTCTAGAATACTACAACGCTTCACTTAAAATTAGGAGGAAAGTATTCGGCGAAAAGCATATCGATGTTGCATCAAGTTATAATAACATTGGAAGGGTTTATTTTGAAAAATCAGAGTATGACAAAGCAATTGAATACTTTTTTAAAGATTTCTTAATTACAAAGTCAATATTAGGTGAAAATCATGTTGATGTAGCTCAAGGTTATAATAATATTGGGAATGTGTATTTTGAAAAATCAGACTATAAAACTGCTGAAGAATATTATCAAAAAGCATTAGCAATTTATAGAGTTTTACTTGGTGAGAAAAGTAATAAAGTTGCTGATTGTTATAGTAACTTAGGCTTTATTTTTGATGCCAAATCTATGTATGATAAAGCTTTGGAGTATTTTCAAAAGGCTTTAAAAATTTATATTGAAGTAAATGATAAACAAAGTATCGAAGCAGCAGGTGGCTATTTGAGAATAGGAATAACTTATGATAATAAATCTGAGTATAGTAAAGCATTAGAAAGCTATTTTTTAGCACTTTCGATTTATAAAGAAATATTTGGAGAGAAGCATCTTAATGTTGCTGCGGTACTAAATGACATAGGGAAAGTTTTCTTTGAAAAATTTGAATTCGATAAAGCCATTGAGTTTTTTTACAAATCCTTAAATATTAAACTTGAACTGCTAGAAGAAAAAAGTGCTGAAGTAGGGAATAGTTATAATAGCCTTGGTTCGGTATATAAAGAAAAGGGAGAGTACGAAAAATCAATAAGATTTTTTATTAAATCACTTGAAATATATAAAGCAATCTCCAATGTTGAGCAGGTTGATGTTGCAATGGCTTATTTTAATTTAGGGAATGTTTTTACCAGTTTTGGCGATCTTGAAAAAGCTTTAGATTATCATGTGAAAGCATATGAATTAAGGAAAAGCCTTCTTGGTGAAGACCATGTTGATATTGCAATAAGTCTTTTAAGTCAGGGAAAGGTATTTGTATTAAATAAGAAATATGATGATGCTTTGAAATTTGAATTGAGGGCTTTAAACATATTGAAAAAGATGCTTGGCGAAAAACATCAATTAATTGCAGATTGCTACAATCAAATTGGCGAAATATTTTTATTAAAAAAGGATTATATAAAATCATTAAAAAATTTTCATCTCGGGTTATATTCAAATATTCTTGAGTATAGCGACTCTATGAATATTTATAGTAATTCAAGATATTCATTTAGTTATAAACCCATTCAAGTATTGTTGAGTTTTCGTGGAAAGGCGTTGTCTTTTTATGAGTTATCAAGAATTAAGTCTAAGCCTAAAGACCTTTCTGATAAAAAGGGTTTGCTTGTTCTATCGCTCAAATGTTCTCGAAACTGTGATTCAATTATAAATGAAATTCGTAATACAGTTACAAAACAGTCAGATAAAATTGCACTCGGAGAATTGTCACAAATCATATATGAAGAGGCTATAAGAACTTGTATAGAATTAAATTCTCTTTCAAACCCTTTGAATTCTGATAATGAGTATGAACAATTAGCCTTTTACTTTTCGGAGCAAGCAAAGGGAATGGTATTGCTTCAATCGATGGCAGAGGTTGAAGGAATAAAATATGCCAAAATTCCTGATAGTATCCTTCTAAAAGAGCAATCAATTAAGGTTGAGATTTCATTTTTGGAAAAAAAACTTGCTGAAGACGTTGATAGTACCTCCCTTGTTCAATTTAGAAATAATCTTTTTGAAGCAAATAGGCAATACGAACTGTTGGTTGCTGATTATGAGAAGAGTTATCCAGAATACTTTGAATTAAAGTATTCAAGCAAAATTTCAAATATAAAGGAGATACAAAAGGTTTTAGATAAAAAAACAGCTATTCGAAGTTATTTTATTGGAGATTCTGCAATTTACATTTGTTCAATAACTAGCAAGGATGTTGATTTGCAGCAAGTAGTAAAAATAACGGGTTTTGAAGATATTATTCAATCATATCGTTATGCCTTGACAGGCGACCCAAAGTTTTCAGGGGACCTTCATAAACTTGGGATGATACTATACAAACAGCTTTTCCCCGAAAATTCGATAATGAACAAGAAGATTGAGAATTTGATTATAATCCCAGATGGAAGTTTAGCATTTATTCCTTTTGAAAGCCTCCCAATGGGTTACTTTGAAGAGAGTAAAAGAACAACTTCAACTGTTTCGGACTCTCTTCGTGGATTTAAGAATGTTAGCAAATCAATATCTCAACAAGACCTTAGGGATTTCCCATTTCTAATTAATCGATTCAATATCAGCTATGCCTACTCAGCCACCCTTTTCTACCAGAATGCTTTATCAGATAAAAACAAAGCCAGCAAAGAAAAACCAAGTTGGCTAGCCATTGCGCCTGTGTTTTCCGATAAAAAGGAGGGGTTTGCCACCACCGAAACCCAAGAGTTGAATAGGCGGATAAAATTCTTCAGGACAGATACGCTTTCAACGCGAGGAACTCTTATCAACGGTGAGTATGTAAACCCGTTACCTGGAACCGAAGCGGAAACCAACTCGATTCTGAACGAGTTTAAGGCCAAAGGGCTTAATGCAAGGGTTTTGCTAAAAGGTGAGTCTGCCGAAAAAAGCATTAAATCGGGATTGCTTGAGAACTATCGAATTCTACACTTTGCCACTCATGGATTTGTAAACTCGGAAAAGCCTGAACTGTCTGGAATCCTATTAGCTCAGGATAGCACTGGCGGACAAGATGGAGTCCTTTATTCTGGAGAACTTTATAATCTTAAACTGAACGCCGACCTCACCGTGTTATCCGCTTGCGAAACTGGATTGGGTAAAGTGAAGAAAGGAGAAGGAATTATTGGTTTGACTCGTGCACTGCTTTATGCCGGGTCAAAAAATATTATCGTATCGCTTTGGCCAGTTAGCGACCAATCCACCTCCGATTTGATGATTGATTTTTACAAGAACTTGCTTAATGGGAAGAAGTCTCTGTCGTATTCGCATTGGTTGAGGCAGGCAAAGCTTAGAATGATTAAGGAAGGGAAGTATTCGCACCCTTTCTATTGGTCGCCATTCATTTTAGTCGGTAAATAATTTTTATTACATTTTTTATAATCATTTGTTTTACTACCTTTGCGCCCTCATTTTATAAAGGCTTTGACGAAAATGAAAAAAATGATTGATAATTCTTTGTGAATTATCATAACTTTTATACTTTTGCAAGCCCAAAAGTGTTGAACAAACATAAAGAACTAAAATGTACGCAATTGTAGATATAGCTGGTCAACAGTTCAAGGTTGAAAAGGACCAGAAGGTATTCGTTCACCGTCAGGAAGGTGAAACCGGAGCTGAACTAAGTTTCGATAAAGTGCTGCTTGTTGATAATGATGGTAAAGTTACTATCGGCGCTCCATCTGTTAAGAACGCTAAGGTAACTGCTAAGATACTTGATCACGTTAAAGGTGATAAGGTTATCATTTTCAAAAAGAACAGACGTAAAGGGTATAAGCTTAAAAGAGGACATCGTCAGAGCTTTACTCAAATTCAGATTCAAGAAATCGTTGCATAAACTTTCAAAATATTAAGCAATGGCACACAAAAAAGGAGCCGGTAGTACAAGAAACGGTAGGGAGTCGCATAGTAAACGACTTGGAGTAAAGCTATTTGGTGGTCAAACTGCCAAAGCAGGTAGCATACTAGTTCGTCAGCGTGGAACAGTTCACAATCCAGGTGAAAATGTAGGTATGGGTAAAGATCATACTCTATTCGCACTTATCGATGGTGTTGTTTCTTTCCGCAAAAAAGCTGATTCTAAATCATTCGTATCAGTTCTTCCTGTGGAAGAATAGGGATATAATTTATTTTACTTATTTTAGTCTCCTGTTCTAGTCGTTTAACGGCAAGTACAGGAGGCTTTTTTTTAACATAATTCAACTTAAGGCTATGTTAACACTCAAAGTGATTCGCGAAAACAAGGAGGAAGTTGTAAAGCGACTTGCAGTTAAAAACTTCGATGCGAAAGAGATAATTGAAAAGGTTATCGCTCTCGATGATGAGCGCAAAGCAATTCAGTTCGAATTAGACAATAACCTTGCCGAGCAGAATAATATTGCTAAGCAGATTGGGAAACTTTTTTCGGAAGGGAAAGCAGATGAAGCTAACGCTGCAAAGCAGCGAACTTCTGAATTGAAAGAACAATCTAAGGTATTATCGCAGAAATTTGCTGAAGCTGAGAAGAACCTGAACCTTACTCTTGTTAAGATTCCTAATCTACCTCACGAGTCAGTTCCTCTTGGTCATGGAGCAAATGATAACGTTGAGGTTCGCGGAGGAGGGCAAATACCTGCTTTACACGAAGGTGCTATGCCACACTGGGAGTTAACTAAAAAGTACGATATTATCGATTTTGAACTTGGCGTTAAGCTAACAGGTGCTGGTTTTCCTGTTTATAAAGGTAAAGGAGCAAAGTTGCAACGTGCTTTAATCAATTTTTTCCTTGATGAGAATACATCAGCCGGTTATCAGGAAATTCAACCTCCATTAATGGTCAATGAGGATTCTGGTTACGGAACAGGTCAACTTCCCGATAAGGATAGCCAAATGTACCATGTTGGGCTCGATAATTTTTATCTAATCCCAACAGCAGAGGTGCCTGTTACCAATATTTACCGCGATGTGGTTCTCAATGCATCACAGTTTCCTATTAAAATGACTGCTTATACACCTTGCTTCCGTCGCGAGGCTGGTTCGTATGGCAAGGATGTTCGTGGTTTGAACCGCTTACATCAATTCGATAAAGTTGAGATAGTTCAATTCCAGCATCCCGATAAATCATATGCTACTTTGGAAGAGATGGTGTTGCATGTTGAAGGGTTACTCAAAAAGTTGGAACTTCCATACAGAATTTTAAGGCTTTGCGGTGGTGATATGAGCTTTACATCTGCATTAACCTACGATTTCGAGGTGTACTCAGCAGGTCAAGGAAAATGGCTAGAGGTTAGTTCAACATCTAACTTCGAATCGTTCCAGGCAAACCGTATGATGCTTCGTTTTAAGGAAGATGGTGATAAAAAGACTCAGATTGCTCATACATTGAATGGTAGCGCATTAGCTTTGCCTCGCATTGTAGCTTCAATTCTTGAAAACAACCAAACCCCAGAGGGAATAAGAATCCCAAAGGTTCTTCAGAAGTTCTGTGGGTTTGAGATGATAGATTAGAGTTTGTTTAGATATTAGTAGAAAAGCCCATCATTATGATGGGCTTTTCTATTTATTTGTATTCAACTGTTATTGTATAGTTAACAGGAACGCTCTTACTTCTTTGTTTACCTGGGTCCCATTTTTTCATATTACGAAAGACAAAATGGATATTTATGTCTATTTTTCCCTCCCAAGTTTGTATTTCTGGTTTACCCTCTTTGTTGACTGTAAAATTGAGCATAATTTTTCCCTGGGGATTATACTTCTTAAGGTTCTCTCTAACTTCTTTTGCGAATTCATAGAGACCACCAGGATAAGAGGGTAACTGTTCTACTACAACAAATACTTCATCCCCAATTTTATTGTTTGGCGTTTCTGGCTCCTTGTATTGATCAGGATTTTTTAGAATTTCATCGATATCTAACTTGATCTCCCCAGCAACTAAATTTAATACAACAATTTTGTCGGGCGATTTTTCTAACTTATAATCTATTTCACTTCCACTCAGTTTTCGAGATACAAAGCCAACGTAAGAGATTACAATTTGATCGGATTTATCCATTTTTAACGTGAATAATCCATCTTTGTCTGTGGTAGTTCCAGATGTTTTTCCATAAATTACTATTGAAGCTCCTTCGAGTGGTAATCCGCTTCCATCGACAATTTTCCCTGTAAACTGCATGGTTTCGTAGGCCATGTTTTGGATAGGAACGTTTGTCTTTGGAATATTCGTTTCGAATTCAGGCTTTGCGAAAGCCATTGTTAAGAGCGCAATTATAGGTAATGCCCATAGTAGTTTGAAAACTTTAACTTTAGGCGATTTAGTTTTTGTCATCATATTCATACGTTTTTTATTTACAGAGAAGTTAAGGTTGTTGGTTAGTCCAATAACCTGCATCCCCATAATTTGATTAATTAGTATTGCTTGGTATCGGCCAATGCTGAATCCCTGCGCAAGAACTCCTTCATCAGCCAAATACTCATGATTTTGTTTGATTGAGCGCTCGTAAAACCAAACAAAAGGGTTGAACCAGAAGAAAATCATAACCAGTTCAATAATTAGTAAATCGAACCAGTGCTGCTCCCGAATGTGCACTTTTTCGTGAGCAAGTATATTCGTTAAATCGGTTCCTTTGTGAATGCTAGGGTTTATAAATACAATATTTAGAAAAGAGAATGGTAGTTCATATTTGCAATTTTCAACTATTAGCGTGTTGTTTAACTTTTTAAATTTATTTTTATAGATAAGTAGTAGGAGTGATGCGCTTTGCCATAGCAATCTTGACAGAAATAGTGCAACTCCAAGTATGTATAAAACTATAATAAATTTCTGCCAAGTAAAACTTGATGATTCAGCATAAACCATACTATTGCTTACAATTGGTTTTAATCCTTTCTCAAGTTCAGTAAAGGATAGTGTGTTAAGTTGGATATTTGTTTTGTAAGTAATTGGTGTTAATGGTAGAAGTAGCGAGGTTAGCAGGCTGACTATCAGGTATGCTCTGTTAGTTTTAAAGGTTGTTTCTTTCCTTAGTGTTAACCAAAAAACAAGATAAAAAAGAATTATTCCAACCGATGCCTTAAGTATGTATATGATTATTTCATTCATGGTTGTTGATTTTTAGGTTCCTCTTTTTTTAGTTCGTCTTCTGCTATTGTTAACATTTCTTCGAGTTCTTTTATTGTAAGGTTATTTTCGCGAGCAAAGAAAGTGGCCATTTTGGGGAACGAACCATTGAAGTAGTTCTTAAGAAGGCTTGAAAACTGAATTTTAGTATAATCATCTTTGCTTACTTGTGGTTTGTAAAGATGAGTGTTGCCAATTTTTCTTTTTGTAACAAACCCTTTATTCTCTAATACTTTAAAAACCGTGGCAACTGTTGTGTATGCAGGTTTAGGCTCACTAAAGTTGTCGACTACATCTTTAACTACTCCTTCGTTAATGTCCCAAAGGATCTGCATCACCTGCTCTTCTGCTTTTGTAAGTTGTTTCATGCTAAATATAATTAACTACTACAAATATAGTAGATAAAATTAAATAACTACTATGAATATAGTAGAAATATTAAAATTATAGTAAAAATATTTATAACTATCAGTAATATAGATAAATAAAAAAGGCAGAAGGACAATCCTTCTGCCTTTTTGCTTATTAATTTATGGCCTTTTTAACTTTCTTACTTATACAACATCTCACTTAACTCAACCATCTTAATAAAATCTGCTCGGTACCCAAACTCATCTTTACTCGAGGATTCTTTAGCTCTTCTATAAACATCTGCAAAAGTTGAGGTGCCTTTGAATTCTGATTCGCGGAGTAGCATTCCAAATTCGGCTACTGATGATGCAAACCTAATGTTGTTTGATGCTTTTAGCTCATTGTTGCTAATCCTTTCGGTAATTAACATGCTAGTATCGCCATCGGGCTTTTTGTAGCGAACTTTAACAGTCATCATGTTCTTGCTTTCGTTGGAAACCGATTGCTTTTGATACTCTAAGGGGTCAACATTTGAAATTACCTCATCTGAATTTGCTGGGATTATTTCATAAAGAGCTGTTACTGTATGACCACAACCAATTTCACCAGCATCTTTTTTATCATCATTAAAATCCTCTTTGTTTAACAAGCGGTTTTCGTAACCAATCAGTCTGTAAGCCTTAATTTTATTGGGGTTAAACTCGATTTGAATTTTAACATCTTTAGCAATTGTATAAAGGGTTCCCCAAAGTTCAGTGCCAAATACCTTTTTTGCTTCAAGTAAATTATCAATGTAAGCGTAGTTACCATTTCCTGCATCGGCAATCTTTTCCATTTTTGAATCCTTATAGTTACCCATTCCTACGCCAAGGATTGATAGGAATATACCATCTTTACGTTTCTCTTCAATAAGCCTTACCATTTCAGCATCGCTGCTTGCACCAATATTAAAATCGCCATCGGTAGCAAGGATAACCCGGTTATTGCCCTCTTTCATAAAATTTTGCTTAGCAATCTTATAGGCTAATTCAATGCCTTCGCCTCCTGCAGTTGAGCCACCAGCCTCTAATCTATCAATAGATGAAATAATAGTTTCTTTTTTATCGCCAGGGGTTGATTCGAGAACTACACCTGCTGCTCCAGCATAAACAACTATTGCAATTCTATCAACAGGTCTTAGGTTTTCAACCAAGTACTTAAACGATTTCTTAACCAAAGGAAGCTTGTTGGGTTCATCCATCGAGCCAGAGACATCAAGTAGAAATACTAGGTTACTTGGAGGAATCTGCTTATCGTTAAGGTTTTCGCCTTTTAATCCAACTAAAACAAGGTTATGCTTCTCGTTCCAAGGGCATTTATCGCCTTCGATAGTAACCGAAAAAGGATTACCATTCTTAGGTTGTGGATAATCGTAATCAAAGTAGTTTATAAGTTCTTCGATACGAACAGCATCCTTAACAGGCTTTTGGTTTTGTGCTAAAAACCTACGAACATTTGAGTATGATGCTTTGTCGACATCAATTGAGAAAGTTGATAAAGGGTTGCCGATTACATCCTTAAAGGTGTTCTCGTTAACTACATCGTACGATTCTGTATTGAACTCTTGATAAACATAGGAATTATCAGAGTTATATGCTTTATTATATCTTGCTCCACCTGAACTACTTATCTTTGGCGCTTCCATGGCCATTTCACACAAAACCATTGGCTCTTCTTTAAGCTCATCTACCGCTACAAGGCTGTCCACAATAGCTGCTGGATTGAGATTAATCTTGAGGTTTGTAGTTTTTCCATTTGTAATTGAAACGCTATTGTTTTCGTAAATATCATATCCCTTAGCAACTACTCTTATAAGATATGTGCCTTGCTTAAGGGGAAGAGAGAAAGTTCCATTGCTTTTGCTTGTAATACTCCCACTTTGTCTACCATTCTGAAGTACTTGTACGCTTGCATTTGCAATTACTTTGCCGTTAGAGTTATCGTTTACTACACCCCAAAGTATTCCAACTTGGGCATTTAAAGTTGTCGATGCGCTTATGAGCATCATTCCAATTATTGATATTAAAGTTTTCATAATAATTGTATTTAAGTTTAACGTTTGTTCGTTTTACAAGTGGATACAATTGGGTGTAAATTTCCATAAAATGATATTTTATTTTTATACTTTTACATCAAATGAAGAAGTCAATGTCTTTTAAATACTAGGTTTCAGGGCATGTTATAGCGTAATGAGGATTAGTTCAACCATATCAGCGTATACCGATATTGAACTTATCGACCTATATAAAGAGAAGGGCGATAAGGTTTTAGTAGGTGAACTTTATAAGAGGTACACCAACTTTGCTTTTGCCATTTGCATGAAGTACCTGAAGGATGAGGATAATGCCAAAGATGCTGCAATGCAGGTGTTTGAGAAACTATTTGTTGACTTAAAAAAGCATGAGGTTTCTAACTTCAAATCGTGGTTGCATACTGTTCTTAAAAACCATTGTTTGCATATAATTAGGGATTATGCCTATAAGCATAGAAAGGAAAAGGAGGCAGAAGAATCCTATGAAAATCTTGTGGAAAACCAGTACCTTTTGTATCAAGATAACGAAAATGGGTTAGATGAGAAGATCGATAACTTGGAGATGGAGCTTTGCAACCTCTCGCACGAGCAGCGTATGTGTATCGAATTATTCTATTTAAAGGATAAATGCTACCAGGAAGTGGCAACGATTACAGGATACACGTTAAATCAGGTAAAAAGCCATATCCAGAACGGGAAACGAAACCTGAAGATCTACCTTGAACAAAATGAAAGACGGCAATAATATATCGAATCGTAGTGACGATTGTATTTCAACCGATGTGCTTTTGAAGTACATTAAGGGTGAACTGTCGGGCTATATGAAAAATATGGTTGAGCGGCATGTTGCCTCATGCGAGATGTGCAGCGATGAGTTGGAGGGTTTATCGTTTATGGAAAAGCCAGATAGGATAAACGAAATTACGCTTGATCTTCGAAGGAAAGTCGACGAAATAATTAAACTACCTTATAAAGAGATTCCCTACTTAAGTTTTAGCGTGCAAGTAGCAGCAACAATACTTGTTTTGGTTGGTGTGTCAGCCTTTTATTTCTTTGTTATTTACAAACAGCCTAAACTCGATTACGTGACTTTGGCCAGAATGGAATTGGAGGAAATAGCCTCGTTAGGAAAAGGGGGAAAGGATACATTACTATTGGCTAATTATGATGTGATTAAGAATGAGAAAGGATTAGTAAAAGTTGAGGATATTGATGCGGTAGCATTGTTGAGCTATGCAGCCCCAGTTGTAATTGATAGTATCTCGGTTGAAAACGAGGTTGTTGATGTGTTAAATGATGATAAGATTACCGAGATTGCAAGTGCTAAAAATTTAACGGAAGATAGATTGGCTGTTGCTGAGAGCAGTGTACAGTACGCACCTGCAAGCGCAAGTAAAAAGATGGCTGCAGGAGGTGTGGCTTATGATGAAAAGTCCAGACGCGAAAGTAAGGATAAGGGTTTGAATAAACTTTCGTATTCAACAAGAATTCAGGCTGCAATGAAGTTGTTCAATAAAAAGAAATACGAGTTGGCAGTGAATGCATTTGAATCGATTTCCTCTGAATTACCCTCAAACGATTCAATTTTACTGTATAAATCAATCTGTTATTATCATTTAACTCGGTTTGATGATGCTATATTGAACCTGTCTGGATTAGCGAGTAGTCCTCAAAAGACGCAATTTATTGAGGCTCGGTGGTATTTTGCTTTATCGTTAATTGGTGCTCAAAGGCGCGATGAGGCCATTGTTGTGTTAGAACAAATTGTCAATGATGATTCTAACTATAAGCGTGAAGCAAAAAAGGAATTGAATAAACTTAAGGGAAATCAATAATTCCTTTTTGTATCTTTCACCTTTCTCTTAACTATGAAAAATCAGAAAATAGCATATCTTTTTGCAGGATTTGTAATCCTGTTTTGGGGCACATCCGCAACAGCATTTAAAATTGGGCTTAAGTATTTTAATTTTCTCCAATTGCTTTTCTGGGCATCGTTGTTTGCGATGATAATCCTTTTTATAGTAATGCTTGTTCAACGAAAACTTCCTGAGGTTTTTCAAATTACGAGGAAGCAGTTAGGTTGGTCGATTTTATTGGGTTTTCTAAACCCATTTTTATACTACTTTGTGCTTTTTAAAGCATATGACTTATTGCCTGCACAAGTTGCGCAACCACTAAACTATGTTTGGCCTATAATCCTTGTTCTACTTTCGGTCCCAATTTTAGGTCATAAACTTAAGTTTAGTAGCATTGTCGCTTTATTTATAAGTTTCGTTGGTGTTATTTTTATCTCTTCGCAAGGTAGTGTTGCAATCTTTTCTAAAAGCAACCCGCTTGGGGTTGCTTTGGCGCTAACAAGTTCTTTGGTATGGGCTTCATTTTGGTTGCTAAACGTAAAGAATGGGGTTAAAGATGAGGTGGTTAAACTCTTTTTGAGTTTTGGCTTTGCAACAGCATTTAGCTTGATGGCAGGATTGTTTTCTGATGGTTTCTGGTATATTCAAGCGAATGGGATTTACGCATCGGTTTATATTGGGGCGTTTGAAATGGGTATAACCTTTGTTCTTTGGCTAAAAGCATTGAACTATGCCCAAAATACTGCCCGCTTGGGTAATGTAATCTATTTAGTACCTTTTGTAGCACTTATTTTCATTAGTTTAGTGCTTGGAGAGCATGTTTATTGGACTACCATTGCTGGGCTAATTTTCATTATTTTAGGAATTATTTATCAGCAATTGGCTCCCAAATAGTTTATAAGTTGACAAGTTACAAAGTTGATAAGTCTGATGTCTTGCGTCTAACATCTGATGTCTATTAAAATGGCTATTGCAAACGAAAGAGTAATATTAGGAATCGACCCTGGAACGAATGTTCTAGGTTATGCCGTTATTCGAGGCGAGGGAAGGAACAGAATTGATTTGGTTGTTTTAGGAGTCATTGAACTAAAGAAATACACCGATCATTACCTTAAGCTTAAAGCCATTTACGAGCAGGTGCAGCAGCTCGTTGACGAGCACCATCCCGATGAATTGGCTATTGAAGCTCCTTTCTTTGGAAAGAATGTTCAGAGTATGCTAAAGCTAGGTCGAGCACAAGGAGTTGCCATGGCTGCAGCGCTTTCGCGCTCGGTTCCAATTTTTGAATATGCTCCGCGTAAAATAAAACAATCCATAACCGGTCAAGGAGCTGCCTCTAAAGAGCAAGTTGCTGCAATGCTTGCTTCAATTCTAAAAGTTAAGGATTTCTCAGGTGCTAAACTTGATGCTACAGATGCCTTAGGCGCTGCAATTTGCCATTTCTATCAAGGTTCGGCGATAAGTGGTGTTGTGAAAGTAACGAAGGGTGGAAGCACAAAAAAAGCCTCTTCGTGGGAGGCGTTTATTAAGAATAATCCTGAAAGGGTGAAATAGTAGTTGTCAGTTCTTAGTTAACAGTTGACCGAAAAAGAAGTTTTCACGCAAAGAACGCTAAGGCTTTCGCAAAGTTCGCAAAGAGAAATTATAATTGCTTTGCGCTCTTTGCTGTTTTCTTTGAGGGCTTTGCGTGAACATTCAACTTTGAGAAAGGCCTCATTAGTTACTCTTTTAGAATTTTCTTCTCCATTACACCCTTATCACCATAGACCTTAATAATTAGCAGACCTTCTGGAAGTTCAGTAGCATTAATATTTACCTTCTTGGTAGTATTGTATTCTTGCTCAAAAACTTTGATGCCTACAACAGTATAAATCTCAACTCGTTTAATTGCCTCTTCGCTCATAACCCAAAGTAGGTTTGAAACTGGATTTGGGTAAACCTTGGTTATTTGTTCAATATCACTTTCTATAGATGTTGGATCGGATACCTTAATATTGGTAGTGCTAAGCGTTAATGCAGGGAATGTAGCATTAGTCATTTGGCAGTAAACGCTATCGGTTTGACCTTTCAGGAAAGTGGTTACACCGCTTGTTACACTGTAATCAGCGCCTAATGATAGAGTTATACCACCTTTAGTTTTCCAAATATAACTTGTAGTGTTGCTATTAACTGTTAGCTGGCTACTAAGGTCAACTGATTCTGATAAGTTGTATTGCTGCTTTTCTATTTTGATTTTTGCTTGTGGGCTATAGGTATAAGTTGTCCATGTGGGTTTTGCGATTGGCAAGTTTGTGAAGGTAAAATAGTTTGATTCGCAACGAATACTTGATAGGACAGCATTACTGGATAAATCAAGTGATGCGAGATTATTTGAACTGCAATCAAAATATGTAATCATTGTGTTTTTAGAAATATCGAGATTTGTAAGTTTATTGGAGGAACACCATAAATAGGTAAGTTCTGTATTTTTAGAGACATCAAGCGATGTGAGTTGGTTTGAATGGCAAATGAGTTTTTTTAATTTTAAGTTATTTTGCAAATCGATTGATTTTATTAGGTTTAAATTACATAAAAGTTCACAAATTATAATATTGTTTGATACATCGAGCGATGAAAGTTGATTATATTGACAGTATAATCGTTCTAAACCAGTGTTTTTTGATATGTCTAGAGTTGAAATTTTATTAAAGCCGCAATCTAAATAATTAAGGGCTGGGTTATTTGTTACATCAAGCGTAGTTAATTTATTATCCGAGCAAGAAAGAAAAAAAAGTGAAGAAGATTTTGATACATCAAGGTTTGTAATTTGGTTTTGTGAACAAATAAGATACATAAGTGAATTATTTATTGATATAACTAAATCATTAAGTTTTTTCGCTTGAACCTCAAAAAACCAAATGTTTTTACCATAAATTTTTATTGTATTACCTTGAAGAGTACCTGAAATTGTTGAATAATATTGGCCAATCATATAATCATTTAAGATTCCATTACCCCAGTCTACTTGTATGGTATTATTATTTGATTCAGAATTTACTATGAATGAGAACTCACTACCTAATGTAGTACTTGTTTTCATTACAAAATCAGGTATGGGTATTATTTTAATAGAAACAGACGTTAAGGTTAAATTAGCGAGTGATGCGTTAGCCATCTCGCAGTATATACTTTCGCTGTATGTTTTAAGGAAAGTAAACTTTCCATCTATTACACTGTAATCAGTGCCATTTATTAGCGTTGTACCACCTGTAGTTTTCCATATAAATGTAGTAGTATTGCCATTTATAGATAGCTGGCTACTTAAGTCTATCTCCTCATTAACAGCATAAACTGTTTTTGAGAGTTTGTATTCTTTTTGTGGAGAATAGATGTAGGTAGTCCAACTGCCCTGCTTTACAGGTAAGGAGGCAAGTGTTAAGTTGTTATCGCTGCAATCAACATAAGTTAGAGTGGTCGTGTTTGGCAAGGTAAGGCTACTTATTTGGTTTTCTTTACACTCAACCAAAGTAAGGGCAGGACAATCATTTAGATTCAAGGTTGTTAACTTGTTGCCTTTGCAGAATAGCGTTTTAAAGGATGCTGCCTGATAAAACTCCATTGCTGTTAGTTCCTTCGATTGTATATTAAGCCCTTCAACTCCTTGCCCCCAAATTTTAATGGTGCTTCCTTTAACTGGAAAACCAAAGGCCTCATCCATATCTCCAATGGTGTAACTCTCTTTCGTGCCATTTCCCCAGTCAATTTGAATTGGAGTGCTGGAGGAGTTCCCTCGAATGGTGAATGATATCTGACTATTGATGCTCAATGTTGTGGTCATTGAGATATTTGGCGTTTGAGCAAAAGTTGTAATTACAATTAAAGTAAGAACAAGAGAGATGTAAAGTTTCTTCATGTTTAATAATTAATGTTATTGCAATAAAAAAGCATAGGACTTATATGCCTATGCTTTACGAAGATATATAAATATTATAGACTACCAAATGATTTTTATTGCTTGCGTTAAAAAGTCCTATGTCTAGAATCTGTTATCTAGCGTCTCCTAAACAAACTCCTTCGAAATTTTATCGGTTAATTCTTTAAACCGCTCTGGGGTTAGCTTTAGCTTAGGTTTAAAAAAGTTTATGTCCGATTCCTGATTTAGAGGAACAAGGTGAATGTGCGCATGAGGTACTTCGAGCCCAAGCACAGCAATACCAATACGTTTGCAGGGCACTGCTTTTTCAATGGTTTTAGCAACTCGTTTTGAGAATAGGGTAAGCCCCGCCAATGTTTCGTTATCCAAATCGAAAAGATAATCAACCTCAACTTTAGGGATTACCAAAGTATGGCCTTCGGCCAAGGGGTTGATGTCGAGGAACGCATAATACTTGTCATCCTCGGCAATTTTGTACGAGGGAATCTCACCCTTAACAATTCTTGAGAAGATGGTAGCCATGATACTTATAATTTATCGTGATATTTCAATTATCTGAAACTGGATAGTACCCGAAGGGATTTGAACGTCAACCACATCGTTAACCTTTTTACCCATCAAAGCCTTTGCAATTGGAGTTCCTACCGATAGTTTACCTTCCTTAAGATTTGCTTCCGATTCGGCAACGAGAGTATACTCAACAATGGTGTTGGTTTTAAGGTTTTTAAGCTTTATTTTATTTAGAATTTGAACTTTTGAGATGTCAATTTTTGTTTCGTCAATTATACGCGAGTTGGCAACGGTATCCTCTAACTTAGATATTTTAAGCTCGAGCATTCCTTGGGCTTCCTTGGCAGCATCGTACTCAGCATTTTCCGATAGATCGCCTTTGTCGCGAGCCTCAGCTATCATCCTCGAAATAGCAGGTCTTTCGACACTTTTTAGATGATTGAGTTCTGCTTGTAGTTTCTGTAAACCTTCTTCGGTCAAATAAACAACTTTTGACATTTTAACCTCCTGATTCTTTAAGTATAGGGTAAATAAAAAAGAATCCCGACTTCTCGGAACTCTTCGTATGATGCAAATATATTGATTTTTTTTGATTTACATAAAAAATGGAACTTTAACTAAAAAAATTCTTTTTTAGACTAACTAGTTATATTACAGTATATAACTATTATCTCTTTTTTGGTTTCTTATTCTCCCAAAACTTAAGTTTTTGCCAGAACGTTTTCCGTTTTCGAGTCATTTCAGACTGCTCGCGCGATTTTTTCATACGCTCCTGAACAGCTGGGGTTTGGTTCTTTATATGTCTTTCACGATCCTTTTCTTGGGCTTTTAAACCCTCTTTTTTTGCTTTAGCGGCTTTTCGATTTTGTTTGCGTTCAATTTTAGAGAGGGGCTTCTGCTTATTTATAGGAGTCCTATCTAGTTTAAAAGATTTAAAATGTTCCGAGGTAGAGAAAGTATCATATCTTTTTCTGAAAGGATGAAAAATAGATTGACTCCTGCAATCGTTTATATTTGCAAGGAGCACAATGAGTAGAAATAATAAACCCTTTTTGTATGTTTGCACAACTAATACGGTTATAATGATATTGAACGCAAAAATAAAGAATCTTATTGTACTATTTATACTAGTCTTTATGCAATTTGGTTGCTCGGATAAAGATGAACAAGTTGTACCATATGTTAGAGTGAATATAACGATAAACTTGCAATTACCTAAATATAATGCTCTTACATCAGTTAATAATGCGGTGCTATATGAAAACGAAGGCTACAATAAAAATGGAGTAATTGTGTATCGGAACTCTCTTGATGAGTTTACGGCTTACGATGCTACTTGTCCAAAGCATATTGATACAAAACCAACGGCAGTAGTTTTAGACGATAATGGTAGTGCAGGAACAGCAACCTGCCCTGAATGTAATACTGTATACTATTTTTTCAATTATGCTTATCCATCTAAAGGATATCCATTAAGGCGATATAGTCTTACAAAATCAGGGAATATGCTTTATATCAATAATTAACTTATTTCGAAACGGTTAGTTTATCCCCAATCATCCTATTATTATATTGCTGGATAATTGCTTTGACTTTTGCTTCCATTTTTGCTTCAATATCGGGATGTTTACCCAAAATATTATTTGTTAGCATTTTGTCGTTTTTGTGGTCGTAAAGCCCAACTCCCTTTAGCCCATTGTAAAGGTAAAGGTAATCGCCCATCAATAACTGGTATGTTGATGATGAATAGGTGATTACAAAAGGTTCGTTGCTCAAATCAAAGGTATTTCTTCCAAAGGCTATAAACGGTTTGTCGTAGTTCAAGTAGCCAAGAATTGATGGCATAATATCAATCTGTTCAACCAAGCAGCTATCAACCCCCTTTAAACTTCCATCGGGCTTATGCAAGATTAACGTGCCTGCAAATATTCCAACTTTAGTCTTATACTCTGGATAATAGGTTTGATTTGCATGATCATTTGTGATAATGAAAAGGGTGCTATCGTACCAAGGCATTTTTGATGCTGTTTCGAAGAACTTTTTTAATGAGTAATCGGTATAGCCTATACACTGATGAATTTGGAGAGTTCCCTTGTCGAATTTTCCTTCGTAACGTTCTGGTACTTTAAACGGATGATGTGACGATACCGAAAATATTGCGGCACAGAATGGCTGTTTAAAGCCATTGAGCTTTTGCGCAAAGAATTGGAAAAACTCCTCGTCCCAAACGCCCCACATACCGTCGAAATCATCGCTGTTTGGGTATTCGTTCATTCCGTAGTATTCTTTAAAGCCAGCAACATTGGCGAAAGCTTGGAACCCCATAGAACCATTAGGCGCACCATGAAAAAATGCCGTATGATAACCTTCCTCTTTAAGAACAGATGCAATGCTGTTAATTTTATTGGTTGAGTAGCTGGTGAGGAAATATGGTTCGACCATCATTGGTATACTGGCTAGTACCGAAGGCATCGCATCAATAGATTTGCGACCATTGCAAAACGAATTTTGATACATCAATGACTTGCCTATTAATGAATCGAGAAAAGGCGTATAACCTTTATAATTCCCATTCTCTAGTTGTGGATTGTAACTTTTGATATACTCTCTGCCAAAACTTTCGAGAATGAAAATCACCACATTCTGCTTTTTGAATGGCTTTTGTGGTTGAGGTGTGTGTAATGGGGTGAATACTTTACTTAATTCCTCATCGGTTTTGAAGTAATCAACCTTCTTAAGCGATTTTTTTTGAAGCGTTCTATAAACTGCAAAAGGGGTGTTTAGCACAATTGCTGCCTCAAGCGGTTCTGTAACGTATTGTCCGGCATTGCTAATAGTAATGGGACGTGTGCTATGCCTGAATCCGCCACGTAATCCTCCAACCATCAGAAAAGCAAAAAGGAGTAGCAGCGCAGCTCCGTTAATAAAATATACTAGATGACCTTTCCATCCCTTGGTTGGATTTGGTTTTGAAATTTTGCCATATGCAAGTACAAGAATAGCAACAAGAGCAATCCAAATAAGCACGATATACCAGTAATCGACCATGAACTTGGGTAGGAGCGAGCCCATGTTGGTTTCGTGTTTAAACTCGCTGAATACTGATGCTGTTGTTCTTCGTAGGGTAAACTGGAAGTAAATAATATCGGTGCAGTTGGCAAGCAGCGCAATCCCATTGGTGATAAAGAAAAGGTATTTTAAAATAATCTGGTGGATGTTGTTATATCTAAAGGTGAATGGGAGTAGGAAGAGGATGAAATAGAAAATGTTTGTGTAAAGGACTGCGGTTGTGTCAAATGCTAGCCCACCCTTCATAATACGCATCATCCCATCAAACGTGATGTTTGGGAAAAATCCTTGGTTGAATAGGTAGAAGAGAATACGGCATGCCGAGAAAAGTATCATTACCAGCAAAAAGCGCCAGATAAGCATCAAGTAAATGTTATTCTTCACTTTAAGGCCAATAAAGTATTGTTTCCAAACATCTATCATAATGGAAGTTTTAGGGCATAAAGATATTTCAACAAATCGACTAGATAAAAGGTTTTGCTAAATTTCCTTAACAAGCACATTCTCTTTTAAACCATCAACTTTTTCGGTAAAAGCACTATGAATCATCATGATTCTGCCCATTTCAGGAATGCTTGGTTCAATTGTAGTGCCTAAGTTATCAAGTGAATTGAAAACATACGAAACCGAAAAATTATCGATATGCTGTGCGGGTTGGTAAGCAATGCTCTTGGTTTTGCTATCGATAGTTTCGGAGATAATTCGGCATTCAATCAGTTGGTTTAATAGCGCTCTCATCAGCCTAACTGGAATTTTTAGATTTTGAGAAAGTTCTAGCGCTGTTAAAGGATCTTCCCCCTTTTCGAATCGTTTTACGATTAGGTTTACTACAAGAAGAGATAGTGTTCGTTTGGAACTTGAACTGATATGCTCCGATTCGGCCTCAAATTCGTATAAATCAATGTTCTGATTTGCAAATGAAACTTCAGCACCAAACAGAACAATCATCCAGCTAACCTGTAGCCAAATTAATAGCAATGGCAGGGCAGCGAAACTACCATAGATCGCGTTAAATTTCGATACCCCAATTTGAAAATCGATATAAATCCATTGGGTTGCAACGAATGCTGTACCAGCAATGATACCCGATATGATTCCTGATTGAGGGGATACCTTGGTATTTGGCATCACAATGTACACAACGCTAAACAGTATCCAGATAAGGAAAAGTGGTATAAAGTTTAAAGCAAACATCAGATACTCGCTAACATACCCAATAAGCTCAATTTGTTTACCAATTGTATCGAGTTGTGTTGCAAGGAAAACCGATATACTACTAGAGGCGATTAGAAGGATTGGCGCAATTAGCATCATTGATAGGTAGTCGGTGAACTTCCGAACTATCGTTCTAGGTTTTTCAATCTTCCATATATCGTTAAAGGCTGTCTCAATACTACTGAAAATTTTGGAAACAGAGTAGAAGAGAAAAATAACGCCAATTCCAGCAATTAATCCTCCTCCTGTATTCTCAAGCAGAGAGTTTGCAAAGGTTACAAGTTTGTCGGCTATTTCACCCTGTCCTTCTAATCCTTCTTTCAACTCTTTTTCCAAGTATTTGTCAGCCCCAAACCCTTTCGCAATACCAAAAGCCATTGCAAGCACTGGTACAATTGACATCAGCGTATAGTAGGTTAGGGCAGAGGCTCTAACGGTTACTTTATTCTCTACCGAACCCCTTAAAGCAAGAATGATTACACGCAGATACTTAAAAAGGAATTTCATTTTTGGAGGATACTCTTCGAGTTTTACGCTCCATAAATCTTTAAGCAGAAACTGCTGAACTTTAAGATAGTATTTAAATGCTCTCTTAAAAAGACCCTCTTTCTTTGCCATAGTATTGAGGTTATAATTCAATCTACTAATGTAGATAAAATTGTTATTCGTTGTTTTATTATAACCCCAAAAGGGTTTCAAACCCTTTTGAGGTTAAGTTCAGAAACAAAAAAAGCTGCCGAAGCAGCTTTTCCTTTTAGTACCTGTAGTGTTCAGGCTTATAAGGACCTTCGGGTTTAACGCCGATATAATCAGCTTGTTTTTGAGTTAGCTTGGTTAACTTAACGCCAATTTGCTCAAGGTGAAGGCGAGCAACCTCTTCGTCGAGATGCTTTGGTAAGCGGTAAACATCAACAGCAAGGTTCTTAGTCCAAAGTTCAATTTGAGCAAGAGTTTGGTTTGTGAAACTGTTACTCATTACGAAACTTGGGTGACCAGTGGCGCAGCCAAGGTTAACCAAACGACCTTCGGCAAGGATAAAGATTGAACGACCATCCTGAAAGAAGTATTGATCAACCTGCGGTTTTACGTTCACCTTTTTAACGTTTGGAGCAGCATTTAGCCTATCAACGTGTATCTCGTTATCGAAGTGCCCGATGTTGCAAACAATGGTTTGGTCTTTCATGGCAAGCATATGCTCAAGGGTAATGATATCGCAGTTACCGGTTGTAGTTACGTAGATATTACCTTCAGGAAGAGTTTCTTCAATAGGTTTAACCTCGAAACCTTCCATTGCAGCTTGTAAGGCACAAATTGGATCTATCTCTGTGATTATAACTCTTGCACCATATGAGCGCATGCTATGTGCACAACCCTTACCAACATCACCATAACCACAAACTACAACTACTTTGCCAGCAATCATTACATCGGTAGCACGTTTAATGCCATCGGCAAGCGATTCGCGGCAACCGTAAAGGTTATCGAATTTACTCTTTGTAACCGAGTCGTTTACGTTAATTGCAGGTACAAGAAGTTCGCCCTTCTCTTTCATTTGATATAGACGATGAACACCAGTTGTAGTCTCTTCCGAAACGCCCTTTAATTCTTTAACTAGGCGATGCCATTTCTGGTTATCTTCTGATAAAATCTTCTTTAGTAGATCCAGTATTACTTGCTCCTCATGATTTTCAGCCTTCTTATTAAGAACGCTTGCATCCTTTTCAGATCTAAAGCCTAAATGAAGGAAAAGGGTTGCATCACCGCCATCGTCAACAATAAGGGTTGGACCTTTACCACCAGGGAATGATAGCGCTTGCGCTGTACACCACCAGTACTCTTCAAGGGTTTCGCCTTTCCATGCAAAAACTGGGATGCCTGCTTTTGCAATTGCAGCAGCAGCATGATCTTGAGTTGAGAAAATATTGCAGCTCGCCCAACGAACATCAGCACCAAGTTCTTTTAATGTTTCAATAAGAACGGCAGTTTGGATGGTCATATGTAATGAGCCAGTGATTCTTGCTCCTTTTAAAGGTTTTGCAGCGGAGTAGCGGGCACGAATTGCCATTAAACCAGGCATCTCTTTTTCAGCGATGCTGATTTCCTTACGTCCCCAATCTGCAAGCGAAATATCGCTTACCTTGTAGGGTATTGATTCTACAAGTAGTTGTTCCATTTATTGTTTGTTTGATTAGTTACTATACAATTGTTCGCGGCAAAGTTATGAAATAGTTTTCGAAATTGTTTGAATCATAAACGCTAAGAATGTTCATAATGTTTACTTTGTCAATTTCGAGTTGAGCCTTTAGCTCATCGATGCCTTGGAAACGCTTCTCATCCCTGATTCTCTCTATTAAAGCAACATCAATTCGATTGTTGTAAATATCTTGATCAAAGTTGAGGATGTGTACTTCGATTGTATGTTGTTGAGTTTTGTCAACGGTGGGTCGGTTTCCGATATTCATCATGCCTTTCTCGATTTTCCCATTGATATTGAGAAATACAGCATATACTCCATCAGCAGGAATCAATTTAAGAGGATCGATAGGTCTGATATTGGCAGTAGGAAAACCTATTTTGCGTCCTACTTGAGAACCTGATTCAATGGTGCCAGTAAGTAGATAAGGATAGCCTAACATTAGGTTTGCCTTTTCAATTTCACCATTACTTAGGGCATCCCTAATCTTTGTGGAACTTATATTGGTTTCGTTTTGTTCAATAATATCAACTTCTTCAAATGTGTAATCGTATTTAGAGGCAAACTGTTCAATGGTGTTAATATTACCTTCGGCATTTCGTCCAAACCTATGCTCTTTACCAATGATTAAATGCTTTACATTGTATGAATTGACAATCAACTTGATAAAATCCTCGGCAGATAGGTGGGCAAATGAATTATTAAACTCCTGAATGATAAAGAAGTCGAAACCTAGGCGTGAGAATATTCTTGTTTTCTCGTTAAGCGTTGTTAAGAACCTCAGTTTATGGGGATCTTTATTTAAAACTAGCCTTGGATGTGGCCAAAAGGTTAGGGCTGCAGAGCAGAGTTTTAGTTCAGATGCACGTTTAAGAACCAAATCGCTAAGTGCTCGATGCCCACGATGAACACCATCGAAAAATCCCATGGTAAGGACTGTTTTTTTCCCCTCGAGCTGATCTGGCTTTTGAACAATAATCATACTGCAATTCTGAAAGTAAACAAAGGTGCAAATTTGGTTTGATTATTTAAAGAAAAACTTTTACAAAGTGCTTTAATGTTGATGATTGACTATGTATCGTTGATGGTTGGCTTATTATTGTTGATTGTTTTGAGTAAGATATACATTTGAATAAATTTAAATACCCCTTGGATATATTAACTCAAGGGGCATTTAAAGGATAATTTGGTTGTAAATTAGACCCAGCGCACCATACTGAAATCCATTCTATGTGGAAGTTCTGGGTGCTTAGCAAATATCCTTACGCCACAATCGAATGCACCTGGCTCAACGGGAATAATGCTTAAGCTGAAAGTTGCTCTATTTCCATCGAGAGCACTTAGGGTGTACTCGTGGATACGTTTGATTTTGGTCTCATTTGTCTCAACTAAATCAACAACTACAAGTTCAATTCCAATATCTTCAACACAGAGTTCGCCTAAATCGATTATCACTTCAGAGGTATACTCTTTGCCCAAGATTATTGCCTCAAAGGCAGCATTAAACTGTTTCACCTGAATTACCTCAAGGGTATCCCATGCTTTAGAGATGTGCTTTTTCCAGCCCGATAACGTTTTGGCAATTTCAAAGTCGTTTTCTCTCATCAGCTTTGAACGCTCAAAGAGTTTGAAGTAGAATCGGGTTTCATAGTCCCTCATCATTCGAGTGGTTGTAAAATTCGATGCAACCTGCGAGATTGATTTCTTAATGCACGAAACCCATTTTTCGGGGATATCATTTTGATTACGTTCATAGTACATTGGTACTATCTCGTTTTCTAATGTTGAATAGATTAGTTCAGCATCGAGCTCATCCTGAAAATCCTGTTGCGGATAGATATTCTCTTGCGGTATTGCCCAACCTGCACCTTCGCGGTAACCTTCAACCCACCATCCATCTAACACGCTGAAATTAAGCACTCCATTCATGGCAGCTTTCTGCCCACTGGTTCCAGATGCCTCAAGGGGACGCGTTGGCGTATTTAGCCATATATCAACCCCTTGCACCATCTTACGGGCAAGTTCCATGTCGTAGTTCTGCAAGAATAGTATTTTACCTAAGAACTCAGGCATTTTTGAAATCTCAATAATCCGCTTAATCAAATCTTGTCCTGCCTTATCATTAGGATGCGCCTTACCAGCAAAAAATAGTTGTACTGGCATATTCTTATTATTCAAAATCTCACTCAATCGATTAAGATCCTTAAATAGAAGATAAGCCCTTTTGTAAGTAGCAAACCGTCTGGCAAATCCAATGGTTAAAACCTTATCGTCAAGTTTTTCTTGAATTTCAACAACATGGCGAGGACTTTCAAATTTGATAATATCGGGGTTATTTAAACGCGTTCTAATTAGATCGATCAATAGCAATCGCTGATGATTACGAATCGACCATATCCTTTCATCTGGGATATTCGACACTTTATCCCAGCCAGGTTTTGGATAATCGTCGGTTGATTCGGGATTTGCAGTTTCATAAAGGCTTCGCCACTCTTTAGCAGTCCAAGTTGGGTAGTGAACGCCATTGGTAACATAGCTAACATGCAACTCATCGTGGAAATAGCCTGGCCAAAGGCCTGCAAACATCTTTTTGCTAACCTCGCCATGCAGCCAGCTAACCCCGTTAACCTCTTGCGAAAGGTTGATAGCTAAGTGGCTCATCGAGAATTTTTCGGTTGCATTTCCAGGAACCATCCGACCCAAATCCATGAATTGACTCCAAGTTATCTTAAGCCTATCGGGGTAATGCGACATGTACGTACGGACAATATCCTCAGAAAAAGAGTCGTGCCCTGCAGGAACTGGAGTATGCGTTGTATAAAGGCTACTGGCGCGAACAATCTCAAGCGCTTCTGGATAAGATAACTTCTCATCATGAATATAGCCTCTAAGCTGCTCAAGGCCGATAAACGCAGCATGACCTTCATTTATATGAAAAATATCGGGATAGATTCCAAGTGCCTTAAGGGCACGAATTCCCCCAATCCCTAGTAGCATCTCCTGCTTAAACCTATTTTCGATATCACCACCGTACAAGTGGTGGGTAATGCTTCGATCCTGAGCATGATTCTCCTCAAAATCAGTATCGAGTAAATATAAATCTGTACGACCAACCTCAACTTTCCAAATTCTAGCATTTAAATTCCTGCCTGGAAAAGCGATGCTAATTGTTCGCCATTTCCCATTCTCATCGCGCACAGGTTCTGCGGGTGTTTGCGTGAAATTTTGCTGATCGTACGTTACAATTTGCTGCCCTGATGATGAAAGCTGCTGGGTGAAATAACCGTACCGATAGAATAGACCTACTCCAACGATATCAGTATTTCGGTCGGAAGCCTCCTTTAAGTAATCGCCAGCAAGCACACCAAGACCGCCAGAATAAATTTTAAGCGATGTATGCAATCCAAACTCCATGCTGAAATAAGCAATTTTTGGCTCTTTACGCTTATACTTATTCATCATGTAGCTCGTGAATCGAAGATAGATAGCATGAAGCCGTTCAACAAAAGCGGCATCGCTATCCAATTCTTGATACCTGTTAAAGCTAATTTTTTCGAGGAAAAGAATAGGATTTTGCTCACATTTTACCCAAAGATCAGGATCGATGGATTCGAACAGATCTACTGCATCAGGATTCCATGACCACCAAAGGTTTTTCGAGAGTTCATCGAGAGCGCTAAGCTTTTCGGGAATGTTCTTTTGTACTAATAAACGAACCCAGTTAGGCTTGTTAAGTCTATATTTCCTATCGATCGATGGCAATTTCTCCTTCCTGTAGCGATCAGTAAATTGCTGAGTTCGTCCCTCAACCTTTTTCAATGCGATACTGTAGGCCTTATAATAGTAAGCAACCAAATTGCTCCAAAGAGCAATTTTAGACACCTCGTAGGCGTTATCTTTTATCCGATTTCGTTCCTGATTATCGAGCGCAACAAACTCTTTCAACGATTCTGCGATTTGAAATATAACCTCCTGATCGTTATCATCGGTTCGAGTTATAACTTTTATCCCTTGATGAGATACCGCTACGTATGTATTTACCCAGTTGCCAAATCCTGCAAGGGTTGTAGTAATTGTTGGCACATGGAAAGCCAAACTTTCCAAAGGAGTATAACCCCAAGGTTCATAATACGATGGGAATACAGTAATGTCCATTCCAATAAGCATATCGTAGTAGTGCTTATCAAAGATTCCATCATCGCCATTGAGATAGCTAGGAACAAAGAAAACCTTAACCTTATCGTTTTCGGAATTATTTAAACCAACCGCTTTGATTCTATTAAGAATTGGATCGTACTCCGGATCGATGAGATAGTGCGTGATATATGAATTGCTTAGCACGATTACATTGTCGGTATCCTTATCCTGTAAGTTTTTAAAGACATCCTTACGTGGACCATGATGATTTGCAGGGATAAGAATAAATGCCAACACCTCTTTGTCGAGGTTTTCTGTTTTATTCAATTTACCCAACGCATCAATGAAAACATCAATTCCCTTATTCTTAAACTCATAACGACCACCAATTCCAACGATTAGAGCATCCTTTGAAACAGGTCGTGCAAGCAATGCTTCGGCCACTTCGTAGAATTTTATTTTGGCTTCAATTCTTCGCAGTTGAAACTCTTCTTCTGTAGGCACAAACGTGTCCTCAAAACCATTTGGAGTTACCAAATCAACAGCCTTTTCGTGAAACTGTACACACTCCTTAGCAGTAATATCGCTTACAGTAGTATAGCAATCAGCCTGATTAGCCGACACTTTCTCGAGCGACTGTTTTGAGGCAACATTAAATTCGCGGGCTTTGGTTTCGGGATTATATTTATCGAGCTTGCTGTAAAGTGGAATATTATTCCCTGCTATACATCTTCCTAAAACTGTTGCGTGGGTTGTGAAAATAGTGCCTATTTGAGGCATCGTGCTTTTCAAGTACAAAAGTCCTGTTCCAGTCATCCACTCGTGAAATTGTGCAACAACTCGATGCCTAAAGCTTAGGTGGAAGTTTGTAAAACTTTCGATTGCTCGCCCAGCGGCATATCCGAAAAGGGCTGGCTCAGTATAATCCCACTGCCCTGTAATAGAATCGAGTTTGTACTCTTCCCAAAACTTCTTAAAAATCTCATCCTTTTGAGGAATATGCTTTGTAAAATCGACAATAATAGCAATAGGATTGCTGGGTATATTCCATCGGCCAATTCTAACTGTAATGCCTTCTTCGAGAGCCTTGTATTTCCACGATGCAAAAAGATGAGGATCTTCGATAAACTCAGGATTGTGTTCTGTATCGCGCCATACGTCTGGTCCAATAAGGATGTAGTTATCTTTAAGTTCATTGATAAGCGACAGAGCCTTAGTTGATATCACTGTATGGATTCCACCAACCTTATTACACACCTCCCAGCTAACTTCAAACAGATAGTCTGGTTTCAATAACTTCTCTTTCATTTTTGGTTGAGTTTTAACGCTTTCAATTATTTCTTCTTTTTACTAACCGCAACAGGCTTCTTTGTTGCTTTTGTTTTGGTTAACGCTTTTTCTTTTGTCGTTTTTTTAACCAAAGGTTTTGTTTTTACCTCTTTATTTTTCGCTAAAGGTATCTTACTACTTTTAGAAACTTTAGCCTTAGGAGTCTTTTTCTGAAGTTTTTTAAGTTCGGCTATCCTTGCTTCAAGGATGCTGATCACACCATCAACTTCTTCGGGTGCAATATGATCTTTGTCTTGCTGGGTAATACAATTATTTATTCTTAATGTAAAATCACTGAGAATATTCATAAAGTTAATGAAGGCATCATAGGGGGTATCGTAAGGGTTAAAGTATTTATGAACATCACCATCGCTAAACCATTTTGTACACATATAGTAGAAATGGTCGCTTGTTTGTAGATATTTCCAATCACGCTGAATATCAGCATCGTTTACCCTTGCAACCTTTTCAGATAGAGAGTAGAGGTTGTCAAATGCCTCATCCTGCAAATCGTTACCCAGCCACGCTGTTAGGTCGCGCTCCTCATCAGCCCATGAAATGGGGTGAGGTACATGTAAAACCGAAACAGGTTGGTGCTTGTCGGCTGCCTCCGAAGGTGTTAAGAACTCGAAAGTCTCATCCTTAAAAACCATGCGTGGAAAAGCATGCATAAAGTCGAAGATACCCGTTTCAGCCCACTGATGCTCACCAAATGTCTCATAATCCATAAACAGGTTTACAATCTCATCGCGAGGAGCAATGTCTTTTAACCATGAAACATATTTTTCGGCAGTTAACGGCCACTCGCTCCAACCTTTATTTGAGAATCGGAAAGCAATATCATCGCTCAACCTAAAATTCTTAAGCAGAAGTTTAAGCTTTGGATTGATAGCGTTGGTGTATAAATAGTTTGAACTTTTCCAGCCAAGGATATGCTTTGCCCCCTCGGTAAGCATTGCTTTAAAGCCCATATCGGCAACCATTGCACCAATTTCATCAGAATAGATTAATTCTGTGTTTCGGAATGCTTTAGGTTTTACGCCAAATAACTCCTCAACCCTTTTGCTCTGTGCTGCAACCTGGTTTTCGAACTCTTTTCGATCTTTTAACGCGGAAAGCGAGTGAGAATAGGTTTCGGCAAGAAACTCAACACAACCGGTATCGGCAAGCTTCTTAAAACTCTCAATCACATCAGGAGCATACATCTCGAATTGATCGAGGGCTGTTCCTGATATTGAATAGGCTATCTTAAATCTTGATCCAAACTCATTTATTAGATCAAGCATTAACTTATTAGTAGGTAAATAACATTTTTCGGCAACCTTTCGCATTATGGAACGGTTGGCGAATTCATCGAAGTAGTTATGGTATTCGCCGATATCAAAAAATCGATACCTGCGAAGCCTAAACGGCTGATGAACCTGAAAATAGAAGCAAATCGTCTTCATATATTATCTCTTATTGCTTTTCTTGAATAGTTGATTCGTAAATCCCTTTAATGCCGTCGGCGGCATTCTCCCACTTGAGGTTATTAACCTCTTCCTGTCCATATTTAATGAAAAAGTTAGACAACGCTTTGTAGTTAAGGAGCCCATAAATGCTATCGGCCATTGCATCGATATCCCAGAAATCTATTTTTATTGCGTATTTCAAAACTTCAGCAACCCCCGATTGCTTTGAAATTATCACCGGAACATTTGAACGCATTGCCTCGAGCGGGCTAATCCCAAATGGCTCGGATACCGATGGCATAACATAAACATCGCTCATCTGAAACATCCGATTAACATCAGGCCCTTTAAGAAATCCCGTAAAATGGAATTTATTAGAGATGCCCAGCTCAGCAACACGTTTAATCATTCGATTAAGCATATCGCCACTACCTGCCATCACAAAACGGACATTTTGATTCTTTTGCAAAACCTTATTGGCTGCCTCAACAAAGTAATCGGGACCCTTCTGGAAAGTTACTCTACCTAAGAAAGTAACAATTTGCTCAGGAACTTTCTTTGTGAATTCATCCATCTTAAAATCGGAACCAAAATCGACTGCATTATGAACGGTTACAACCTTTTCTTCGGGTATTCCATACCTTGTGATAACTATATTTCGTGTAAGATTGCTTACGGTGATAACCCTATCAGCAACCTCCATTCCACGGCGCTCAATTTCAAAAACATTTTTATTGACATTCTCTCCGCTTCGGTCAAACTCTGTTGCATGAACATGAACAACCAATGGTTTTCCCGAAACCATTTTGGCAGCAATGCCTGCAGGGTAGGTTAGCCAATCGTGTGCATGAATGATATCAAACTGCTGAGATAATGCCAAATTCGATGCGATAAGCGCATAACGAGTAACCTCATCCATAAGGTTAATGCCATACTTCCCTGAAAATTGAAATTTACGTTTTGTTGTTGACTCATTCAGTATCGTTTTCTCCAACTCGGCTTGCTCAATTAACCGTGCATACTCTACAGGATCGATATAAGGCACAATATTAGAGCTGATTTCGAGGTAGTGAATTTTACGCCAAAACTCTTCCAGCTCCACTTTGGAAAGATTTACATCAATATCCTCAGCAGCAACCAAACGGATGAACGATTTATCCTCGTCGCCAAATGCCTTTGGCACAACGAAAATAACCTCTAAGCCCTTCTTTGCTAATCCTTGCGTCAGACCATAGCAGGCAGTACCTAATCCCCCAGTAATATGAGGTGGAAACTCCCATCCGAACATTAAAACCCTCATGAAATCATTCTTATTAAAATCAACTATACTTTTCAACTAATTTCAAAACTCGCAATATCTCTGCAACGCTCCATGCTTGAGATATTGAACCATTAGGACGTTGTGGTGGATCTCCGTCGTAAACCTCTGCAATGGAGCAAATGCCATGAGTACACATTTCGCTCTTAAACGATTCTATAATTTTCTGTCCAAGCGGAATGGCTGATTTGCCATATATTTTGAAATATGCATCCATGAAATGCCCAAGTAACCATGGCCAAACAGTTCCTTGATGGTAAGCAAGGTCGCGAGTTACGTGATCACCTTCGTATCGTCCCTTGTATTCGGGATTTTTGGGAGCTAACGTCCTCAACCCTTTAGGAGTAAAAAGTTCTCTTTCAACAACATCAACAACGGCACGTTTTCTCTCATCATCAATTGGGCTATAAGGCAATGAAGCGGCAAATATTTGATTTGGTCGAACATAAAGATTTTGTCCTTCTTCATCAACATAGTCAGCGAGATAGTTTTTATCGGCATTCCAGAACATCTCATTAAATGAACGCTTTGAAAGTTCAGCGATTGGCAACCATTGTTTCACAAATTTGCTATCCTTATTTGCAATGGCAAGGTCGATGGAAAACATTAGCGCGTTATACCAAAGCGCATTTATCTCTACATCGAATCCAATGCGAGGAGTAACTGGCTTGCCATTGACAACAGCATCCATCCAAGTAAGGGCAAAGCCCTTTTCGCCAGCCCAAATCAAACCATTTTCATGCATTTTAATGTTGAATGATAGCCCTTCGTGATACCCTTTTAGAATGGCTTTCATCTTTTTACCGTAATCCTTCCAAACTTCGGTTTTATTCTTGGTATATTCAGCATATTGTTGAACTGCCCAAAAGAACCAAAGCGGAGCATCAACAGAATTAAAGGCTGCAGCCTTTGCTCTTCCCACATTAGGAAACAGGCCGTTTTTTAGTTCAGATGACAGCGAATCGAGTACTGCTTTGCACGATTTAGGATCATCAACAGCTAAAGTTAACCCAGGAAGAGAAATAAACGTATCGCGTCCCCATTGGCCAAACCATGGGTAACCCGCAATAATATTGGTGAACTTTTCGTGATGTATTATAAATTGATGTGCTGCATTCCTCAAGCAATTTTCAAAACTATTCTTGGCAGGTCGCTTCAACAACTCAGCATTAAACTTTTTGGTTAAAGTAATAGGGCTAGCCTCGCTAGTTGCAGCTGAAAATATTATGCTTTCGCCTTTTTTAATTGAAACTTCAAAGAATCCGGGAACAAACAAATCTTCGTGACCCTCATATCCACGATTAATTTCCTCTTTATATTCAATGTTATAGTACCAATCTGGCGAAGCAACAAAGTCATTTCTCTTATTTAGCTGCATGTGTAAATAAGGAAATCCAGTATATAGCCTATACCTAACTCCATTTGGAATTTCTTTGTAACGGGTATCAGCCCACATATTCGATTTGCTAAGACTGTGAGCATTTCTAAAAGCCAAAAATGGCTTAATCCTCAATTTTGTTGGACTTTTTGCCTCCAAAAGGGTATATCGAACCATAAATTGCTCCTCGTTGTGCACAAAAAGCAACTCTTTTTTAAGTATTACCCCTCCAACCCGATATGTAACGGTTGGTGTGGGCTCGTAATCAAAATCGATAATATACTTATGCCCACGCGGTTCGTAAATACCTGGATATCGATGGATACCTAAATTAAAATGTTGTCCATGCTGAATGATTGTATCATCAATACAAGAGAGGAGAACGTGTGGCTCGCGATCGAATTGATCGAGAGGAAGAACCATTAGCCCGTGATATTTACGAGTATTACAAAGCACTATTGTTGTGCTGAAGTATCCACCAGCCCTATTGGTACTTAATATTTCCCTATTAAGAGAGTACTCAAGGTTAACCAATTCGTTTTTATCAAACTCAAGGTATTTCATGGGTTTAGATTAATAGTTGATAAATAATAACAACACCTCATTAAGCATGTTCAAATTCAAGGAACCCTAAGGTATTTTTTGTTTCTTAAAAAATAAAAAACATTGATTTTGCAGATTCTTTGAGATAACTCACACTATGATTAATTAACTGTGAAATCTCAAGACAATTTAGGGCTTTTTTAAGACTAAAAGGTTATAAATTCCTTTTAAATTTTGGTTAACTTTGTGTAAACATTATGAATTGCACAAGCGATGAACATTTGAGCAATACATCTGATTATAAATGATATATATCATCTAATTTTGAACTTAAAAGTTTGTTTAATGATTTTTATAGAAAAAAAGAATTCATTCTTTCTGATTATAGTTTTTTGTTTACTCGCAATCCAAGGATGTGTAGATCGAATTGATAGGGTTTTAATTGAAGGAGAATTTAAAGAAAGTCCAAAAACCTACCTTTTTATTAGCAAATTCGAAAGCGATTCTCTTGCTCTTATCGACTCGTTTAAAACAAGTTCAAATGGTAAATTTAGCTTTGAACTAAAAACAGAGAATCCAACGTTTATTTCAATTGGGTTACAAAAAAACCAATCGCAAATCATTTTGCTCATTCAGCCAGGCGATGAAGTTCGTGTGCATTCCTCAAGCCCTAACTTGAGCGATTATTATGTGTTAGGCTCTAAAGGTTCGGCTTTAGTTCAGATTTTATCAGAAAGACTGCAGGAAACAAAACTTCAAATCGATTCACTTAAAAGCGTTTACCAAACTAGCCTCCATAATATTAAGGTTGACTCAATTAAAAATTTAGTTGATAGCCTTTATCAAATTAAACTTAAAAATCATAAAGAATTTGTCCATGGATTTATTATGGATAACACTTTCTCCCCTGCATCCATTTTAGCATTATTTCAATCTTACGATTCAATGCACCCTGTTTTCGACTATACAAAGGATCGCAAGCTATTCCGTTTAGTCGACTCAACCTTAATGTCGGTATATTCATCAAACAAAATTGTACTCGATTATCACTCCAAAATCCAAAAACTCGATTCGCTTTTTGAGAGAAGTAGCAAGCGGAGCAATACATTCAAAATAGGAGAAACACTACCAAACATAGGATTTCCATTAGTTTCGGGTGAAAGTTTATTCTATAGCGGCATTTGGTACAAGTACATGCTAATCAATTTTGGCGGCTCGGAGTGTGCTCTTTGTGATAAAAACGAAGAGAAAATTAAAACGCTATTCAAAGAATTCTCGCCAAAAGGCTTAGCGCTTGTACAAATTTCGCTTGGAATAAACGTTGATTCCCTTAAAGCTAAAATTGTAAGAGATAGCATAACTTGGCACAGTGCTAGTTTGCCAGATATGTACAACTCAAAGTTGCTTGATACGCTTAAAGTTTCAAGTATTCCATCGAACTATATTATTGATAGGTGGGGTGTAATTAAGGCAGTAAATCTAAATGGAGAAAAACTCAGGTTGAAACTTGCCGAACTAATGCCAAAATAGTGGCCTTTTTCCTTAAATGATTTTTATTCCAATTGAATTATTAAATTTGCTATAATTAGCAAGAAGTTAAGATTAGATTATTTTCGAAGTTGAATTTTGATAAACAAAAGAAGATGAATTTATTAAGAAAGTATTTAGGGTTTTGTGTTGTGGGATCAATCCTATTTGCAAGTTCATGCAGCAATAAAGATACAGTAGTTATTAACATAAAAATTAAGACCAAAAAAGATTCACAGGTCTATATCGATAAATTAAATTTTTCAAAATCAGAAATTGTCGATTCTACCGAAATTTCAAAAGGGGACAATGATATTAGGTTCAAAATTAGTGAAGTAGTTGAGCCAACATTCTTTGTAGTAAGAATTAAAGGACAAGGTGAGATTACTTTACTTTGCGAGCCCAAGGAGAAACTCAATTTAATTATCGATACAGAAAAGGTTAACGATTACACTGTCATCGGCTCAAAAGGCTCTCAACTTAGCAAGGATTTATCATCCAAACTATTAGAATCAAAAGGCAAACTGATTGATCTAAAAGAAAAATATAACAGCACGCAGGATGAGATAAAAAAGAAGTTAATCGAACAGGAATATTTTGCTGTAATTGATACGCAAAGAGCCTACAATTCTAGATTTATATGGAAGAACACCATGTCTAGAGCAAGTGTAATGGCTCTTTACCAAAAATTCGATAACGATTTTTTTGTTTTCGATAAAAGCGAGGATCTTATCCTTTTTAAGGCAGTGGCCTCATCATTACGAGCCTTATACCCAAATTCTGATTATACTAAAGGAATGCTAGCTGATATAAAAAGGATGGAAGGGATTATCTCCAGTGCAAAAATAAAGAATATCATAAGCCAATCAGTTTCATCAATTCCAGATATTTCATTAAGCACCCCCAAAGGTGATGTCATTAAACTTTCAAGTTTAAAAGGTAAAGTAGTCCTTCTAAACTTCTGGGCATCATTTGATCAGCAAAGCATGATGGATATTCGTGAACTTATTGAAACATACAAACAATTTAAAGGAAAAGGGTTTGAGATTTACCATGTTTCCTTAGATACTAATCGGGACGAATGGGTAAATGCTATTGAATCGGTTTCGTTACCAGGGATAAATGTTTGCGAATTAAACCCAAATGGTTCTAAGGATGCAAAAAAATATAACGTAACTCAACTTCCAACAAACTACCTTATTGATAAAAACCATACAATAGTAGGTAAAAATCTTTTTGGCGAAGAGCTTAAGAAAAAACTTCGCGAGATACTATAACTCAATGAACGGTAAAAAGGTATATTTTGCATCAGATTTACATCTAGGGCTCCCAAATCATAAGGAGAGTCTTCCGCGTGAAAAGATGTTTGTGCGTTGGCTCGATAGCATTAAAAGTGATGCTGAGGAGCTATACCTTCTTGGCGATATTTTCGATTTTTGGTTTGAGTATAGCAGAGTAGTTCCTAAAGGGTATAACCGTTTTATTGGTAAAATTGCCGAACTTACCGATGCTGGTATTCCTGTTTACTTCTTTAGCGGAAACCACGATGTTTGGATGTTCAACTATTTTCAGGAAGAGATTGGTGTAGAAATGCATCACAAACCTCTTTTAAAAGAAATTTACGGTAAAAAGTTCTTCCTAGCGCATGGCGATGGACTCGGCAAAGGCGATAAAGGGTACAAATTGCTGAAATCTATCTTCACAAGTCCAACTTTACAGTGGCTATTTGCACGGATACATCCAAACTTTTCACTTTGGTTCGGGAATCAATGGTCGGTAAGTAGCAGGTATTCAAAAGAGATAAGTCATAAATTCAGAGGTGAAGATGAGCTGATTACAAAATTCACTCGTGATGAGCTATTGGTAAATCATTACGACTTTTTTATTTTCGGTCATTGGCACTCTCCAATTATTTTCCCTTTAAACGAGAGTTCAAATCTTGTCATCTTAGGTGATTGGTTGGTTAACAATACCTATAGCGTTTGGGATGGTGAATCGTTTAAACTCATGCAGTATAACGATAATGGAGATGATATTGTATTGAGCGAAGCCAAAAGTTAAAATCTGACTTTAAGCAACATATCATTTAATAAAAAATGAATTTCCTTGCACATCTCTACCTATCTGGGTCGGATATTAATATTCGTTTAGGAAATTTCATTGGCGATTATGTTAAAGGTAGGCACTTTGAGAGCTATCCGCATGGCGTTCAAAAAGGGATAATCCTTCATCGAGCTATTGATAATTTTACCGATAAACACCCCGCAACACATGTTTGTATCGAGTTGCTTCGCCCCGGATATGGGAAATATGCTGGGGTTGTAGTTGATGTTCTTTTTGATCATGTGCTGGCACGAGAATGGGAGAATTACTCTAATGAAGAGTTAAAATCATTTACTCGAAAATTCTACCTTCAAATGCTTCAGCATTATATGCTTTTACCCGAACGGCCTAAAAAGTTTCTCCCTTTTATGATTCAAAGCAACAGGCTTTATAGCTATAAGAATTTGGCAGGATTAAAACGAGCCATTGAGATTATGAGTTCGGTTACCACTCTACCCGATAAATCGGAATACTTAATGAATTTCGTAAGCCACGATTACCAAAAGATATCGGAACAATTCAATATCCTATTCCCTGAAATAATAGCCTTTGTTGTTAACGATTTTGACATCCCTTTAGATATGCATCTATCTCGATGAATCGAGTTTGATGAAAATGAATAGAAGAATTGTAAATGCCCACAAAGAGGATCCTCCATAGCTGAAGAATGGCAACGGTATACCAATAACAGGGAAAAGACCAATGGTCATCCCAACATTAACTGCCACGTGAAAAAATAATATTGAAGCTACACCGTAACCATATACTCGAGCAAATGCTTCACGCTGTCGTTCTGCAAGCACTATTATTCTTAAGAGAAGTACAGCAAATAAAGCCAACACAACGACCGATCCAAAAAAGCCCCATTCCTCGCCTACTGTGCAAAATATAAAATCGGTGCTCTGCTCAGGTACAAAGTTGAATTTAGTTTGTGTTCCACCTAAAAATCCTTTTCCAAAGAATCCTCCGGAACCAATTGCAATCTTTGATTGGTTGACATTGTATCCCCACCCTTGAGGATCAGCTTCAATGCCAAGCAAATCGTTTATCCTTTTTTGCTGATGGATTGGGAGAACTTTATGAAAACCATAATCTACAGATAATGCAAATCCACTTGTTACTATTAAGAATAGTGATAAGTAATATACTAGTCGCATTCTTTTCAAAAAGGCAAAAACTAAAGCGAATGGAAGTCCTGCAAGCATAGCTGCAAGAATTATGTATGTTGATGAAATACTATATCCTCCATATTTAGCAACTAAATACATTGCAAGACCAAGTATTATCGATACAGAAGCATATACAAGTGCCTCCTTTTGCCTGTTCCCATAGTATAGGAATAAAGCAATGGTTATTAAGAAGAGAGAAATCAGAATAAAGGCATTGCTTGCTATAATCACCATAATGAATATGATAACCATAAACACAAGGAATACTAGAAACCATGTTGGTAACCCTTCGCGGTAAAGCAGGAGTATTAATGCCCCAAAAACCATTGCCGAACCAGTATCGTTTTGCAATATGATGATTAAAGCAGGGAGTAAGATTATAAATGAGATTTTTAGAATTGAATTGGGCTGTAGCATCTTGAAGTTATACACGCCAACAAGCTTTGCAAGCGCAAGGATTGTAGCAAATTTTGCAAACTCTGCAGGTTGAATCCCAACAGGACCAATTTGCAACCATGAGTGAGCACCATTTACAACCCTTCCAAAAAGAAGCGCAGCAATAAGTAAAAGAATAGCTAAACCATAAAAGAAATAGGCGAAAACAAAGTAAACCCTTCTATCGATTAATAAGATAATCAAAGCAAGAGCAAATGCAAAAATAATCCAAACCATTTGCATCCCATATCGTTGAGTGAAATCGAAGATACTATTATGATCATCACTATAAACAGCGGCGTAGATATTTAACCATCCCATCAGCACCAATGCGATGTAGATAAATATTATTGGCCAATCAAGACCACCCAATGTGCTATTTCTTCCTTGCATGGCGATCGAGTAAAACAGCGTCAAATATGTATTTCTCTAAATCAGGGCGCGATATTGAGTCGGCTAAATACTTCTCAATCATTAAACTAGCAATTGGCGAAGCCCAGGTACCTCCAAAACCTGCATTCTCGATATATACTGCAATTGCAATCTTCGGATTATCCTTAGGTGCGAATGCAATAAATACTGAATGGTCAGCCCCATGGGGATTTTGCGCCGTACCTGTTTTCCCACAAATACGAATATTAGGCAGTGCAGCATTCAATGCTGTTCCACCAGCACCACCATTTACAGCCATATCCATGCCTTCAACAACATGGGTAAACCAGGTTGAATCGATACTTGTTTTATGCTTGGTAGTGTATTTTGAGTCAATTACAGCGTTTCCTTTAATTTCTTTGATAACATGTGGAGAGTAGTAATAGCCTCTATTTGCGATAATTGATGAAAGGTTTGCCATTTGCAATGGGGTTGAGCCAAGTTCACCTTGCCCAATGGAAAGTGAAATAATTGTTAATGAGTTCCATCCCCCTTTTCGGAAATACCTGTCATAGAAGTTTACCGAAGGAACACTTCCCCTTTGCTCGTTGGGCAAATCAATTCCTAATCGACCACCAAACCCAAACGATTCCACATGTTTTTTCCAAACCGAGAACCCATTCTCGACTGAGCCAAATACTGGTTTATCAATAATACTGCGAAAAACATAGCAAAAATAAGTATTACAAGACATCTGAATAGCTTGAGGGAATGATAAAGGTGATGGGTGAATGTGACATCCTACGCCTCTACCTATTGGGTACCCACCTGCACAACCATATCGAGTAGTTGGATATGTCACTCCTTCTTGTAAACCGATAAGCCCATTTACAATTTTAAATGTTGAACCCGGAGGGTAAGGGGCCATTAACGAACGGTTAAAGATAGGCTTTAACGTATCGCTCTGAAGCAATTTGTAATTTATCGCTCTATCCCTACCTACAAGCAATTCGGGGTCGTACACAGGGCTCGAAATCATTGCCAATACCTCGCCCGTATTAGGCTCGATAGCGACAATACTCCCAATCTTATTGGTCATTAACTTCTCGCCATAAAGTTGTAGTTTGGCATCAATTGTGCAAATTAAGTCACTCCCAACAACGGCAGCTGTATCGTATCGTCCTTCCTCGTATGAACCTTTTATTCGGTTGTGCACATCAACCATATAGATATTGATACCCTTTTTACCTCGAAGTTCCTTCTCGTAAGATTTCTCTAAGCCATTAATTCCGATATAATCGCCAAGTTGATAGTACGGGTTCTTTGCAATAATATCCTCATCAACCTCGCCAACATATCCTAATAGGTGACCGGCCAAATTGAATGGATATGTCCTTAGCGTACGGGGATGTACATCAAAACCTGGGAATTTGTACATTTTTTCTTGAAGCACGGCGTACGTTTGTGCAGAAATTTGCTTTAAAAATACCGATGGTTTGTAAGGAGAATAGCCCTTAACTCTTCTAATCTGGGCAAAACTTGCCTTTATTTGCTCTTTAGTTACACCTAGAATACTTGCAAGTTCTGTAGTATCGAATGCCTTAACTTCATTTTTAACAACCATAAGGTCGTAAGCAGCCTGATTACAAACAATTAGTTCTCCATTGCGATCGTATATCAGTCCGCGTGCAGGGTATTGAGGGATATAGCGAAGTACGTTATTACTAGCCGACATTTTATAAGACTGCTCAACGATTTGAATCATGAACAGTTTTATAACTATTACTATAAATACAAACAGGATAACACTTGATATGATATACTTCTTATCGGTGGTTATATTAAGTGGCACTGCTTTGTGTTTTATTAGTTACGAATAAAAAAGAATTGGCTAATGATAATAAAAACAACCGTAACCAGCGAACTTAATATTACTCTTAAAAGAGTTGAAAAGAAATGGATGAACGTAAACGATTCGATATAAAATAGAACGAAGTGATGCATAAATACAATAAGCAGTGAGTATTTCACAAACCAGCCAACATCTTTCATGCTTAATGTTGGACTTCCCTTTTTATCTGCAGTATCTTGTGTTGATATATTTGAGAGAATAAACGGGCGCATAAATGCGATAAAAAGAGTCGCCGTTGAGTGCATTCCAAGGGTACCCATAAAAGCATCGATGGTTAACCCAGTCGAAAAGCCTAATACTAAAAGCAACCAACTTGGAATTTCAAAAGGCAAAAGCATAATGAAAAGAACGTATACATAGGGATTGATAAATCCTCCAAGTTTAATGTTATTTAATACTAGGATCTGAAGCGCTAGTAATACAATAAATATTAACGCATAACGACCTAACTGTTTACTCATTTTGCTTTGAGTTTTCTATTAGTTTTCTTTCAGTTGCTTGCAACGATTTAATAACATAAACGTGATTAATCCGCTTGAAATCACACATAAGCTTCACCTTTACAACGTAAAAACTACCATCTTTCAATTTAAATTCTTCAATTGTTCCTAATGGTATACCTGGAGGGAAAATAGGGGAAAAACCACTTGTGACTATTGTATCGCCTTGAGTTAAGCTAACATGCTGAGGAATTTCGTAAAGGGTTGCTTCTCTGTAATTATCACCATCCCAGCGTAATGAGCCAAAAATCCCCGAACGACGATGCTTCGCCGAAATTTTTAAATCTGTATTGAGTAATGAAATTACTGTCGAGAAATTGCTCGACACAGAAGCAATTACACCAATAATTCCATCCTTCGTTACCACTCCCATTTCAGGCTTCACCCCATCATTCGACCCAACATTGAGGGTTAAAAAGTTATTCTGCCGATTAACGGAGTTATTAACCACTTTCGCAGTAGAGTAGGTGAATTTAGACCCGCCAATAGAATCGCTTAAAATCTGTTTGTTGGCTTCAAGTCGATTGTTGAGTTTTGCAATTTCATTCCTAAGCGCTACATTTTCAAGTCTTAGCTCAATATTGTTTTGTTTCAGATTAAGATAGTTTCCAACACTGCTTAACTGGTTATCAATAACGCTAACTAGCCCACGGCTAAATTTGCCAAAACTAGCCTTTTGGTAATAGTTGTGATCTACCAATAACCATATTGAAAAGCCTTCTAAGAGAACAAAAAGAATCAAAAAATGATACTTCTCAAGAAATCGTAAAAGGCTATTCATTGGTTTCTAATCTGAAGGTTGATGTTGTAATTTTTATCTCATTAGGAATGGGAATCGATCCACATTCTTAAGGGCGATACCCGTTCCCCTTGCAACAGCATGTAAAGGATCTTCGGCTACTCTAAACTTGATATTAATCTTATCGGTTAAGCGCTTGTCAAGACCTTTTAGTAATCCGCCACCACCAGCAAGGTAGATACCTTTCTTCACTATATCAGCATAAAGTTCAGGAGGCGTTTGCTCAAGAACACCAAGAATAGCCGCTTCAACCTTCGATATCGATTTGTCGAGACAGTGTGCAATTTCTTGATAAGAGATAGGCACCTCAATTGGTAACGCAGTCATAAGGTTTGGTCCACGAACAATGAAATCGGCAGGTGGATTCTCCAAATCAGGAAGAGCCGAGCCTACTGCAATTTTAATATCCTCTGCAGTGCGTTCTCCAATCTTTATATTATGCTGATGACGCATGTAAGCTTGAATATCGGCAGTGAATCCATCACCGGCGATACGAATTGACTTATTACAAACAATACCGCCAAGCGCGATAACAGCAATCTCAGTTGTACCACCTCCTATGTCTACTACCATGTTTCCTTCAGGAGCTTCAACATCAAGGCCAATACCAAGCGCAGCAGCCATAGGCTCGTAAATCATGTAAACATCACGACCGCCAGCGTGCTCCGAAGAGTCACGAACCGCACGAATCTCAACCTCGGTACTTCCGCTAGGAATACATACAACCATTCGAAGTGATGGTGAGAAAAGCCTGTTTTTAGGGTTGATCATCTTGATCATCCCGCGAATCATCTGCTCGGCCGCGTTAAAGTCAGCGATTACACCATCACGAAGAGGGCGAATTGTTCTGATGTTTTCATGTGTTTTACCATGCATCTGCCTCGCTTGCTCACCAATTGCAATAAGTTTATTGGTTGCTGTATCGATTGCAACAATCGAGGGCTCATCAACGACAATCTTGTCGTTGTGTATGATGATGGTGTTGGCTGTTCCTAGGTCAATGGCCAACTCTTGTGTTAAGAATGAAAAAACTCCCATATTTTGATTTTATTATTTCTAGTGTTTAAAATGTCTAATTCCTGTTGCGACCATGGCCACTCCATGCTCATTGCAATAATCGATACTCTTTTGATCGTTAACCGAGCCACCGGGTTGAACAACTGCGGTAATACCTGCATTGTGGGCAATCTCAACGCAATCGGGGAATGGGAAAAATGCGTCCGATGCCATTGCAGCGCCCTTTAGATCGAAACCAAAGTTGGTAGCCTTTTCAATAGCATGTTTTAGCGCATCAACTCTTGATGTTTGTCCAACTCCACTTGCAACCAATTGCTGATTTTTAGCAAACACGATGGCATTCGATTTCGAATGTTTTACAATCTTGTTGGCAAATACCAAATCGTTCAGCTCTTCACTTGTTGGCGCTTTTACGGTAATAGGCTTCATGTCCTTTACAGTTTCAATGCTTGCATCGCGTTCTTGAACAAGCGCACCAGAAAGCATTGATTTATATTGATATTTTGGCAAATCAAAATTCTTCTGAATAAGAATAATCCTATTCTTTTTGCTTGTGAGTATCGATAATGATTCGCTTTGATAACCCGGAGCAATAACCACCTCGAAGAATAGCGAATTCATTGCCTCTGCTGTTTTTACATCAACCATTCGGTTAACAACAATTACGCCTCCAAATGCTGAAACAGGATCGCCAGCAAGGGCATCGTGCCAAGCCTGCTCAAGTGAAGCGCGTGAGGCCAAACCACAAGCATTATTGTGCTTTAAGATAGCAACAGTTGGCTCTTGGAATTCAGCGATAAGGTTAACAGCAGCATCAATATCTAATAGATTGTTGTATGAAATTTCCTTCCCATGGATTTGTTCGAAAAGATTCTCGAATGAACCATAAAAAACTCCTTTTTGATGTGGGTTCTCGCCATATCGAAGAACTTTATTATTCTGAATACTCTGCTTGAATGCTGGTTTTGGAAAATCGCCACTAAAGTAGTTGAAAATGGCCACATCGTAATTTGATGTAGTATTGAATGCCTCGGCAGCAAACCTTCTTCTATCCTCGATGCTCGATGCACCATTCTTTGATTCTAAAATCTCTATAAGATCGCCATATTGATTGCGTGACGAAACGATGATAACATCTTTAAAGTTCTTAGCAGCAGCACGAATAAGCGACACACCACCAATATCGATCTTTTCGATAATATCAGCCTCCTTTGCACCCGAAGCAACTGTCTCCTCGAATGGGTAAAGGTCAACAATCACTAAATCTATTTCGGGTATTTGGTACTCTTGGAGTTGAAACAAATCGTTCTCATTATTGCGACGAGCAAGAATTCCACCAAAAACTTTAGGGTGTAATGTTTTAACTCTTCCGCCTAGAATTGATGGGTATGAAGTCAACTCTTCAACAGGAGTTGCCTCAACACCACACTCGCTAATAAAACTCAGCGTTCCGCCAGTCGAGTATATCTGAACGTTGAGTCGTTTGAGCTCTTGCACAATTTTATCGAGATTTTCTTTATAGAAAACTGATATTAGCGCTGTCTTAATTTGTTTTAACTCATTCATAGTCAGTAAAACTGTTCTATTTGGTGGTATTAAAAAACCTTTTGATAATCTCGGCTGTAAATTTGGCTAAAAGCATTGAATTAACCATTATACAAAGGGCTTAAATTATAAAAAAATAAATTATTTTTTAACAATTTTGTGTTGAAATCTAATTCTTGCGGTAAATGATGTTGTTCGTAGAGTATAAATTCCCTTTAACAATAGCGTTCACAGTATTTAACAATGATACTAAAGTGAGATACTATCTTTTTAATTACCTTTGACCATTATAGCTATCAAATACTACTATTAAAAATTATATGAAGAAGACATTTAAAACTATTATTATCCTAGTAAAAGTTGCTCGGGAAAGCATGCAATTTGCTTACCATGCAATTTCGGTTAATAAACTTCGTACTTTCCTCTCGCTATTTGGAATCACCATCGGGATTTTTGCTATCATTTCTGTTTTTACAATTTTAGATAGTTTGGAGAAGAATGTTAGGGATAGCATTCAATCGCTTGGCGATAACGTTGTATACGTTCAAAAATGGCCATGGGGTGGTAATGGCGAGTATCCTTGGTGGAAGTACATGAATAGACCTCAGCCGAATTTAAAGGATATGGCTGAAATACGTAGACGAAGCAGCTTAGCTGAGTCATCCGTATTCTGTATTTATTTTAGAAAGACAGTTAAATACCAACGAAACGAAGTTGCAACACAACTAATTGAAGGGGTTAGCGATGGATACGATTTGGTTAAAGTGTTTGATATTGAACAAGGGCGATTCTTTACATCTTTCGAGTTAAGTTCTAGTAGGGGTGTAGCAATTCTCGGAAATAAACTTGCTAACGATTTATTCCAAGGAGCAGATCCAATAGGTAAATATATAAAGATTGCTGGAAGAAAAGCAATGGTGGTTGGCGTGTTTAAGAAAGAGGGCAAATCTGCAATTGGCGAAAATAGTCATGACGAAATGGTGATTGTTCCTGTTGGTCTTGCAAATACTATTGTTGATCCTGATAGAGCTGGTCCGCTTATCATGGTTAAAGCAAAAAATGGTGTTGCTACCGATGATTTAAATGACGAGTTGAGGGGCATCCTTCGTTCTTATCACAAAATCAAACCACTAGATGATGAGGATTTCGCGTTAAACCAAATAAGCCTTATTAAAGCAGGGATAGATGCAATTTTTGGCGCAATAAATTTGGGCGGTGGAATAATCGCTTTCTTCTCAATCCTTGTTGGTGGTTTTGGTATTGCAAACATCATGTTTGTATCAGTTAAAGAGCGCACAAGCATAATTGGAGTGCAAAAGGCACTTGGTGCAAAGAGATATTTCATCCTTATACAGTTCCTTTACGAATCGGTATTATTAGCAGTTGCTGGTGGAGTAATTGGTTTGCTTTTGATATTTATAGGAACGGTGCTAATATCAGCTACTACAGATTTCTCAATCAGTTTAACTCTGGCAAACATAATCAGAGGGGTACTAATCTCAGCAACAATAGGTATAGTTTCAGGATTTATTCCTGCGTGGATTGCATCAAGGTTAAACCCTGTTGAGGCAATTAATACAAAAGGGTAAAAATGTGTTGATGTGGCGCCGTTTTGCGGTGTTGCTGAAAAAAAATAATAATTTAAACTGCTTTACAATTATACTTATAGTTTCTTTGTGATTCTTTGAGACTTAGAGCCTTTGTGGCTAATTCTTGCCACGAAGACACAAAAGCACGAAGGTCTCACCAAGATAAACACATCATTCTAGCATAGAGCAGATTGTGTTTGATGATTATCAAGATACCCTATTAGCACAACTGGTTGATTTACTTTTTAAAGGAATTCATTTGGCTTTCAACCTCATTGGTTAGGTCGATGAATTCCTTTACGCTTAATCGCTCAGGACGAAGTTCTGAAAATCTTGGCGATAGTTCAACATTATGAAAAACCGAGCGAATTGAGTTTCGAAGCGTTTTTCGTCGTTGATTAAATCCTGCCTTTACCACTTTAACAAATAGTTCTTCGTTGCAATCTAACTTCACAACGTTATTGCGTTCTAATCTAATTACTGCAGACTTAACCTTTGGTGGAGGCGTGAAAACGCCTTCGTTTACAGTGAAAAGGTATTTAATATCGAAATAGGCTTGAAGCAAAACGCTTAAAATGCCATAGGTTTTTGTCCCCGGTTTCTCGCTTATTCGCTGGGCAACCTCTTTCTGAATCATGCAAACAACTTCGCTAACAGAATCCTTATTCTCGAGAACTTTAAAAAAGATTTGCGAAGAGATATTGTATGGGAAATTTCCGATAATGGCTAAGTTTCCTTGAAACTTATCTTTGAGATTTAACTCCAAAAAATCGCCTAGAATTAAATTGGGCGATAATGCGGGTAATGTTTTATTTAGATATTCAACCGACTCGGAATCAACTTCAGCAGCATAAAACTTGTTGCCAAATTTCTCATGTAATCCAAAAGTAATCACGCCCATGCCCGGACCAATCTCAAGGATGAAATCCGATTTGTCGGCCTTCAAACTATCAACTATTCGATTAGCAATGTTTTTATCGTTAAGGAAATGTTGTCCAAGTTGCTTTTTGGGTCGTACTGCTGGCATTTGTTTAAGTTTGATGCAAAGGTGAGTTTTTTATGGCAGCGATGCAAATCTGTTAAATAATGAACAGCCATCAACTTTAAAATTATATCTTAGCAAACAAAACGCCGATACTTGCAAAGAAGTCATAAGATAGCATTAAGAATTGCAATTGCATTATTTGCCTACTCGTTTATTGCCATTAAAATTGGATGGAATGGGTTGGGGGATATCTCCAACATTCTTGAAAAATCATTATCATCACAAAACCTATATTGGGTAATCTTAACCATCGCCCTGATGCCTATAGTATGGGCGCTTGAAGCAATAAAGTGGCGATTTATTTTATCTGATTACACTCAGATATCCTTCGGGAGAAGCTGGCGATCGGTCTGGTATGGTGTTGTTGCTGGCCATTTGACTCCAAATCGGATTGGTGAATCTATCGGACGACTTGCTTTAATTGAGCCAGAAGCCAGAGGCAAGGCAGGCTTCTTAGCCATCTGGTGCAGCTTTACGCAACAAATGGCAACCTTACTTTTTGGTTTAATTGGAGTAGTTTGGTGGCTAAGCGTAAAAGGTTTTAACCTACTACCCTCAAGTATACCAGACTGGCTAATAATAGCTGTTGTTTTACTTTGGATAACATTTCTGCTCTTTGGAATCTTTAAAATTAATTGGCTGTCGCGCTGGGTTGAGCGTTTTCAATGGTTTCAAAGGTTACTTAATACCGAAAAGTTGAACCTTCATATTAAATTATCAACATATCTTCTTGTACAGTTAATTAGTATACTTCGATACGCGATTTTTTCAACACAATATGTGATCCTAATTCGCTTATTTGGTGTTGCTGCAAATCCAATCGATTTGTATGCAATTGTGGCGCTGACCTATTTTTTCACAAGCCTAGTTCCTACTTTTTCTGCAAGCGAGATTGGTGTAAAAGCAGGATTTGCCATCTGGTTTGCCGCAATGGTTTCAGATAATGCTTTGGGTGTTACTGCTGCATCTCTATTTCTTTGGATATTAAATCTAGCAATTCCTGCCCTTATAGCTGCTTGGTTCCCATGGAAGGGAGAAGAATAGCTAAAACAAAATCACCTTACGCTCTTTTTCCTTACTTTTATTGTCAAAACGAAAGGGAATATGAGTGCCTACCAAAAGCCTAACGGCTCATATATCAGCTACTTTAGCAACATGGTTAAGCAAAAAGGCGGAATCAACCTTGCCCAAGGAATTCCGGGCTTTGATCCTCCTACAGAATTGATATCCCGATTAAAGGATGCTGCAGATCTAAAAGTACATCAATACGCTCCCGGGGTTGGCAATTTCCAACTGCTCGACTTAATTGCTTCGCAATATAAAGTCTCAACCAATAATCTTTTAGTGGTACAAGGGGCAACCGAATCGTTATCGTTGATTTACACTTACATCAACAAACTTTTGAGTGGCAAATTTGCTGTATTATCATTTGAACCTGCTTACGAGAGCTATCTTCAACTCCCAAAAATATTTGGACAAAAATTCATTCATTACCCTTTAAACAATAACAATTCAGTTTCTTTTGATGAATTATCAAAAACAATAAAGGACGAAGAGGTAAAACTAGTTTTCGTTAGTTCACCCGGAAATCCTTATGGAAAAATTTGGAGCAAACACGAGGTTGACGAATTGATAAAACAATCTGAAAAGTTAGGGTTTTATATCGTCTTTGATGCCGTTTACGAGTCGCTCTATTTCAACGAACCACCTTACATCCCTTACGATAGGCTTTCGCCTAATCTGTTTATCGCAAATAGCTTTTCTAAGATGCTTTGCATTACAGGCTGGCGAATTGGATATCTTATTTCGCATGAAAGTCATATGGATGGAATAAAATCGATACACGATTACATAGGGCTTTGTGCCCCATCGTTGTTCCAACATGCTCTTGCCGATTATTTAAAAGAAAGCGGGTTTGCCAAGGATTTTTCAGCATCATTTCGGTCAAACGTTAAAACCTCTTTTGATACATTAACACAAACGCTAGTACAATTGGGATTTTTAATCCCAACGATTGATGGTGGTTGCTTTGTTTGGGCAAAACTGCCACAAGGCTGGAATGATGGGTTCGAGTTTGCATCGCAACTTTACGAAGAGCAACAAGTTGCTGTAATTTCAGGCGAGCATTTTAGCATCAATAAAAAAGATTGGATACGATTTAACGTTGCTCGTCCATTAAACGAGATTGAAGCTGCTTGTAAAGGTTTGAAAACTTTTTTCGAAACACATAAGCCATGATGATTGTTGGGATAATTGCGCTGATTTCAATACTCTACATCTCAATAATTATATCTTTTACAATTGGGTTAAAAAGGTTATTTACAAAAAAGACGAGGGAACCTGATAAACTGGAGAAGTTAAGCCTTGTTATCGCTTTTAGAAACGAGGCTAAAAATCTTCCTTCACTTTTAGATGCATTACAAAACCAGACGCTCTCTAATGATTTATTAGAGATAATTCTTGTCAACGACCATTCAACCGATAACTCTATTTCTATAGCAAGAGAATATTCTATAAAAGCCCAAAACATAAGGGTTATTGAACTACCCAATGAATTAAATGGGAAAAAAGCCGCATTATCATTTGGGTTTGGGCTTGCAGCTAATCCGATAATTGTATTTACTGATGCCGATTGTGTTCCATCAAATCGATGGCTGGATTCTATATCACACCTTTCTGGCAGTGGAGCTGATTTTATTGTTGGAGCAGTAACCATGACAACTGATGATAGTTTTGCAAGCAAAATTCAATCGCTTGAATATGCTAGTTTGATAGCAACGGCAGCAGGTTCGTGTGGTATTAATCATCCAATTATTGCCAGTTCGGCAAATCTTGCTTTCAGAAAAGGTGTTTTTGAAAATATCTACAATCAATTAAATCCGATGGTTTCCTCGGGTGATGATATGTTTCTACTTCATCAGGCAAAAAGAGTTAAAGGTTGTAAAGTTTCATTTTTAAACGATGCTGATGCTATTGTTCGAACAGGAACAGTATCAAACATTTCAGGAGCATTAAATCAGCGTAAGCGCTGGGCATCCAAATCAATTTACTACAAGGATTTTGACACTATTTTTGTCGGACTTACAGTTCTTCTATTTAATCTTATGCTAATAGCTCTTCTTTTATGGGCAATATTCGATATTCGACTTTTACTACTCTATGCTATTCTATTGATTATTAAATCATCAGTTGATTTTCTCTTTATCAGCAATTACCTGAAGTTTACCAACCAAGCAAAACTTTTAAGGATTTTTCTACCTTTACAACTGCTATACCCACTGTATGCTGTTTACTCTTTTACTGCGGGAATAGTAAATAAAGGGAACTGGAAAGGACGAAAAATACATTGAATCAAAGGAATCTTAGAGAGGGCTCACCATGGCAGATTGCCATCCGAAGGCTAATGAACTCTTGGCTTGCGGTTGCATCCATTGCATTTATCGCGCTTTGCGCATTGGTTACAACTTTGGGATACCTTATTATCCCCGATTCAACTCCTTATGCAAATCAGCAACATCTGGAAATTGCAACACGTAACCCAGGAACAAAAGCAACAATGCTGCTTTTACGAAAAGCCGATGATGTTAAACAGAGGAATTGGTTTGGCAAAATGCTTTATGGACAAGATGAAAATTACGTTGAACTGCCAATTAACTCTTTTCGGTTTGAGGCAGACAAGATAATTATCGAGGCTTTTGATGATGCCCCAAAGTACGATCCTATCCTTACAGAGTATAGCATTGCAAGAGTCGCCTACCCAATCTCATCTAATGAAAGAATTCTGGTAAGCAATGATACGGTTAGATTTCGCACATCAGAACTAAAACCAGTTGTAACAACAATTGCAGATATCAGAAACACCATTCTAGCAAAGCATCTTAAAAGTAGGCGATTCATCCTTGGTACCGACCGATTTGGTCGCGATATGTATAGCCGTTTAGTAATAGGTGCAAGGGTTTCGCTTTCGGTTGGCTTTATTGCTGTATTTATTTCATTAATAATTGGGATATTTTTAGGAGCAATGGCTGGCTTTTTCCGTGGCTGGCTCGACGATTTCGTGATGTGGTTCGTAAACGTCGTTTGGTCTGTCCCAACATTGCTAATGGTTATTGCCCTTACAATGGTTATTGGCAAAGGGTTCTGGCAGATATTCATTGCCGTTGGCCTAACCATGTGGGTTGATGTGGCTCGTGTTGTACGCGGGCAGGTTTTAAGCATTCGCGAAAAGGAGTATGTTGAAGCGGCTCGCGTGCTTGGGTTTAGCCAAATGAGAATTATATTTCTTCATATCGTACCAAATCTTCTAAGCCCAGTGATAATTATCTCTGCAGGAAATTTTGCCACTGCAATTTTGCTCGAAGCGGGATTAAGTTTCCTTGGCATAGGTGTTCAACCCCCGATTCCTTCATGGGGAACAATGATTAAGGATCACTACGGCTATATTATCATGGATAAAGCCTATTTAGCATTATTGCCAGGGTTAGCAATTATGTTTCTTGTGCTAGCATTTAATTTGCTTGGGAATGGGTTAAGGGATGCTTTAGATCCTAAAGAGTTAGGGCGTAAATGAGATTGTCAAAGCATCAATAAATTTCAGCCTAAAAAGTGTAAACTATGTCCCTTTAACTTTGTAACGGATGTCCCTTTAACATAACAGCTTGCTTAAAACGTTTCCGTGGCAAGAAATGTTGGGGAGTTGAAACCGAACATCTATCCACCGTTAGAAACAAAGTTAAAGGTAATAAAAACCCCGCATCTGCAAGGTCTAGCCCCAATATTTTTTAGCATACTGCTTATTTGATATAGTGCATTTTTTAAAATTTGGTTAAATGCACAAACCAATTTTTATTATAATCTTATATGATTGAAATACATTTACATATGTGTACTGCATCTAAAAAGCAGCATACTTTGCCACGTGTTGTGCGTAGTTTTTATTTACCAAAATCTCCACCATTTATTTCTTGATTTCATTTGATTTTTCGAATTATCCTTGGTTGATTCTTCAATCCATTCGCCATCTGCATTCTTTTTCCATTTTTTATCAATTCCATCAAGTGTAATTACTACTCCTTCACCATTATCAAGATTTTCTAAGAGGTTTGCATCAAACCAAAAAGACTCTTTAAGTTCTTCGAAAAAAACGTTAACAGCATAATCTTCTTTAGGTGTTCCAATTATCTCTAAATCCATCATAGAAGGTGTTGTTTCTCCAAATATTTCTCCAACTCTTCCAGTCAATCCTTTTGCGTCTGTTTCAGGAGATTTTTTTATTTTGACTTTATTTCCAAATGTTCTAAACATGTTTTTTTATTTTAATAAATGCACCGATTAATCCTAAAATTATAAGAGTCAATTTCTCAATTCCGAAATCTGAATGATAGTAATTTTAAAAATCATTGTAATCATTGTCTTCTAAAAATTACGCACAACGGTTGCTGCTAAAATTCGTTGGGGAGTTCGAAGCAGCATCTCTGTCCCACGGTAAAAACAATCCCAAATATATAAAAATTAATCTTATCTAACTATCTGCCCCAATGGATTTTAGCAGCTGTTATGGGGCGTTTATTATTTTTTAGTCAAAGTCCATTCAACAAATTCTCGCATTACATCATTCCAATGACACTTTGAATAGTCAGGGTTCCCATTTTTATCCAATTCAAAAAAATTGTGATCTAGTCCAAACCGCCTTTTTATAGTTAAGTTCTTCTTACCATTACTAATAAAAACAAGAGGAACTACATCACAAAGACTTGAAGCTAAATCTGCTGTCCCATATGTAAGATAAATAGGTATCTTCAACTTAATTAACGTATAAATAGATGGTTTTGAAAAACTTTTCCAAGGTAATAGTTGCGGATAATCTTTAAGCATTTGTGGAGTATTTGCTTGCTCCCAGAAATTATACCAATAATCCATATTCTTATCTGCAACTTCCCAAGTAATTTCTCCTTTTTCAGCACGTACTCTTTCCTCTCTAACCAATTGGTCAATACGTCCAAAAAGATTCGCACCAGAAAGTCCTATTCGAGTGATTTTTTTATTCGTATTTGCAAGTTCTGAAACTATATGAATACCCTGAGAATGACCAAAAGCAACTAGTTGGCTTTTGTCAACCCAGTCTTGTTTATGCAAATAGCTAATAACAATATTTGCTCTTTTTACATAATTCTCAAGATAATCAGCCTTTAAATAATCTAATCTATAGCTATCCTCTTTTGTTGAGTCTGTTATAAAACTAAACTCTTTATTAAGATGGTGAACTGATGCTATTAATGGAGTTTTTGGCATTGAAATTACTACCAGATGATAATACCTTCTTATTATTGAAATATCAAAATTTGAAATTCCACCTCCAAACATAAAAATATCATGATTTCCAAAGTCAATAAATAAAGGCTTGGGCTGAGAACCTTGGCAAAAAAGAAAAATAGGTTTCTTTTTGTTGAGTAATGTATCAACTACTATAAAATCAATTGTATCTCTTTTGTTTTTTATTTGAAATTGAATTGCTTGTCGATTAATAACACCCAATTTCTGACCGAATGCACCTATTGAAAATAAAATAGTGCTAAATAATAAAAGTAACCATAAATTTTTCATGACTTCTTATTATATGTAATAATTTCTTAAATGCCCCATAACGCCTGCTGCTAAATTGTCGGCCGGGATGAAGACGCCCGCGTCTTTATCCCGCGACAATTTAGATACCAAGGTAGGAAAAATTTCGCACCGCGAAATCCGCCCGGCTGAAATTTAGCAGCTGTTATGGGTTGGTTTTATTTCTTTTTTCTTTCAATTCTTCGCCTTTCTTCATCAATGCAGCATAATAATCTGTCATAGACTTCGTTGGGTTTTCTTTCTTCCAATCTTCAAATGATTTATCTGTGCTTACTATCGTTTTATCTTCTAGTTTTGATTTATAATCTTCGTTTTCAGAATTAGATTCTTTTCCCTTAGTTGACGAAAAATAATCAGTTAAAGATTTTGAAGGATTTTCTTTTTTCCATTCATCATATGCTTTAACAGAACTATAATTTAAGTCTGATTCATTTCGAGATTTACTGGAGTCAGATTTATATGTCAATTGAAGTAATATATTTTCAAGAAGTTTATTTTGATTTTCGGTAAGTTCAATGCGTTTATTTATTTTCCAGTACCAACAGTTTAATTCTCGTAGTAAAAAAAATAAGACTAATACTACAATAATAATGATAATGATAGTTGAAAAATCCATAATTTCATTTTTTAAATTATTCCTACTCGTCTGGCTTTTCGGTTCCGCCTTTAAAATCAATGCTTTTCTTAAAATATATTAGGTTTCAATATTTTATCTATTTTCTTTAGGTATCGTGACCTTCGTATCATTAAACTAACCCATAACGTTTGACAATATGGCCAGTAAGGGATTGCGGGCGATTTCCTATCAAGGTACACGAAACGTTGAAGCGGGCTACAAACCTTCGAATACCTCTGAAACCCTTATTGGCTATATTGTGTGTTGGCAACCGTATTTATTATTTTTTTGTCATTTTATAATGTTCTAAACTAAAAAAGTCATAAGTTTCTCCAACCCTAAATCCATCATCTAATCCACTGTAAATTGCTTCTTTGTATCCACAAATATCAGTAACCAGAATAGTTAAAGTATAATTACCTTTTCTTCTGGTCTTTTTTCTTTTGTCTTTTACAATTCCAGTAACATAACAATTTGGAGTTTCATTTAAATCAGGATATTTTTGAATCCGATAAATCCAAACGTTTTTCCCTTGTACATTAACTTTATATTCAACTTTAATTGTATCACCAATATTAAAGCTATTAAATTCTCTTTCAGATTCTTGATGAATCCCATTTTCGATAGAATCTTGAACTATTTTTGCTTTTCCCCAATATTCTTTGTACAATTCAATTTGTTTATCCAAGTCAATCGGCTTGTTGTTTAGTTTCCTGTGAAATGAGGTTAATATAATTGATGAAATATCATCAGGGTAATAGATTCCGTGTCTATTAAAATACCTTACAAGTGAGTTTTTTCTTTTTCCCCATAATCCCCAATTATTTCTTATTGCTTGTCCTGTCCCAAAATGAAGTTCAGAAACAGCATCATCTTCATTTTTATTTTTAAATTCATCTTTGTATGTATCTGACCAAGTACATTCAAGATATGTTATGGCATCATTCAAATCTTTAGGTATGTAGTTATCCGAATACTTGACACAATCATTTTGTGAATAAACAACTCCTAAATTAAAAATCAATATGCTAATGATAATCTGTGTTCTCATGTCTCTCTATATGGTTGCCAACGGTCGGTGGTTTGGGCTGCTGGGGAGTTAATAGCCAGCGGCGTCATCCCACGTTAAAAACATACTAAAATACTAAAAACTTTCGTATTCGCATCATCAGCCCCAGTAGGCTAAACCACCTGTTAGCCAACGTAATTATTTCCATCTTTCTTTCGAGTAAGAATAAAACTCTTCCAATGACAAAGTAATCGCACTTGCATTTCTTCTAATGTAAAATTCTTCTAAGTTGTTTTTTTCTACATTCTTAATTATTGTTGGTTTTTGTACATTGGCTGTGATTGACAGAATTGCAATCGTTTTATTTTCAATTGATTTAAATTCAATATCAGAATTTAATGAATAATCATTCCCGAAATATTTTGCAATTAAATTGTCAAAATGTTTTAAAAATGCATCCATCTTATTGTTTTCTTTGAAAGTAACAAAATCAGTTTCTTCCAAACCTAAAACCTTTCCATCATCATTAATTCCAATAAATATTTTACCTCCGTTTGTATTAAGAAAGGCTGCTATGTTTTTTATTATGCTAAACTCAACATATTTTTCAGCTTTCTTGGTTTGCATACAATATCTTAACGAACTTTTAAACTCAACTAATCTATTTTCGCCTTCCTTTATAATATCATCAATATCTATTTCAGTTTGCTGAACATTTAGAACTTTAAGTATTTTCTCTTTATAATTCTTAAAATGGCCGTAATTAAGAAGTAAATCTGTGTTAATGTATTCTGTCTCAATTTCATCTAATGGTCTGTCAAAAATTTCAGATAATTCGATAAGTTTTTTTTCAGGAAATTTTCTCCAATCATTCTCGATTTTGCTCAATGTAGCTGCATCAAAACTCAATCTTGAAGCTAATTGAGTTAGAGTCATATTTTTTTTAATTCTATTTTCCTTGATGTAAATTCCAAATGATTTCAAATCGTTCTCTTTATTATGTTGGCTAACGGTCGGTGGTTTGGGCTGCTGGGGAGTTAAAAGCCAGCGGCGTCATCCCACGTTAAAACCATACTAAATTACTAAAAACTTTGGTATCTGCATCATCAGCCCCAGTAGGCTAAACCACCTGTTAGTGGCTGGCGTTTTTCTCTCGTCTTAAATGCTTTCTAAAATTCTCTTGTTTCTAAGGTTTATCAAATCTATCGTATGTGTCTTATATTGTTTATATTCATCAATTGTTTGAGGTAATGGTGGCCGATTAAAATTATCGAACGGCAAAGAAAATTTTATTTGTTCTTTTTCGTCAATGAAATCCTGCAACATAAAGAACTCAACATATCCACTAAAATCAATAAACAAATCAAAGAATTCTTTGTACCGCATGAGTGTATCATAAAGCACACTTTGTTCTTTTTGGTAAAATCTTCGAATGCATTCCAACGTTAAATCAAACCTGTCACAAATTATTCTGTTTACTCCTCTGGCCTGATTTATTGTAAAACCATTCTTTTTATGGGCAGGGAAAATTATATGTCCTCCGATTGTACGAACTTTGTATTTTAATTCTTCTATTTCTAAATCAGATAACCAATTATCAAATCTTCCATTATATTTTTTGTCAAAGTGCGGACACATTCTATCGCTCGACAAACTACTCAATAAATTGTTTTTTAAAAGTAATCTGCCGTAACTGTCTCCTACAATTTTCAAATCAAGAGTTTTTCCGCACGGCAACTTTTTATTCCATAAAAATTTATGAACTTCATATAGTTTTTGGCTGTCTGTATCTGGGTCGCCACATTTACTATCTTGACGAAAATCAAAGTCTATATCGATTTCATTCATAATTATACTTTCTTCGGATGCAGCGATGTCACACGCTTGCCACTAACTCGTTTATATGTACGGGTTTTCCGTATATATACGCCCAATTTGGGTGTATAAGTACGGTTCGGGTCGTACTTTATACCAAAGATAACGCTTTTTATAAATCATCAAAAGGCGATTTGATTTTTTGGATGCTCTGCGTGGTTACATGTGTGTAAATCTCAGTGGTTTTTGAACTTCGATGTCCTAACAATTCCTGAATGTAACGCAAGTCGGTGCCCGACTCGAGTAAGTGGGTTGCATAGCTATGGCGCAGCCAGTGTAACGTTACTGGCTTTTTGATGTTGGCATTCGAAACGGCAATTTTTAGCACTTCTTGTAAGCTGGTTGGGCTGTACTGCTCACTCTTTTTCTGCCCCTCAAAAAGCCATCGTTTGGGTTTGTAGGTTTGGTAGTATTCCCTTAGCATCTCAAGGGTTTTGGCCGTTAATGGAACAACCCGATCCTTGTTTCCCTTCGATTGCCTTACAATTAGTAGCGAACGGTTTTTATCAATGTCGTTGGGCATTAGGTTTAGCAGCTCGCTGCGGCGAAGTCCGCACGCGTAAATCAAGCTAAGCATTGTCCTGTGCTTAATGTTTTTCGATGAGGTTAGAATCTGCTTTACCTCCTCCTTGCTCAAAACGTTGGGTAGCTTATGCTCACGCCTTGGTCGTTCAACAGCATCTACATCTAACTTGGCATTGTACACGCTACGGAAGAAGAGTTTTACGGCATTGATAATCTGATTTTGAAACGATAATGAGTATCGATTCTTTATCACAAAGTCGTGGCTAAATCGCTCCAAATCCTTATTGTCGATTTCAAGAACAGGTTTAGATGTGTGTTTTAAGAATAGATTTAGCCCCTCGGTGTAGGTGCCTATAGTATTTGGGCTGTAACGTCGCTGGGTTAGGTAGCGATCGAATTTTTCAATTTCGCTTTTATACTGTTCGTTCGACTCTGTGTTTTTGCGAAACTCCTTGATGCTTTCCTTTTTTAACCCTTTCTTTTCGATTGCTTTAATTGGGTTTGTTGGCTTTGGCTTTGAACCTGTTGGCTCGATCTCGATATTATCAACCCAGCGCAAAGTTATTCCTTTGCTGGTCAGCTTTGCCAGTTCAACCTTACTCTCGGTAGTATCTGGCACATGCCATGCCTTAAGCGTTTGGCTCCAACGGCTGTTGGGAATGCTTTTAACTTGGCTTACTAAAGTAGGATGAAATACGAATCGAAGCGATAAGCGTTTCTCTTCCTTATGGATAACCTTTTCAACTTGAATAGTATTCATAACATTGCTCTTTATACTAAAATTAAGAAAAATTTTTAATTGAAAGAGTGGCTTTATTTATTTTTTTTGATGATTTTCTGATTTGTAATAGGTTATAATAGAGTAATATATCGATTTATCAATTTGATAAAGCCAATCATTAACTATTCATATATTATAATTTTCTTTTACTTTAGCGTTGATCAAATTCGAATGCTCTATGAATGCCATGCCTTTTGTGTTGGGTGCAATTCTGATATTCGTTATTGCCTACCGTTTTTATTTCAGCTTTATTGTAGCCAAAGTCGCTACCATTAACGATTTAAGGCAAACCCCATCGCATCGTCTTTACGATGGGCAAAACTACTACCCAATGAGCAAATGGGTGTTGTTTGGTCATCACTTTGCAGCCATTGCGGGGGCTGGTCCTTTGGTTGGACCTGTGCTTGCTGCGCAATTTGGGTTTTACCCGGGGTTTCTGTGGATGTTAGTAGGAGCAATAATGGCCGGCGCTGTACATGATTTGGTAATCCTTGTAGCATCTATCGAGCACGATGGCAAATCGTTGGCCGAGATTGCACGCATCGAAATTAATAAGGTAAGCGGCATAACATCCTCGTTAGCAATTCTTTTGATAATAGTAGTGGCGATGGCTGGCTTGGGGTTGGTTGTTATAAATGCTTTAGCCGAGAGCTCGTGGGGAACATTTACCATCGCATCAACCATTCCAATTGCACTGGTGATGGGAGTTTGGATGTTTAAACTCAGGAAAGGTAAAGTTGCTGAAGCAACCATTTTCGGGGTGATAATGCTTACAGCTGCAGTAATATTTGGCAGATATATTCCCGGTTCGCCTTTTGCCAGCTGGTTCACATACGATCATAAAACGCTAACAATACTTCTTTGTGCATACGGATTTTTGGCATCTGTTCTTCCTGTTTGGCTGCTATTATCGCCTCGCGATTATTTAAGTTCAATAATGAAGGTTACTGTAATCGGGATGCTCGCAGTAGGGATAATTATTGTTGCTCCGGAGATTAAGATGCCCGGTTTTACTCAGTTTGTGCATGGTGGTGGGCCAATTATTCCTGGGAGTTTGTTCCCATACCTGTTTATAACTATTGCCTGTGGAGCAATTTCGGGCTTTCACGCGCTGGTAAGTTCGGGTACAACGCCAAAGATGATAATGAAGGAATCGCACGTTAAGTTTATCGCTGCCGGCTCGATGCTAACCGAGGGAATTGTTAGTATCCTTGCGTTAATTGCTGCGTGTAGCCTTTTGCCTTTAGACTATTTTCAGATAAATATACCTGCCGAAAAATTTCAGGCAATTCTTCCGCAGCTACAGGCCATGGGTTTTACCGAGAGCAATATCGATCAGCTATCGGTTGAGGTGGGAGAGAAGATAGCCGGGCGAACGGGTGGTGCCGTATCGCTAGGCGTTGGGATGGCTTACATTTTCTCGTCGATACCGGGATTAAAGCATCTGATGTCGTACTGGTACCACTTTGCTATAATGTTCGAGGCGTTGTTTATTCTTACAACCATCGATGCAGGTACACGCATAGGTCGATTTGTTTTACAGGAAGCGCTTGGCAAAGTTTACAAACCATTCCAAAAAACAAACTGGCTTCCGGGGAATCTAATATCAAGCGGCTTAATCGTGTTTGCCTGGGGCTATTTTATCTATACAGGTAGCGTCTCAACCATTTGGCCAATGTTTGGGACAGCAAATCAACTGCTGGCAACCATTGCGCTTGCTGTTGGTACATCGTACATTATCAATAGGGGGAAAATACGTTATGCTTGGGTTACCTTTGTGCCTATGCTGTTTGTTGGCACAACAACCATAACGGCAGGTGTAATGAATATGATGAATATCTTTATTCCACAACTATCTGTACCCGAAAAGATGGTTCCGGGAATTATCAACCTTGTGCTAACCGTGTTGATAATAACCTGTGTGATAGTTATAATTGCTAACGCAACGCCAAAATGGATTAAGGCTCTAAAGCAAGCAGGAATAAAGCCAGCATAGCTTACGTTAATAATGCTTGCCGCTTGCCACTTGCCACTTGCCCCATGTCACTTATCCCTTAGTTTTCCCTTTTTTCTTTTGCTCTATAAGATAATCGAGCCGTTTTTTTACGTTTTGGATATAGTCGGGGCCCAGCGAAAACTCGTTTTTGCCTGGATTATTTAAGAAAAGTTGATAGTAGTAAATCGCCTTATCGTAGTTTTTCATCTCTTTGTCGTAGATATGAGCAATTGTCATGCAAATACGAGCGGTATACTTATTGTTGAACGATATTGTATAGTGCTTTATAGCTTCGTTGAATAAACTACTATCCTTGTAAGAATCAGCAATGAGAACATGTGTGTAATCAGCTTGTTTTAAGAAAATAGATAGGAGTTCGAGCACTTTATTATAGTATCGAATGCTTTTTTTATACTGTTTAAGGTTATAGTAAACTTGACCTAAATAGCTAGGTATTTCAAAATCGCCAGAATCAGTCTTATATGCTGCTTTAAAGTATTTTAAGGCATCAACATTTTGCTTATTGTAAAGTAGTCCAATCCCCATTCGTTTAAGAACGATTTTTGAAGAATCACCCGAGCTGAGGACTTTATTGTAATCCATTCCTGCTTTAAAGTGAAGGTTTTGACCAAAGTAAATGTCGCCTCTTCGGTTGTAAAGGTCATAATCGGAGGAATCTATTTCAATACCCTTAGTTAGATGATATATTGCACTATCTATCATTCCTATCTTTTGATACAGGAAACTAAGGTTTTTTCGAACGGCAATGCTCTTTTCATTAATCTTAATCGATTTTTCATAAAGATAGATTGCCGTATCATAATTCATCAGCCTTAAATTGCAAAACGCAAATTTGTCGATGTAAGTTGTATTTGAAGTATCGCTCAAGTAGAATTGCTTGTAGATAGGGAGCGCATTGTTAAAACTCCCTTTTTGCATAAAGATATCAGTAAGAAAGTATGCGAAAATCCAATTTGTGGAATCCTGCTTGAGTAAATCAGCAAAGATTGGTAGGGCTGGTTTTAGCTTGCCAATGTTGTAGTAATATCGTGCAAGAGAAAAATTGTATTTTGTTGATTTTGGATCGAGCGAAAGAGCGTTCGAAAATGCTTTAATTGATTTTTCGGTTTGCATCAGGTTTTGGTAGGCCAATCCTAATTTGTAATAGATTTCGGGATTTAAGCTGTCGCTTTTTAATAAATCAGAGCATTTAGCAACCACCTCGTTATAATTGCCTTGGATTAATAACCCATCGAGATTATTGTTCTCGTTTTTTTGTGCAAATGCTGAAATGCTCGATAAAGATGCGATTGCATAGATTAAAATAAAATGGATTTTTTTCATAATTTTTTTCTAAAAATTAACGGATTAATCAAATTTAGTAAATTATTGATTAATCCGTTAATAATTATTTAACAGGTTTGGTTTATTGAAGCATAAAGGTTATTGGTAAAGTGTATTGTACGTTTACTTTTTTCCCGCCTTGCTCGCCAGGCGTAAAATCGCCTAAAGCTTTAATAACTCTAATCGCTTCATTTTCTAAATCTTTATAGGCTTGGTCGATTTTAGGGTTTGTACCAGGTTTGTATTCCTTAAACTCTACTTTTCCTTCCATTTTTTGAGCAGTAACGGTAAGTTCTTCATTCGTAGCTTTTTGTGGAGCAGTTACTTTGATAACTTTAACATCTTTTACTTTACCTAAATCGGTAACAACGAACTGAATATATATTCGTCCTTGAACTCCCAATTCAGCTGCTGAAATAGGGTATTTCATGCTTTTAGCAATAAACATCCTCAAGTCTTCTGGGCTATTTCCATATTGAGGCATCTTTTCTACAACAGTAAATACCTCTTCTTCCTGTGCAATTGCGTTGATGTTTGTTGACAGTACTAAACACATTGAAAGTATAAGAGGTAAAGAAAGTAAGTATTTTGCTATGGCTTTTGAGCCCGATTTTTTAATGGTCATCATTTTTAGTCTAGTTTTTAGTAGTGAATAATTAAAGTTGTTGGTTACACCCAACCCAATAACACCTAGGCTTTTCTCGAATAGTAGGGTTTGGTATGCAACCTTGTCGTACCCTTTTTCCAAAACTTTGCTATCAGCTAAAAATTCATGCTCCAATTTTATGGCCATCCGGATTAGCCAAACGAATGGGTTAAACCACTGTATGATGGTTACAATCTCGAGCAGCATAACATCGAGCGAGTGGAGTTGCTCTTTGTGCGCCTTTTCGTGAATAACCATCTCGGTGATATTCCCACTCTCAAAGTCGGAACGCGACAGAAAAAGAACTGAGAAAAAGGTGAATGGCGATATGTTGCTATCAACCAGTACTGTCCTAAATCCATTGTATTGTACTTTCGGGAAACGAGCATACAAGTAATAAATTCGGTAATTTTTTTTAATTAATTTTAAAGTAAACAAAACGACTCCGCTTATATAAATAATCGATAGTATGCTAAGTGAATTGTTATTGCTTGCAATCACTCCTTTAGTTGTAACTACAATAGGTTGAAGGATGGTGCTTAACGTTGAGCCTGTTCTTTCAAAAATATTAAATTTAAGAAGTGGCGCAAGCATTGATATAGCAATAGAAAGAATTAGGTAAACCCTATTTAGTTTGAAATAGGTCTCGTTTCGGAGTAGAAGCCAGTATGAACTGTAAAGAATTGCAATTGCAATCGCCGATTTTATTAAGTAGGTTTCCATGGCTAATGTTTTAAGAGTTCTTTTTTGTTTCAACTTGCTCCTGAAGGATTCGAATCATATCCTCCATCTCCTTTAGCGTAAGGTTCTCATTTTTTGAGAAGAACGAAACCATATTTTTATACGAGTTCGAGAAGTAGTTCTCCACAAACCCCTTCATAAACCCTTTGGTATAGCTATCTTTAGTTACTAATGGGTAATACTCATGCGTTTTACCATAAGCATTGTGCCCAACAAATCCTTTTTTTTCAAGAATCCGAACGATAGTCGAAACCGTATTGTATGCTGGTTTAGGCTCAGGTAGTTTATCCATAACATCGTTTACAAACCCCTTTTGGATATCCCAAAGTACCTGCATTATTTGCTCTTCGGCTTTTGTTAACTCTTTCATAAAATACTATCGATTTAAATAACATTTACTTTACGATACAAATATATAACTAAAACATTAGTTTAACAACTAAATGTTTAGTTAATTTTGAAATAAAATGTAAATAAATGATAATTAGGTGTTTATGATTTATGTTATACATTAGCAAGATTGGATAAGTCTTAGCAACCTAATATTGATAATTTTGTTTCGGGTTAACCTTTAAACATGTTTGAAACATTATTTAAATAAAGAAAATGACAGGAACCGAACAAACATTAAAAACTTATCACGAGCGAATAAATGTGGTGATTCAATATATTCATAACCATATTGGCGATAAACTTGATCTTGAATATTTGGCAAGTATCTCGTGCTACTCATCGTTCCATTTTCATCGAATAATGAGGGCGTACCTTGGCGAATCAATTGGGAACTATTTGCAACGAACACGCCTTGGAGTTGCAGCGCAACTGCTTAGGGTAACAGATATGCAAGTGTCGGAAATAGCTTTTAAGGTTGGGTACGATTCACAAGCATCAATCAATAAGGTTTTTAAGCGTAGGTTCGGGATTACACCTGGTCAGTTTAGGGCTGATAGAGATTTTCAACTCCCATTTCGTGAACCATTAAAAGAGAAAATTACCATGAAAAATTTAACGCTTAACCCAGAATATCGAACTATCAACGATTTAAAAGTAATTTATGTGACAGCCATAGGAACCTATGGCGACCATAACACCGAAAATGCTTGGAAAACTGTTTGCGGTTTTGTAGGTAAAAATAGGCTTTTTGGACCCGATGCCCAGTTTCTTGGTGTTAGCCACGATGATCCCTCTTTAACCGAGGCTGAAAAGTGTCGCTACGAGGCGTGCGTTACCGTTAAATCAGATGTTAAGCCTGATGGAATAGTTGGATTTAAGACAATAAGGGGTGGAAAGTATGCCGTATTCAAGCTTGTTGGGCCTTATACGCTTCTTGCGCCATCATATCAATACATTTATGGAACTTGGGTTCCTGAAAATAGTGTTGAACTTCGCGATGAACCTGGTTTTGAGAAGTATTTAAATACTACTGATAAAACTGCACCCGAAAAGTTGGAGACTGAAATCTGGGTTCCGGTAAAGTAGGGAAGGGCTAATTTAATGGAATGTTGGGTTTTATTACTCCCATCATTCCATTATTCAAACATTCCAATATATCGCTTTGAATTTTACTTTATAGCTGTTAATAATGTCGTGTCAGTTACAATTTTCACCTCAATCTCATTATTATTCAGTAAAAGTGCGAATAGATGCTTAAGGTTTTGCTCTGCATTCTGCTTGGCTTTTAATAAAATTTCGCTTCGGATAGCCCTGTTTCGAAGAGAGTCGAGGCAGTTTCGTTTAACCTGCTTGAGGATTTTGATATTATCAGCATTCTTGTTGAATTCGATTATTTCAAAACCTTTTAGCCCTAATTCGGGGATAAACCATGGGTTTATATCGCACGAAAGAATTTGTGACGAGTTTTTTGATTATCTTATTTTATTAACCATTTATTGGTTAAATAGAGGCCAAGCCCAGATGCCATTATTATTAATAGTTTAATAAAATTATTTACTTCAAAAAAAGCATAAGTCAAGAGAAATAAAACTGAGATTACTAAGGTTAAAGAAAATATATATTGTAGTGAAAGCAAAGCAAACCCAACAAAACGTTTAAAAGGATTATAATTTGAAAATCTCCTGTAAAAACTAATCTCATCTTTAATCTTAGAAATTTGCAGGTACAAATCTTCATCAATTTTTGTTATTGTAGTTAATAGCAAGTTCTCATCTGTCTTTGGGTCAATAGCGATTTTCATTATCGAGTCAAATGTTTCTTTATTTAAGTAACCTACTCTACCATCTTTGAGCATAATTTCTTGAAGCTGGTTTTTGTAGCCTAGACTATCATTGCCTTCGGGGAAATAAGCTATAAAATTAAGTCTTGTTTTAATTTCAGTCAAAATTTCAATCCTTTTTTCTAAGAATTTGTAAAATGTATTTCTTGATTCATTGATAGGCTTCTCAATTAAGCTTTTTACTAGCCAAGAAATGAATGCAATTAAAGTGGTCATAAGGAATATGAATACATCGGGATGTGCATTCTTAATTATCGAATCTAAATCCATTTGTAATTGTTTTTATTTTTAAAAAAAGAAGAGAAATTCTTTGAGATATGACTCATAAAACTCCCTTCTTTAGATTTATCATTAATAATATTATCGTTTCTGAGAACAGCAAATGTTAATTCAGAGTTACCTAAAACTGCATACCGTTCTTTATTATCATTGGTTGTACCTGTCTTGAGAAATGCATTTTCAATTTGAAATCCTAATTTCTCAATAAAAATTTTATTAAGTATTGACAAACATTCTTTTTTACTTTCAGTAAGACTATTTGGTGAGAAGAAATTGGAATAAGCAAAAGCAAGTTCAAATAGTGATATGCCACTTCGAGTGGCACCTAAAATACTTGACTGCAAAAAATCACTTTGTTCACGATTAAAAACATTTGCTAAAAAAATTAAAGAACTATCAATGTTGATTTTATTTGCGGCATTTATAAACGAATTATTATTAGAATAATACAAAGCCTCCATTAAATTAAGTTGAGCCTTAACATTTCTTACTTCTTTAACATTCCAAGTTAGATTATTCTTTAGAGCATCAAATCTTTCGAATTTAGAAATTCCACTGTCCCGTAAATGACAGTAAAGTAAAGGTTTAAGTGTTGAGCCGACGTTAGATCTTGAGATGAATGGGTAGTCTGTTCCAAAACTACTAGCAAAGGCAACAACCTTATTGCTTTTAATGGCTATAATTGATACAGGATATTTCGAACTTCTAACAAATTGGGTGGCGAAGTTTTGAATGTTGATGTCGATAGTTGATAGAATTTTTTTCTGGTTGGTAATCGTTTGTGCTGTTATAAACGGAATAGCAGACCTCTTAATTGTTTGTAAACAGTTTTCTTTAAGAAATAGTTTTTTCTTTAAATTTCTATTGTTTTTTGTTTTTGAAATCAAATTTATTTGGCATAAAGAGTTACTTATGAATCGATATCTTGCGTTAGCAATTTCAGATTTTTCTATATAATAGTTTGGGCCTCTTAGAATGGTTAGCAAATATAAAAGTTCAGGTTGACTTAGTTTATTAACCTCTTTCCCAAAGTAATGTAATCCAGCGGCTCTAATGCCCCTTATGTTTTTACCAAAGTATATGTTGTTGAAGTAAAGATCAATTATTTCATCTTTAGTATATTTAATTTCAAGTTGAATTGCTTTTATTGTTTCTCTTAATTTTCTTGTAAATGTTTTTCTATTGTCTCTTAAAAGATTTCTTGCGAGTTGTTGCGTTATGGTACTACCTCCTTGTATTATTTTTCCTGCTTTAATGTTTTTAAAAATTGCTCTTGATATACCTCTAAGGTCAATACCATGATGGTCGTAGAAACGCTTATCCTCAATGTGTACCAAAAATGACTTAAGTTTGGTAGGAATATTTTCTGAGATAGCCTTGCATTCATAATTTTCTGAAACAACTCCAAAAGGGATTTCTTTGTTTATTTCTTTGCAATAAATAACATAACCATCTGGAATTTCATTCATACAATTTTGATTCTTCTTATTTCGTAATTACAAAAAAAACATAAAAAGATCGACAACTAATCTCGGATAACTTGTCGTCTTTAAGCTAGTTTTATTTGTGGCTGTCACGTTGAATATGCCAATGCATTGTTAAATTCTATTTTATTAGTAATAAAATTAAACAAAATTGCAACGCTAGTCAATCTTATTGATAAAAGAAAAAGTGTAGGAAATAAACTATAAATTAAAACTTTACAAAACAAAAAAGCGTCGTCCCCAAACAGCAATAATGGCTAAAATAACTCGAGGGACAAGTAGCCACCAAGCAGAAACGCCAATTGCTGCGTAAAGGAGAAGGTCTTCGAGATTTGAGTGTGAAATGGCGATGTGATAATTTAGTAAATCGGCATCTTGCTTGGTAATTCTTCCCGATTCAACCTCATCAATCATAATTGCGGCGCCATAAGCTAAGCCAAGTAGATTTGCTGCAATCCACATCAAAGTTGTAGATTTTGGCAAACCCATCCCTTTTAATACTGGACTGAAGATGTTTGAGAGAAGTACCGTAATCTTAAATTCAAGCAATATCTTTTGAAGAATCATCAAGAGTGTTATGAGTACGACAATTTTAAGGCTTAGCTTTAAAGATGATATTGTCCAATTAACCAAAACTTCTTTTAGCGTTGGGTTGTCAATGTGATGAATGCCAAGCGATGATTCACCCATTTGGACAGGAAGCAAATAGTTTAAGATAATGGCAGCAACAACTGATGAAATTATTCTCAATGCTACCATGTGCCATGCTTTCGAACCAGTTTTCTTTTGAACAGCAGTTTCAACAATCAGGTTATGCGCAACAAGGCTCATGATGGCAAGTATGGTCATCTCGCGAATGGTGAAATTCAGCGAGGTCATTACTGCAATTGCAGAATAAACATTTAAAAAAGCTGATGAAATGTAAACGAGAGCGGCTTCCCCTTTAAGGCCAATAAGCCCGAATGCTGGTGATAGTAATTCTGAAATGAAATTTAAAACTCCGAAATGGTATAAAAGTGTTACTGTAAGTGATATTGGGATTGTAATCTTCAAAAACCACAATGAAGTTTTTAGCGCAGATGGCATTGCCGATTTCACACATGTTAATATTCTTTGCGTGAATAAGGGTTTTGAAGAATCTTTTCTCATTATTTTGAATTGAACAGGTCAGGCTTAATGGGTAAACGATTTTCTTTTCTTCTTGTAATCAAATGTTAGTGTAATGCCTAAAACAAGAAGGGTAATGCTTATTAATGCAGGTAGCAGGTACATGTTTTGTGAAGATAAAATTAACCCGAGTATTAATGAGCCAATAGATATTACTCCTGCAAAAATAGCATATAAGTTTGTTTTGTAAAACCAAGCATAAGGAAAAAAGTGTGCGCCAGTGATTATTGCATAAACCATAATAAAATATTCAGGCATTTTGATTAGAGCAAAAATCAAAAATGGAAAATAGAATAGTTGAGCAAAATTGAACCAAAGACCAAGTGGTTGTAGTGGATTTTCTTTATCCTTCCAATTCGTTTTTAAGATTTTGGAGGCAAGTAAGGCTAACGGAAGTAGTAAACTTCCAACAATAAAGGTGAGGACTGATTTGTTATATGCACTTGTATTTAATGTCCAAATAACTGCAATTAAACACCAAACAATACTTGCCGAATAAATAAAATCAATTCCGTTTTTTGCTTTAACCGATAAGCTAATCCTTAAGTTTTCGAATTTGTCTTGGATATCCATGTTTTAGTTGATTTGAATCTCTTTAATGATGATTTTTTGACAGTGCATAAAATAAAAAAGCCCCAAATCCTTGGGGCTTTGTGCGGGTAAAGGGACTCGAACCCCCACGTCTCTCGACACTAGATCCTAAGTCTAGCGCGGCTACCAATTACGCCATACCCGCGAAAATTGTGGTGCAAATCTAAGGTTTTTTTTTAAAAGAGCAATAATGTTGCAATTATTTTGTATAAAAATTTTCAAACATCTGAAGATGAGTGTCTTGAGAATTATTTTCTGAGTTCAAAGTTCTTGCCTAAGTAAACTTTTCGTACCTGTTCATCGTCGGCAAGTTCTTGGGCTGTTCCTGATTTTAGAATATCACCTTCGAATAAAAGGTAAGCCCTGTCAGTAATAGTAAGCGTTTCGTGAACGTTATGGTCTGTAATTAAAATGCCGATATTTCTATCCTTCAAATGAGCAACGATGTTTTGGATATCTTCAACAGCAATTGGATCGACACCTGCAAAGGGTTCGTCGAGGAGAATAAATTTTGGGTCGAGTGCTAATGCACGGGCAATTTCAGTTCGCCTTCTTTCTCCACCAGATAGTTGTATTCCTAAACTCTTACGAATTTTTGTTAAGCTAAACTCACTGATTAACGATTCAACTTTTTCCCTTTGATAATCTTTCGGGAAATCTGTCATTTCAAGCACTGACTTGATATTGTCCTCAACGCTTAAGCTTCTGAAAACTGATGCTTCTTGGGCAAGATAGCCAATGCCTCGTTGCGCTCTTCGGTAAACAGGCTCGTTTGTTATATCGATATCATCCAGGTAAATATTCCCAGCATTTGGGTGAACTAACCCAACAATCATGTAGAAAGTAGTGGTTTTTCCTGCTCCATTAGGGCCGAGTAGTCCAACTATTTCGCCTTGTTTTACTTCAACTGATGCACCTTTTACAACGGTTCTTGTTTTGTATCGTTTTACAAGGTTATTGGTGTATAGCCTCATCATAATTTTAGAAGTTGAGAATAATTGGGTAAAACTAACAAATAATTGTAATACTTAGAATATAATTTGAAGCCCTGCTCGAATTCCGAAAATTTCAATATTTGGATGGTCGAGGTGAGTGAGCCGCCAAGTAGCATCTATTCTGATAACTTTGAAGATGTTTTCAATCCCAATGCCAACCTCCGAATATGGCTTTGAAACATCTGTCATTCCAAAGGGGAAGTCTAAAACTTCCTTATTGGCATCGTTTATAGAACCAATTAAAAATTTTCCGGTTACCACTTCGCGCCATTTTAACCTTCGCATCAAGGGGAGATGGTTAAGGAAAAAACCTTGGAAGTGATGCTCGTAGGTTAAACTGCTGTACTGATCGGATGCAAATTCGTAATAGTTCATCATGTTAAACGCATACCTGTCAAATGCGTAAGTCTCGTTTCCCTCGTGTAACTGCAGTAATGGATAAGGAACAGTTCCAAATATTTTGCCAGCATCAATTATCAGTCGGCTATAACCAATTGGGTTAACGTTGAATTTGTGATAGTAGTTGAAATGCAGCTTGGCATAAGTATACTGGCTGCCCATAACTCCTTTGACCGATCCGGTTATCTCAAAGTTTAGTTCAGGGTATTTGCTGCCAAGGCTTACACGTTCGAACTCGCCAGTAACAAATTTCTCGTCCTTTAATAAACGAGTATTAAGGGTCAGGCTGAAACTTCTTATGTAATCTGGCTTAAATCCATCGGATATTCGTTGGAATGGAATAGAATCCGATGGATAGATGGTTTTGTAGTTAAAGTTTAGCGTGTTTGAAAAGCCAGTGAACCATTCCTTTTGGTAATAGCCCGAAAGTTCATTTACAAGTGTTAGCTTGTAGTTGGGATTACGTCTAAGAATTGAGGTCATTAGATTATCCTCAGTAAGCGCGTATGGGCTTTGCCCTAGCTGTTCAACATCGGTTTTGAATTCGAGGTTAAGCACCTCTCTAGGTCTTTTCTTTAGCACATATAGCGAGCCTATACCAAACTTGAAACGGTTATCCTTATCGCCATATGCAACAAATGATGAAAACATTATTTTCTTACTAAACTTATTGCTTGTTCTACCTGATACTCTGAACCTATTTCCTTCAATCTCGTTAAAACTATAGGTCTTGTAATAGGGTCCAATTTCGATATAACCCACCACGTAGTATGAGTTGACAAGCATGTTGACAATGTCAAAGAAGGTTTTATACATTGGTACGTTTTGCACCGAATCAACCATTTGATAAATTCCTGCTTCCTTTTTAGTTAGCTCAAATGGTCGAGTTTTGTCCCAGTAATCATTACTCTGGTCGAGAGCTCCTTCTTGAACAACAACGTTAGTTTGGAGTGCTTGGATTGTATCTTGTATTGGCTGATGTAGTTTTACATTATTATAAGAAGTCGTTTTCCTTCCGAAAAAACCAGTAGTTCTATCTGTAATGTTAAAATCAACAAAAAGGGTCAACTGCTTAGGGAACCAAAGGGTATCGTTTATTTTTTGGTATTCAGCCGTTGCCACAAGATCGTTTACAAAGTTGAGATTTACAAAATCTGCCAATCGTACCTGAGCTTTAACTATAGCCCAAGTTGAATCGTTTACCCAGAAATCGCCTGTAAATGTTGGTTCCATTTTGCGTTTTGGCTTAAACGATACTTGGTAGCACCATTTATTCTCAATAAAAGCGCTATCGATAAGGTAGTACTTGTAAAAGAAGAGACCGGCATCGGCAATAGGGCTTACTAATCCTTGATCGAAAACATTGATGAAGTTATCGTAGATATTAATTTTTTGATATACTTTTCCTGTAAATTGAGCTACGCTTTCGTTTTTAACTCCAGAGATCTTAGTGGCTTTTATAACCTCCTTATCAATCTTTGGTGAGCGCTGATAGTAGTAGTCAGAGATAGCCTCAGTTATGAATATGGGAAGGTATGTTTTACCTGTTATGGCATTTGTATCAACATAATCGAAAATGAACTGAAACTGGTTAAAGATTTTCTTCTTTTTCATTTCATCATTCACATTGTTGAGGTCAATTTCAATTTTATTGTAGCTCTCGTATGAGTATGATTCCAACTTATCGGGATCGTTTTTCTTTTTGTTTTTAATAATATTCCTAAGAATTGGATGTGCGGGGTTTTCTCCAGGAATAATTGTTACCCCTTCTAGCGAAACTGATGTAGGGTTTAGTTCAATTAATAATTCTTGATATTGACCCTTACGGATGGCAACATTCTTCGGATCATAACCAACATAAGAAACGTAAAGAGAGTCTTTTGTAATCCGTGTTTCAAGAAAAAATTCTCCTTTTGAGTCAGTAATCGTACCAACAGTTGTTCCTTTAAACGAAAGAGTAACGAAAGAAAGCAGTTCCTTCGTTTCTGCATCTTGAACTTTACCTCTGATTTTTGTGATCTGAGCTAAACTCGTTTGCAAGAATACGAGTGATAGAAAAGCAAAGGAGAATAAATATTTCAATGTTCTATTATATTTTTTCATCTGTAATAAAAACGTGTAAGTTATTCTTTTGTTCTTTTTAAATATTCCTGTTACAACTTAAATTTTAAATACCCTTCTGTCTTATAATATATTTTATACTCTTAAATGCTTTCTGGTTTTTTCTTTACTATTTTTTTTGAAACAATAATGCTTACTTCGAAAAGCACCCAAAGTGGAATGGCAATCAATGTCATGCTTAGAACGTCAGGGGGGCTAATGATTGCTGCTATTATCAAAATAACTATGAATGCATGTTTTCGATATTTTTTAAGGAAATCTGGGGTGATGATGCCAATTTTTGTTAAAAAGAAAATCAAAATGGGCAATTCAAACACAAGCCCTGATACTAACGATAAAGATGAAACCAATGATATATATGATGATAAATTAATTGTATTTTCAACTTGATTGCTGATGCTGTAACTGCCCAAAAAATCAACCGAAAAAGGTGTGATAAAGTAATACCCAAATAATACTCCAATAATGAAAAGTCCTGATACGATTAAAACGGCACCTCTGGCTTTTTTGCGCTCTTCTTCGTATAGCGCAGGGCTAATAAATTTCCATAGCTGGTATATGATATATGGGAACGCAAGAATTAATCCAGCATAAATTGATACAAGTACATGGGTGTTAAACTGCCCAGCCATATCAATGTTTATTAGCCTCAAAGGCTTAGCGTTGATACAAAACGATGGGGAGTCGAGTAGTTGAGCAAGATAGCACATGAGTTTGTTTGTGAAAAACTCAGGCGATTTGGGGCCAAGTAGGATATAGTCGAAAACGTACTTATACCCTATAAATGCTGCACATGCCATAATGCAAATTGAGATTGCTGAACGAACCAATACCCATCTTAACTCTTCAAGATGACCCATGAAGGTCATTCCGCTACCACTCTCTTCTTCTGGCGTATTTTGATCTTCTTGATCTGACATGGCTATACAATTCCTTCCTTTAGAATATCATGAAGATGTATCATCCCAGCATATTTATCGTTTTCAGTAACAATAAGCTGAGTGATTTTGTGCGATTCCATTTTATTGAAGGCATTTACTGCCAATTCATCCTTATCAATAGATTTTGGGTTAACCGACATTATATCTTTAGCGGTCAAACTATCCACCGATTCGTTTTTTTGTAGCATTCGGCGTAAGTCACCGTCGGTAATGATCCCTGCAACAGTATTGTCGGGGTTGAGAACTGCAGTTGCGCCAAGGCGTTTAGAGGTCATCTCAAGAATTATAGTTCTTATCTTATCCTCAAGGTTAACTTTAGGCGCATTAACTTGCACGAAAAGGTCAGAAACCCTCATGTATAGTTTTTTTCCCAACGACCCGCCTGGGTGAACCTTTGCAAAGTCTTCTTGGGAAAAACCTCTCAATTTAAGAAGGCAAACTGCTAAGGCATCACCAATTACAAGTTGTGCTGTTGTGCTAGAGGTAGGAGCAAGGTTGTTAGGACAAGCCTCTTTATCAACTGTTGCTTTAAGAATGTAGTCCGATTGCTGAGCAAGGTAAGAGTTCGTGCTTGAGACAATGGCAATAATCTTATTGCCAAGGTTTCGGATAAGAGGAATTAATACTTTGATTTCAGGAGTACTTCCGCTTTTCGAAAGGCAAATGATAACATCATCGGGCTGAATAATACCTAAGTCGCCATGAATGGCATCAGCCGCGTGCATGAAAATTGCAGGAGTTCCAGTTGAATTGAAGGTTGCAACAATTTTACTTGCAATAATTGCACTTTTTCCTATTCCTGTAACAATTACTCGCCCTTTTCCGTTATAGATAACCGATACGCTTTTTTCAAAATCATCATCCACTAGCGCAGCGAGTTTGCTAATGGCTTCTGCCTCGGTTTTGATGGTCTGGATGGCGAGTTGCTTTATGTCTGTAGTCATGTTTTAACTTATTTTAACGTCTTTTAATCAAAAACTAAAAAAGACGAGTATTATTAAAAGAATTCTTAGTAAATTTAAAGTACAAAAGTATTGTTTTTTGGTTTATGTTCGATGAACGAATAATTAAACAATATTAAACAAGTAATAAGATACTTAAAAACGCTAAAAAGTTACAGGCTAAATTAATTTTTAAGAAACTAAAATTCGAAGGAATTCAGAAGTATGAGCATTAATGCAGAAATATCTTTAAATGAGTATTTGAGTAAATATTTTGGTTTTAGCCATTTTAAAGGGACCCAAGAGGTGATTATTCGGAATGTGCTGGCAGGGAACGATACTTTTGTTCTTATGCCTACCGGTGGTGGAAAATCACTTTGTTACCAACTCCCCGCGTTAATAATGGATGGAACGGCAATTATTATATCTCCTCTTATCGCTTTAATGAAGAATCAGGTTGATGCCATGCGCAGTTTTAGCGTAGATGATGGCGTTGCCCACTTCATGAATTCATCGTTGAATAAAGCTCAGATTCAAAAAGTAAGACAAGATGTAACCTCCGGGGTTACAAAAATGCTATATGTTGCGCCCGAATCGCTTACAAAGGAGGAGAATATCCAATTCCTTAAAGGGGTTAAGATTTCTTTCTATGCAATTGATGAAGCACACTGTATATCGGAGTGGGGCCACGATTTTAGGACTGAGTATCGCCGTATTCGTCCAATTATTAATGAAATTGGCAATGCACCGCTTATTGCTCTAACTGCAACGGCTACGCCCAAAGTTCAAAGCGATATTCAAAAGAACCTTGGAATGCTTGATGCAAACGTATTTAAATCATCATTCAATAGGCCAAATCTATATTACGAAATACGCCCTAAGGTTAACGCTACAAAGGAGATTATCAAGTATATCAAGAATAATACAGGCAAATCAGGAATTATCTACTGTTTAAGTCGCAAAAAGGTAGAGGAACTTGCTGAGATATTAAAGGTAAACGGCATTAAGGCATTGGCTTATCATGCAGGAATGGATTCTAATACCCGTTCGGGAAATCAGGATAAATACCTAATGGAAGATGTTGATGTAATTGTTGCTACCATCGCTTTTGGTATGGGTATCGATAAGCCCGATGTTCGTTACGTTATACACTACGATATTCCCAAGAGTCTTGAAGGATACTATCAAGAGACTGGACGCTCTGGAAGGGATGGAGGTGAAGGGCAATGTATTACTTTCTATAGCTATAAGGATATTCAAAAACTTGAAAAGTTCATGCAAGGAAAACCCGTTGCTGAGCAGGAGATTGGTAAACAGCTTCTACTCGAAACGGTTACCTATGCCGAAACATCTGTTTGCCGCAGAAAGATGTTGCTTCACTACTTTGGTGAAGAGTACAAAGAGGAGAACTGCGGATGTTGCGATAACTGCTTGAACCCAAAACAGCAATTCGAAGGTCATGAGTATTTACAAATGGTTCTTGAGACTGTGGTTGCCGTTAAAGAGAAGTTTAAAGCAGATCATATTATCAATATTTTAGTTGGTAATGCTAACACTGCCATAAAATCATACAAGCATAATAAACTCGAAACCTTTGGCGAGGGTCAGGAGAAAGATGTGCGTTTTTGGAATGCCATCATTCGCCAAGCCATGGTGATGAAGTATTTAGATAAGGATATCGACAACTATGGTCTGATACTTCTAACCGACAAAGGTAAAGATTACCTTGAGAAGCCCTACGATGTCATGTTCACTCAGGATCATGAGTACGAAGAGGCCGATGACGATGATACAATGGGCCCACCAGCAGGTAAATCTGGGGCTGTTGACGACGAGCTCTTTAATATGCTTAAGGATCTTCGCAAAAAGGTATCGAAGAAGAAGAACCTTCCCCCATTCGTTATTTTCCAAGATCCATCGCTCGAGGATATGTCAATCCAATATCCTATTACAATCGAGGAACTTCAGAATATATCGGGTGTTGGAGCCGGTAAAGCAAAGCGCTATGGTAAGGAGTTTATCGAACTAATTAAGGCTTACGTTGACGATAAGGAGATTATTCGCCCTCAGGATATGGTGGTTAAATCAATCGCCAATAAATCTCTGCTAAAGGTATTTATTATTCAAAGTATCGACCGTAAGATGGATTTGGAGGATATTGCAAATGCTAAAAATCTTGAGATGCCTGAACTTCTAAACGAAATCGAAGCAATTGTAAACTCTGGAACCAAAATTAATATCGATTACTATATCGATAAAACCATCGAAGAGGAGAAACGTGAGGAGATTTTTGACTATTTCCAAACCGAGGCAGAGACAGAAGCAATTGATGAGGCTCTAAAATTCCTTGGCGACGAGGATTACAATGAGGAGGAGATTCGATTAATTAGAATCAAATTCTTATCAGAGTTAGGTAACTAAGATAGACTTGATTTGAAATATATAAGGGTTGGTAATGCCAACCTTTTTTATTTTGCAATTGTCTGAAATCTAGCGTCTATAGTCTGAGGTATAAAAAAAGTTCGGGGATTTGTTACAAAAATGCAAATAAACAGTCTTTACTTGTATTAGCATATACAATGCTGAAATAATTATATTTAACATGTTAATTTAAAATTATTATTGTGGAAACAGTACTTAGCGTAAACTCAATTAGCAAAGTATTTGGAAGCATTACTGCGGTTGATCAGCTTTCGTTTAGCGTTCAACGCGGCGAGGTTGTTGGTTTACTCGGACCCAATGGTAGCGGGAAAACTACAGCGCTTTCAATTATACTTTCGGTAATTAACTCAACTAGCGGCAATTATAGCTGGTTTAACGGATTAAGAGGGGAGACTGCGAATCGACGAATTGGATCATTGCTCGAGGTTCCATACTTCTACCCATACCTAAATCTTGAGAGAAACCTTCAAATAACAGCGCTTGCTCGTGGTTATGGCGAGGATGATATTCAAAGAGTATTGGATGAGGTTGGGTTATTGGCTCGAAGTAAATCTAAGTTCTATACCCTTTCACTTGGTATGAAACAGCGGTTAGCAATTGGCAGCGCTTTACTAGGCGATCCAGAGGTGCTTGTTTTAGATGAACCAACCAATGGTCTCGATCCTGAAGGTATTGCTGAGGTTCGTGAAATTATCAAAAAACAAGCCTCAAAGGGCAAAACAATTATTATGGCTAGCCATATTCTCGACGAAGTCGAAAAGGTTTGTCCAAGTGTAATAATCCTTAAAAAGGGTAAATGCATTGCTTCAGGTAAGGTTGCTGATTTGCTTAACGAAAAGAAAGTTGTCCTGCTAGAGTGCGATGATCTTGAACTGCTTAAAGTACAACTTAGCCAAAATTCAAATTGCAAGGTTATTGGTGTGGAAAACGCTACTCTTTTTGTGGAACTTGTGGATGATTACTCTCCTTCGGCGCTTAACTCATGGCTAATTGGGTGTGGCATAATTTTGAGTAGAATCGAATTGAGACATAGAACACTTGAGTCGCAATTCCTTGAGTTAGTTGGAAACAATGATAAAAAATAGTTATATGAAAAATATATTAAAACTTGAATTTATAAAAACATTAGGCTATCCTGGTTTTAGGACTATTGTGATACTTCATGCTGCATTATTTTTATTGGTAGTTATAATTGGAGCGCAGGTGAACCTTCAGTTCCAAGGCATTAAACTAGATGTTTTGGTCTCTTTCCCTTATGTTTGGGAAACTTTATCGTGGATTGGAAGTTGGTTTAATATTTTACTTGGAATCTTAGCAATTATTCTTGTTGGTAACGAATTTCAGTTTAGGACGTTTAGAAAGCAGATTATTGATGGGGTAAGTCGAAATCAACTACTCAATGCGAAGATGGTTGTAATGGCTACATTAGCTATTTACGCATTAGTTTTAGTTCTTCTTTCGAGTTTTCTATTAGGTTTTATCTATTCTGATTCAGTTACTTTCTCTGGCATATTCGAAAAGTTCCCATTTGTATTGGTTCTTTTTGTTCAGTCATTTGCATATATGATGTTAGGGATGCTCTTTGCACTGCTATTAAAGAATAATGCAATATCTATCGTCACGTTTATCTTGTTCTTTTTTCCGGGGGAACCCATTTTAAGAGCATTTTTCCCCGATACAATCGATAGGTTTTTCCCAATTAAAATCATTTCGAATTTAACGCCAATGCCCGATTTTCTTGGCATAGCGTCGAAGCAGATGATTCAGATTAATGGAAAATCACCCAGTTTCCAAAGCATGGGCTTAATGCCTGATACAATCAGTGTTTGGGCTGCAACATTGGTGTGCCTAGCATATATTGTGCTTTTCTACTTTTTATCGAAATATATTATTGAACGTAAAAATTTCTAAATTTTTATGAAGTTGGACTAGTGTTTGTATCTATATCGATATAAGGGTTGACAATACCTGTTATTGTTTGTATATTTACTAACGTTCAAAACCAATAGCGATGAAAAGAATACTTCTACTCGTATCGGGATTAATTTTAGCCTTAGGCTTAAATGCACAAACAATCATAACCTATAAATCGCATGGCTTGCTGCCTAATGAGCAAAACCCTATGATGCTTACAAAGTACCTTGAGCCAGGAGCTGATGGGCAAAATGTAACTTGGGATTTTTCGATGCTTGAGGCCACAAATAACTTTTTAGGAAGCATTCAAAACCCCTCAATAGTAAAAGGGTCGGAAAGATTTGCCTTTACTAATACTATGCTTGAGGAGTTTGGTAGCTATTTTTTCTTTACCTCAAATATTAATTCTTTAGAACAATATGGCTACCTATCTAATAATGGCTCGTTTGCCATAGAGTATTCAAAGCCATTCGTTAAGATGCGCTATCCGTTTTCGTACAATAGCTTTTATAATGGCGAAATTGAGGGTGTATACCTATCTGATAGTAAAGAGGTAGGTACACTTTCTGGCACATATCAGGTAAGTGGCGACGGTATTGGGACCCTAATTCTTCCCGAAGGAAAATCGTTTAGGAATGTACTAAGAGTAAAAGAGATTAAAAGTTATAATCAAGCTATGAATGGAAGCCATGTGAAAATCGAGGAGATTTCATATAGATGGTATGTTAACGAGCATCGTTTCCCAATCTTAGTGTTCATTAAGTGTAATTATACTTACGATAACGGGCAAACAAGTTCTTCAACAAAAGCGGCATACAATTCAAATGTTGTGATGTCGAATAACAACCTTAATAGTACTGCTTCTACTTATAAATTAGAGGTATTCCCTAACCCATATTACGAAAAGGTAAATATCAATTTACATCTAGAGGAGAGGGCAAAGGTTAATGTTGCTGTTTACGATTTGATTGGTAAACGAATTTCAGTGCTCGCCGATCATTACGAGGAGGCGGGTGAGCAAACTTATAATTTCTCAGCAAAGGCGTTAGGTCTTGCCAAGGGTACATATATAATTAAGGTAAAAGTTAACAACTACGAGACTACTCGTAAGATTCTTGAACTATAATTCTTGTTGATCAAAAAAAAAATCCTGTACAGTTAAGTACAGGATTTTTTGTTGCTAAATATCGAATTTTATGCCTTGTGCTAGAGGAAGTTCATGACCGTAGTTAATGTTAACTGTTTGTCGGCGCATATATTGTTTCCAAGCATCTGAACCTGATTCACGTCCTCCACCAGTTTCCTTTTCGCCTCCAAAAGCACCACCTATCTCAGCACCAGAGGTGCTTGTGTTAACATTTGCAATACCGCAATCGGATCCTCCTTCAGCAAGCCATTGCTCCATCTCCATCATGTTGGTTGTGAATAGTGTTGATGAAAGTCCTTGTGGAACATCATTATTTTGAGCAATAGCCTCATCGAGCGAATTGGCTTTTATTAGATAAAGGATTGGAGCAAATGTCTCTTCTTGTACAATTTTATAGCTGTTCTTTGCCTCTACAATGGTAGGTAAAACAAAGGTTTGATTCTCAAAACCTTCGCCTGATATGATTTTTTTCCCGTAAACTAATGAGCCTCCCTCTTGAATTGCTTCATTAATAGAGCTTATATAAGCACTAACAGCTGACTTGTCTATAAGCGGACCAATTAGGGTATCGGGTTTAAGTGGATTCCCAATGCGTTTTTCAAACTGAGCATAAGCCTTAACTAGGCGACTTTTAACATCATCATAGATTTTTTCGTGAACAATCACTCTTCGTGTTGATGTACAACGTTGCCCAGCCGTTCCAACAGCACCAAAAACAATTGATGGAATTGCAAGTTCTAAGTTTGCCGAAGGCATAACTAATGCAGCATTGTTTCCTCCTAGTTCGAGGATAGTTTTGCCAAACCTTTTCCCAACAATTTGTGCAACATGCTGTCCAACTCTTGTTGAGCCAGTAACAGAAAGCATCGGAATGCGCTTGTCTTCAAGGAAATTGTCTCCTAAAACTGAACTTTTTGCAATTATAAGATTAAAAACGCCCTCAGGAACATTATTCTCGATTAATACTTCAGCAATGACATTATGAACAGCAATAGCCGTTAGCGGAGTTTTTGAACTTGGCTTCCAAACCACAACGTTTCCACCAGTTACTGCAAGCATCGTATTCCAAGCCCAAACAGCAATAGGAAAGTTGAATGATGTTACAATTCCAACAATTCCAAGGGGGTGATATTGATCGTACATTTTATGATTTGGTCTTTCGGAGCGAAGCATAGTACCATTCATTAACCTGGCTTGACCAACTGCAAAGTCGCATATGTCAATCATCTCCTGAACTTCACCCATTCCTTCTTGAAGGATTTTGCCCGCTTCGATGCTTATAAGGCGACCCAATTCTTCCTTGTGCTCACGAAGTTTCATGCCTATCTGTCTTACAACCTCTGCTCTTTTGGGGGCAGGCCATTGTTGCCATTCTTTAAAGGAGTTTGTGGCTTTAGAAATCATATGCTCATAGTCCTCTATGTTGGCTGTTTTTACCTCTGCAATAACTTCACCTGTTGAAGGATTTTCAGATGTTAATGCGGAGCCATGAGTTTCAATCCATTTAGCACCAGTACTTAACCCGTAATTTGATTTATTGATTTGTAGCTTATTTAATGTTTCACTAATGAGTTTATTCATGTTACTTTAATTTTTTTTTAAGTGAGACTGAACTGTTATTGAGTTTTTTTTGATTATCGGCAAATTTCATCTTTCATAAATGAGTATCTATAATCCGTTGGTGGGTTTAGCGTCTCTTTTATGGTTCGGGCATTAGTCCAGCGCAAAAGGTTAAGCGAGCTGCCCGCTTTATCGTTTGTTCCCGATGCTCGGGCTCCTCCGAAGGGTTGTTGGCCTACAACGGCACCAGTAGGTTTGTCGTTGATGTAGAAGTTACCTGCTGCATAGCGCAGTTTCTCCATGGCTTGGTTAATGGCAATGCGGTCAGTCGCAAAGATTGCACCCGTTAAGGCGTATGGTGAAGTTTGATCGCAAATTTCAAGCGTTTTCTCAAACTCGCTATCCTCGTATAGATAGATGGTAAGAACAGGTCCGAAAATCTCTTCTTCCATTGTAAGGAAATGAGGGTTTGAGGTGAGAATAACCGTTGGTTCGATGAAGTAACCAACCGATTTATCACCGTTACCTCCAAACACTATCTCAGCTTCATTCGATTCTTTTGCCTTTTTGATATAGCCCATAATATTATCGAATGAATCCTCATCGATAACAGCATTTACAAAATTTGTAAAATCTGTTGGGTCGCCAACCTTTATCTCGCTAAGGTTTTTGATCATGAGATCCTTGAAATCTGGCCACATTGATTTTGGAATGTATGCCCTTGATGCCGCCGAGCATTTTTGCCCTTGGTATTCAAATGCCCCACGGATTGCTGCAATAACTGATTCTTCTAATCTTCCGCTTGGGTGAATGATTAAGAAGTTTTTACCACCAGTTTCACCAACAAGCTTTGGATACGAGCGGTAAGTACCTAGATTATTTCCAATTTGTTGCCAAAAATGATTAAAAACTGATGTTGAACCTGTAAAGTGAACTCCAGCAAGCATAGGTTGTTTAAACATCTCTCGTCCAATAACTGAACCTTTACTTGGAACAAAATTGATAACTCCATCGGGCAAGCCTGCTTCCTTGAAAATCTTCATCAAAATATAGTTCGATAAAACTGAAGTAGTTGCAGGTTTCCAAACCATGGTGTTGCCCATCAATACTGGCGACATGTTAAGATTCGATGCAATTGCCGTGAAGTTAAATGGCGATACAGCGAAAACAAACCCCTCTAAAGGTCTGTATTCCGTACGATTAAGGTTTGAAACCTCTGAAATAGGCTGACTGTTATATATCTCGCTAACAAAGAATGCGTTAAATCTTAAAAAGTCGATTACCTCACAAGCAGAGTCAATTTCTGCTTGAAAAGCATTTTTGCTTTGACCAAGCATAGTCGCTGCGTTAATTAGTGCCCTATACTTTTTAGAAATCAGTTCGGCTATCTTTATTGTTATCGATACCCTATCGATCCACGAGATATCTTCCCATACTTCCTTTGCTTTTAGTGCAGCATCAGCTGCCATCTGTATCTCCTTTTCGCCTGCCATGTGAAAGTTGGCAAGTACATGCGAGTGTTTGTGGGGCATTACGACTTTTCCCATAACACCAGTTCGTACCTCTTTGCCACCAATGATTAGCGGAATATCCATTACAGTTCTTGAAAGATTTTCTAGCTCTTTTTCTAATGCCACCCTTTCAGGCGAGCATGGTGCATATCCCAAGATAGGTTCGTTTGTAGGTCGTTCAAATTTAAAAATAGCGTTGTTCATAGTTATTTATATTTATTTCGGCGCAAATATATAATCGATATGCAAAAAAATACATAACGAAAATCATGTTTTGAAAACAATTTAATAATTAGATTCATTCTAAATAACATCAATTTTGCTTTAATGTTCGATGTTTTGGATGATTTTTAGATATTAGTACAAACTCACATCAAACCTGATAATTGTTATCATTCGACATTTGTTTTTTGCTTACTTTTGAGCAATAATTCTATTGGGATTTTACCTAATGTAATTTCAGGTATATGGCTGGTTCAAAGGGTTCGAAGTACTACGATATATTTTTAGATTTCTCGATATTCTTAAAGCACAAGGATGATGGACACCCTGTGCTTTCGGAGGAGCATTTTGAGTTAATGCTAAATATAGGAGCCTTAGGTTCACTGGCTGCATCGGCTGAAAAGATGAAGATTAGCTACCGAAAGGCTTGGGAACTTGTTCGTCAATCGGAGAAAACCCTTGGTTTTGTTCTGATTGAGAAGCATCGTGGCGGAAAAGATGGTGGTAATTCAACACTTTCAGCAGATGGGCTAAAACTAGTAGAAGCATATAAGGAACTTCGTGCTGAATTCGACGCTTCGGCAAAAAGGATTGTGAAAGATTTTTTCAAAACTATTAATTCTGATAAGGAATAATCGATGATATATTTAGTGGGCATTGACGATACCGACAATTTGGAGAGTAGGGGTACAGGCTTTATTGGACGCACAATGGGTGAACTTATAACTTCATCAGGGTTAGGTGTTTGTGGAGGTGTGTCGAGACATCAATTGCTTTTCGATCCTAGAGTTCCTTACACATCTCACAACTCATCGCTTTGCCTTGAAATTGAAACGAATAGGCCCGACGAAGTTTGGGATAAGATGGTTGATTATCTCTTAAATGCTTGCGCTCCTGGTTCCGATTGTGGATTGTGCATGGTTGAAGCCGATAATGTTCCAAAGTCGATTGTTGAGTGGGGCTTAAGCGCTAAACGCGATTTGCTTAAGCAAGTTGATGCTCATGCCTTAGCAGCAAAGGAGAAAATAAAGTTAATTGGATTAACAGGTAACCACGATGGGGTAATTGGTTCAATGGCTGCAGTTGGCCTAAGGGCATGGGGAAGCGATGGTCGTTTTGTAGGGCTAAGAGGAACAGAGGTTAGAACGATAACTGGGATAAAAACACCTTCCGAAATAAAAAAATTAGTTCATTTGCATAATATTGTTACCCCTGAGGGTGAATCGGTGGGCGATGATGCTCCAATTTTACTGGAAGGATGGCTCAGGCCAGTTCATCGAAAGGGACAAATTACATTGATAGTAAATAAAATTGATAATAATGAAGAATACTGCTACAAACTCGCAGACAAGGAGTATATCAAAAACATTTCCAACTAGCATTGCCTTATCGGCACAGGTCATCCTGTTATTGATGGTTGGCTTTTTTGCAACTTGGTTGCATTTCCGTTTCCGTATTCCTTTAAACATGCCCGGTCGACATGGTTTAGAGTTTATGCTTTTAGTCATGGGTGCAAGAGCACTTTCAGAGTTAAGGGTTACTTCAACAATCACAATCACAGGCTCGATCCTTGCAACAATGATTCCTGGTTTACACTACGGTGATCCAATGTTACCCGTTACATATCTCATGATGGGAGTTGCTATCGATTTTGCATGGTATAAATGGCGCTCGGTATGGGTTTGGATTCCGCTTGCTGCTCTACTAGGAGGTCTTGTTTATAGTTTTATTCCTGTTATTAGGATGATTTTTTCTCCAATGTTTGGTATAATTCATAATTCGCTTAAAGGAGGATTGTTATTCCCTTGGTTTACACATCTAACTTTTGGCTTTATTGGTGCGTTAGCAGGTGTGGGAGTCGCTACTGGAATTAAGAAGTTGAAAAAATAAAATCAAAAAGGATGTGTTTTGCATCCTTTTTTAATACCTATCGATATGAAGATAATTGCTGGTCGATTTTTGATGATTGTTGCCCTACTGGGGATTGCTGGTATATCATGCAGCAAGTCGGATTCCTATGCAGGGAAACCAACCATTGAGCTAATAGCTGATGAAGGATTTATTGCTAAGGACACGGCAGCATACGAAGCGGATCCGCTTCGTTTTAGAGTTCATTGCAAGTACAATGGCGATCATGCGTTAACAAACCTAATTGTGGCTCGAAACGACGTTAGAGTTGTTGATGAGGGCTTTTATTCAAAAGAGTTTACAAAGGATATCGATTTTGCCAAAAGTAGTAGTGAGTTAGATTCAATAGTTTTTACAATTCGCGATATTGAAAGTAGTGCAGCATCTACCAGTATTAAAGTTCAAAAAAAGGCTGGATCTGGTGGTGGAGAGTTGAAGTGGTACACGAATGTTACCCTCGATGCACAAAATGCAGTTGGGGGAAAAGGTTTTCTATCGTTTGCAAATGGGTTAACCTATACAAAGCAAGAAGCATCAGCAGTTGCTCAAAATATTAATCTGCTCTATTACTACGATGCCGCAGGTGATGCAAATACAATAGCATCTCCTGGAGCCAACCTTGCAGGACTTCTGGATTTGTCAGGATGGAGTGTTTTTAATACTACTCGCTATATCAAGATGAGTAATTTATCACAGACTCAATTCGAGGCAATTACTGATCCTGTTTATGTAGTAAATGCTTACAATGCAACTGGCAATCGAAAGGCAAAAAACCTTGTGGTTGGCGATACCTATTCATTTAAAGATGAAAGTACTGGCAAGTATGGAATCTTCAGGGTTAACAGTGTTGTAGGGCAAGATGCTGGTAAAGTTGTGATTTCTATTGTAATGCAGAAGTAGCAATTAGTATGAGGAATATATTCTTTCTATCTCTTTTGTTTGCAAATATCTCACTCTCAGCATTTGGGCAAAATTGCTTGCGAGGCGTTGTGTTGGATGATAAAACCAACGAACCGTTATCGGGCGTAGCAATTAGGCTTTATGGAACAACATTGGGCTATGCTACTGATTCAAAAGGTGAGTTTACCATTTGTGATTTAAAGCAATCTGATATAACGCTTGAGTTTAGCCATGTTGGCTATAAGTCCTCTATAAAAGCAAATGTTACTGCATCCGAGAAACTGAAGGTTTATCTTGTTGAATCACCTATTGCAATTGATCCTATTGTAGTTACTGCAACATTAAATCCGCAGTCTACATGGGAAGTTCCATCGATGGTGAGCGTTATCGACAGCGTCAAACTTCGTTCACAATCTGCCTTGAATACTGATAATTACTTGCAAACCATTCCCGATCTTTTTATCAACAGGTCGAATGGAATCTTCTCGAAAAATGCTAGCGTCACAATGCGAGGGTTAGATGGAACAAACCGTGTGTTAATTTTATACGATGGTGCGCCCTTAAATAAAACATCCTACGGGTTTATTAATTGGAGTCTAATATCTCCCGATCTTGTTGATCAAATCGAGGTGGTTCATGGGCCATCGTCTGCATTATTCGGAAATAATGCGATGGCTGGCGTTATCAATATAAGAACTAAAGAACCAATTAATTCACCTTTTTACGGTTCTGTGACAGGGGAGACTGGGAGCCTAGACCTTTATGGTGCACGAGCGATGATTGGTGGTAAACTTCCAATTACTAAAAGAGGTGTCAATCTAATGATTAATGGGTTTTATCGAAAGGGCGATGGGTATATTATCCAGCAACCTAAAGATAGGGATAGCACTTGTGTCCCAGCATACTTAATGGAAAAAGGGATGACTTACAAAGTAAATATTCCAATTTCCGATAGTTCCTCAATTTATGCCGGTGGTAACCTTTATCAAGATAAACGGAGTTCTGGAAAAAAGGTCTATTTGAGTGATGGGAGTTACGACTCATATACCACAAACCGCATTCGTTTGGGCTACAAAGGCTATGTTGGGAGAGTTAAATTGGATATTTACAGTTATGCTCAAAAAGAAAAATACTTAAATCAAACTGATAATATTAATAAAACAGGAGAATATAAACTTTCAAATACCTATCAAACATCTGGGGATATTGGCTTTTGGGCAAATGCTTCACGGAGTATTGGCTTACAAAACGAGGCAATATTTGGAGTCGATCTAAAGCATGGTTGGATGGATGCTGAGGATATCTACAGAACTTCAACTGACGATCTAACTAGAAAAGGAAAGGTAACTTTTGCGGCAGTCTTTTTACAAGATGAACAAACCCTTTTTCAATCTAAAGTGAAGATATTAGCAGGAATTCGATTTGATCATGCGAGGTTCTATGATGGTTTACTCGATGTTAAAGGACCTACTAAAAATACAGGATTCGAGAATGATACTCTGGCCAATTTCCCAGCAAACTCTTGGAGTGACATAAACCCTAAACTAGGAATTAGGTATTTCCCAAATAAATGGTTAAGCGTATACGGCTCAGTGGCATCAGGTTTTATGCCTGCAAAATTAGATGATTTATGCTCATCAAGGAAGATTAGTAAAGGGTTTAAAATGGCTAACCCGGATTTAAAACCCGAACATCTTATAACATATGAAATTGGAGGAGGTGTTAAGTTGAAAACTTTATTGAGATTCGACCTCTCATTATATTTATCGAATGGATACGATTTTCAGTACTTTGTATCAACAGGAAAGTTCCTTGATATTGGAGGTGATATTCAACCAATTGTTAGACGCGAAAATATTACCTCTGTGAGGGTTTATGGTGGTGATGCATCTGTTACTATTACTCCGATAAAGAGTTTTACAATCAGTGGTAATTTTTCGATGAATCATTCTGAAATTACAAAGTATAAAGTTGACCCTTTGAAAGATACAACAAATCTAAAAGGTAAATTGCTTGCTGAAGTACCCATACGACAAGCTTCTATCGAAACGATGTATCTTAATAAGTTTGTCAATATAGGTTTAGCCTGGATTTATATTGGGCCACAATGGGGTGATGAAGTAAATAGTTACCAAATTGATTCTTGGAATACATTCAATCTAAGGCTTTGGAAAGATTATCGGTCAGTTAGAATGGCTTTAGATATTCAAGACTTGCTTGATAAGCAATTTGTTGATAAGAAGGATTTATTGTCTCCTGGTAGGTTTGTGCAACTGTCAGTATCATATAGTTTTAAATGATAAAAATATATAAAGTATGAAATCTATTTTTAGAAATTTACTAATTGCAGCTTTTGCAATTATTCTTGGTTCATGCGGAAGCAATGTTAAAAAGGATACCCTACTTACGGGCGAATTAACAATTTTTCATGCTGGTAGCCTTTCGCTACCCATGAAAGCTGCTGTTGATAGTTTTAAGAAAATCAATCCAAATGTAACCTTTAAGCTAGAAAGCGCAGGAAGCGTTGAGTGTGCTCGCAAAATCACTGAACTTGGTAAAGCCTGTGATATTATGGCCTCGGCAGATTATAATGTGATTGATAAACTTTTAATCCCTCAATTCGCATCGTGGAATATTCCATTTGCAGGTAACGAAATGGCAATTGTTTATCATGATAAATCGAGGTTTGCCAATGAAATTACCAAAGAAAATTGGTACGATATTCTCCTTAAACAAGATGTAGCCTACGGCAGGAGCGATCCTAATTCAGATCCTTGTGGCTATAGAACGGTAATGACTGTTAAACTTGCCGAGAAGTTATATTTAAAGCCAGATTTATCTAAGCAAATTCTTGATAAGGATAATAAGTATATTCGTCCTAAAGAGGTTGATTTGCTTGCGTTGCTCGAAAGCAATACAATCGATTATATTTTCCTATACAAATCGGTTGCAATTCAGCATGGGTTAAATTATCTTGAATTACCTCAAGAGATTAATCTTTCAAACATCGCGTTTGACGAACTTTACAAAACAGTAACTGTTGAGGTTAAAGGAAAAACTCCTGAGTCGGTAATTACAATGGTTGGCGAACCTATGATTTACGGTTTAACAATTCCAAAGAACTCTACAAATCCTAAACTTGCGCATGAGTTTGTGAAGTATTTCCTTGAGGCAAATGGTGGACAATCTATTATGAAAAAGATGGGACAGACAGCAATTGTGCCTGCTGCAACAGCATCTTATGATAGCATTCCTGAGATATTGAAGGGGTTTGCATTGAAGAAAGGGATTTAAGATGGAACGCGGATTAAACGGATTTCTTCCGCTGATAAAAACGGATTATTATTATCAGTGAAAATCTGCGATGCTTGCATCCGCTTAATCAGCGTTCTAATATTTGTCAAATAGATTTCCTAGATGGTGTATAAACTTAGTAATAGCATAAAAAACATTGGCCAAAACTTCTCATGGTTTAGGCTGGTTGCTACCTTGCTTGGTGGATTGCTGCTGCTTTTTATTATATCGCCAATCCTTGGGATGGTGCTGGCAACCCCTTTGCAAAGTATTGTTAGCACAGCGGTAGAACCCGAAGTAAAAGCGAGTATCTGGCTTACCATTTGGGTTGCTATGGCTGCAACGCTTGTTTTTGCTTTGCTCTCAATCCCATTGGCCTATTTGTTGGCTCGTCATAATTTTCCATTAAAACGCTTGGTGTTAGGCATTATTGATCTTCCAGTTGTTATTCCCCATTCTGCGGCAGGTATTGCTCTGCTTGGGTTTATGGCTCGGGACAGTTTTTTAGGGAAGACCTCATCATCGCTCGGTTTTAGTTTTGTTGGTACCCCAGCAGGAATTGCCTTGGCAATGGCTTTTGTAAGCGTTCCATTTTTAATAAACTATGCAAGAGAAGGATTTGCTTCTGTTCATGAGCGATTGGAGAAAGCAGCATTAAACCTTGGAGCATCGCCAGCAAGGGTGTTTTTTACCATTTCTTTGCCATTAGCATGGAAAAGCATTGTCTCAGGATTAATCATGATGTTTGCTCGCGGAATGAGTGAGTTTGGTGCTGTTATTATTGTTGCATACAATCCAATGATTACACCTGTTCTGATTTTTGAACGCTTTGGCTCGTTTGGTTTGAAGTATGCTCGTCCGGTTGCTGTTATATTTATTGCCGTTTGCCTTGTTGTTTTTATACTTGTTCGATTAATTGCTCGAAAGGAGAATAAGGATGCTTAGAGTTGAGAACATATCGAAGACGTTTGGACAGTTTGAGTTAAGTGATATCTCCTTCCAAGTTGATAAGGGCGATTACTTTATGGTACTTGGCCCGTCAGGAGCAGGGAAATCAATAATACTGGAGATAATCTCGGGGCTTGTTAAGCCCGATAGTGGCAAGGTTTTTATTGATGATTTAGATATAACTAATCTTGCTATTGGCGATAGAAGTGTGGGCTTGGTTTTTCAGGATTTGGCTGTTTTCCCACACATGTCGGTTTTTGAAAATATCGCCTTCCCCCTTAAACGTAAAGGAGTTAAAGGCTTGGAGTTGAAATCAAGAGTTAATGGTTTAGCCGAAGAGTTTTCAATCTCTCATCTTCTGAAAAGAAGTCCGGTAAACCTTTCCGGTGGAGAGTTGCAACGCGTTGCATTGGCTCGAACTCTTGCCTTAAAGCCCAAAATCTTGCTTTTAGATGAGCCCCTCTCATCAATTGATGTGCAGCTTAAGGCTGGATTAAAATCGTTGCTTAGAAGCATTAATCGCGAGGGGCAAACAATTATTCATGTTACCCACGATTACGACGAGGCGATATCGTTGGGAAGCCATGTTGCTGTTGTGAATAGTGGAAGAATAGTCCAGACTGGCACTCCTGTTGATGTTTTTAGAAATCCTGCATCAGAGTTTGTTGCCAACTTTAGTGGCATAAAGAATTTCTTTAAAGGCACAATCGCCGAAAGTTCGGAGCATGATCTAAGGTGCTTTGATACAAATGGCCTAAAAATATGGCTTTACACCGATGAAAATAGCGGCGAGGGTTATGTATGTTTTCCTGAGAATTCTGTTTCAATATCATTAGAAAACCCCCATACAAGTGCAATTAATACTTATCAAGGTATTGTTGTAGATACATATCAGCAAAAGCATGGATTTGAGGTATGGGTAGATATTGGGATTAAAGTAGCCGCTTTGATAACATGGGAATCGCTAGAACGATTTAATATAAAAACTGGGAATAAGGTTTGGGTTTCTGTAAAGGCGAATGCGGTAATGTTTATTAAGGCAAATTAATTTTGTAAAATAAAAGATGTCAGAACTATTTGGTCTAGTGTCTGACATCTTGTATCTAAAATCTGTTTACTAATTCTCTTTCAACACAAATTCATCATACTCTAGCTCAAAGCGAAGTTTATGACGCGATTCCTCTTGGGCTAAACCAAGAAATAGCCTCTTAAGCTCCTCATTTGGCGCTTTTTCTGATAGTTTCATGTAAAGTTTAAAGGCTGCCTTTTCGCGCTTCATCGCTAGAACTAAGGTTTGCTCGTAGTTCATCTCTGTTTTCGATTTAGTTCGAACAACGTAATCGGCAATTTTCAGGTCGGCAACTTTGGCTGTAGGAAGATCATAAATCCCTTCCTCCTTAATCTTAATTAACCTTGCTTTATGCCCCATTTCCTCTTGTGCGAATTGGATAAAAGTTTTTTTCATATCCTCTGTTCTTGAGGTTTTGGCCAATTCGTTGTAAAAATCAACTGCATTCTGCTCATTTTGAATTGCAAAATCGAGGATGTCGTTTATGTTGGTGAATTCGTTCATGTTATTATGTTTTTGAATTATTTTTCCTTTGTGTTCTTTGCGAGTATCTTTGGGCGCTTTGCGGTTACTATTCTTAAACCGCAAGGTTCACGAAGGTTTGCGCAAAGGCCACTAAGACTTCTATTTTCTTAAAGCTCTTTCGAACTCTTCATCAAAACGTTTCATGATATGGTTGCAACCATGCTTAAACATTTGCTCACCTGTTTCGGTATTGGTGTTGATGAGTTCATACTTTTTTATTTCGGCATTGGTTGGTAATAACGATAGCGCCTCAGTGTTTGCTTCGTGGATATCGTTTATACCATTAACACCAAACTTCGATAGAAGTTTAATTACCTGTCCGCCCGAGGTGATTTCAACCTTAGGTTCTAAGCCAGTTTCAAAAGTTTGAATCATTCGTTGTGAGTTGGTAAATGAACCACCTGTCTCAAACCAGAACGATGCAGGAAGCACGAGGTCTGCTTCCTTGGCCGTTTCGCTCATAAATGCATCCTGAACCACTTTAAAATCGGCTTTGCCGAAAGTCTCTTTTATTGATGATTTATCTTTTGCACAACCAATAGGGTCTTCACCAAAGATGAATAGGTTTTTGAAGTCACCCTTCTCAAATCTTTCGGTGAAGCACTCATCAACAACTTTAGGGAAATCGTTAACCTTCCACTTGTTCTTCATCTTTGTGATGAACTCAGAATCTGATAAGTCTTGTAGGCCAACTCCGGTCTTTGGTCTGATACCCATATCGAATAGCCCGTGAGAGTTATTCTTTTGCTTTAATGCGATAATTCCAGATGATGTTTTGCCCAATTTGCCAGTAATCAAAGCAAGGTTCATTATTTCGCGGGCAGTATCTGGACCAACCTCTTTTTCGGAAAAGATTAGCACTGCATTCATCTCGTTGTTGAACGATTCAGCAAAATCGGGAACGCATGCGCAATCGCAATCACAGTCGCTATAGCAAGCCTCAGTGCACAAATCTTTGTATTTAATTGATAGAAGATTCTTTTTATACTCCTCGTAACCAGCACAGTTATCCTTAAGGAACAGACTGTTTTGCTTGCCATTGTAAATTAAGTAGTAGTTTACAGCCTTTATGAAATGGTAGTATGATTTAACTGTATTAAAGGTTGTTGCCTTGTGTTTAAGCGTGCTCTTTGGGTTGATTGAGATAACTTCAACGGGCTTTTTGGTTGAGTTAACCATATAGCCAGCAACGGGATTATCCTTGTTAATCTCCGAACCAACAATAAAAACTTTGGAAGCACCCTTGAGGTCGGCAAATGGAACGTTTTTTACAGAGTCTTCTGCATAGCCTTTAGCACCACCAAGATAATGGAAACTGCTTACGTTATTGGTTTTGGCACCAGCACGAGCAAGTTTTTGAACCAGATATTGCTCCTCGTTGGTCAATCCTGCTCCAGCAAAGAAGGCATTCTCATCTGGTTTTACAGATTTTATCTTATCTGCAATGATATCGAATGCTTTATCGAAAGATATCTCCTCAAACTTGCCATTAACTTTAAGTTGAGGCTTTGTGATTCTTGATTTATCATTGATGAAACGGTAGCCAAACTTGCCATACATGCAAAGGTTACCATCGCTGTTTACCATGCCTTCGGCACCAGTTACTTTCATAACAAATCCACCTCGATGATGTAATGTTAGCTTGCAACCAACCGAGCAGTAACCGCAAATGGTTTCGAACTTATCAAGTTTTACAGGGCCTGGTTTGAATGGGAAGTTCTCGGTGATAGCACCAGTTGGACAAGCCGAAATACACATCCCACACGATTCGCACTTGGTGTCTTGCAATTTATCACCAAAAGCAGGAGCAACAAAGGTTTCGAAGCCACGCTTTGTAAGCGTTAAGGCGTTTGCACCAACAACATCTTTGCAAATCCTGATACAGCGTGAGCAAAGGATACACTTGTTGTTGTCTATCTCGATGTATGGGTGTGCAATATTTAGAGCGTACTCTTTGTGCTCGCCTGCAAATCGAGTTTGATCGGCATTATATTTATCGGCATATTTCTTAAGGTCGCAATCGAAGTATTCGGCGCAACCGCACTCTAGGCAACGTCCAGTCTCAGCATGAGTTTGCTCCTCGGTATAACCCAACTCAACCTCTTTGAAATTAACACGAGTGTTGGGCTCCATAACGGGCATCTCTTCCCTTATCTGGTTGCGGTAGCGACCAATATATTGATCTTTTTCCTGATTTTTGAAATTATCCCTTTTGCTTAGGAATTCCTTGGTTTTTGGTTCAACCTTTTGACCCATCAGGTATTGATGACAGCTGTGCGATGCAATTCGAGCCTGTCCAACAGCCTCAATTAATGTTGCTGGACCTGTAACGCCATCACCTGCTGCAAATACCGAAGGTATTCCTGTTTGAAGGGTATTTTTGTCAGCCTCAATATCGCCCCATTTGGTGGGCTTTAGCTGACCATTTTTAGCGTGTTTATTGATATCTTCAAGGAAGTTGATATCGGTCTTTTGACCGATTGCTGCTAAAATGTAATCTACTTCGATATCAAACTCTGAACCTTCAATGGGAACTGGTCTTCTACGCCCCGATGCATCGGGTTCGCCTAATCCCATGCGAATTAGTGTCATGGATTTTAGTTTGCCATTCTCATCCTTATTAACCTTGATAGGGTTTGTGAGGAAAAGATATTCAACTCCTTCGAGTTTTGATTCATGAATTTCGATAGGATTGGCAGGCATCTCAGCCTCCGAACGACGATAAACCACTTTAACATCGGTACTTTTGCAACGAAGAGATGTGCGACAGCAGTCCATGGCAGTGTTTCCACCACCAACTACAGCAATCTTTTTGCCTGAAAAATCGTAACGTTGGCCTGTAACCTCCATGTTGCGAAGGAAATCTATACCTGAGAATACGCCATCGGCGTCCTCGCCATCGCAGCCAAGCAGAGTTCCACGCTGAGAACCTATGGTTAGGATAGTGGCATCGTATTTATCGGCAATCTCTTTGTAACTAAAGTTTTCCCCAAGTTTTTTATTGTAAAAGATGTTTGCTCCAAGCTCGGTGATACTATCGGTTTCCTTTTGGATAATATCGTTTGGAAGTCGATACTCAGGAATTCCATATCTTAACCAGCCACCTGAGTAAGGTTGAGCCTCGTAAATATCGCATTGGTGACCCAATTGCTGAAGGAAATATGCCGATGAAAGTCCACCAGGACCAGCACCAATAATGGCTACCTTTTTACCTGTTGATGGTGCAATCTCAGGTTTATAATGATTTGCTGATGCTAAATCGGCATCGGCAGCAAAGCGTTTCATGTAGTCGATACCAACACCAGTGCCTTCGTCAAGAAGGTTACGGCGACAAGCAGCCTCGCATGGGCGAACGCAAACCCTACCGCAAATTGCAGGAAGTGGGTTGGTTTGTTTTATCACCTTAACAGCTTCGCTGTAAAGTCCTTTTTCAATCAGTGAGATATATCCCTGAACATCAACGCCTGCAGGGCATCGCTCGCGACATGGAGCAACGCAATCGGCGTAGTGATTACTCATTATAAGGTCTAGCGCAGTTTTGCGCGCTTTGTAAATTCTGTCGTTATCGGTGTTGATCTTCATTCCCTCGGCAATACGAGTAGAGCAGGAGGGTTGAAGGTTACGATTGCCCTCAATCTCAACAAGACAAACATAGCATGCCGAGAATGGCTCAAGCCTTGGATCGTTGCAAAGAGTTGGGATTTCGATTCCATGCCTGCGCGCCACATCAAGTATGTATTCGCCTTTTGTACCTGTTGTATTTTGACCGTTGAGGATTATATTGATTTTGTCGCTCATATCTTGTTTAGTTGATAGTTGTTAGTTGACAGTTGTTAGAATACCTTATCAAGAAACCATTATAGCATCAAACTTGCAGCGCGAGTAACAATCGCCACAACGGATACATTTATCTTGATGAATGAAATGAGCCTTCTTTTTCTCACCTTCAATTGCTTTTACTGGACACTTAATACCGCAAACCATACAACCTGTACATTTATCGGGTTTTATCTCGTAGGTCAGAAGCGTTTTGCAACTTAATGCTGGGCATTTTTTATCGCGGATATGCGCTTCGTACTCATGTCTGAAATATTTTATGGTTGTAAGTACTGGATTTGGTGCAGTTTGACCAAGTCCGCAAAGCGTGCTATCCTTGATTTGATGAGCAAGTTCTTCTAACTTTTCAATATCGCCTTCAACACCTTTACCTTCGGTTATTCTGGTTAATATTTCGAGCATTCGCTTGGTTCCAATGCGGCAGAAAGTACATTTTCCGCACGATTCCTTTTGAGTAAAATCGAGGAAGAACCTTGCAATATCAACCATACAAGTGGTTTCGTCCATCACAACCATACCGCCAGAGCCCATGATTGCTCCGGTTGCATTAACTTGATCGTAATCGATTTGTAAATCGGCAAGATGCTTTGGGATACATCCACCCGATGGACCGCCCATTTGAACAGCTTTAAATTCCTTATCGTTTTGGATACCACCACCAAGTTTGTAGATAACATCTTTAAGCGTGATTCCCATTGGAACTTCAACTAATCCACCGTGCTTAATTTTGCCTGTAAGGGCAAAAACCTTAGTTCCCTTACTCTTCTCAGTGCCATACTTGTTGAACGAACCAGCGCCATTGTAAACGATATATGGAATGTTTGCAAAGGTTTCAACGTTGTTGATGTTCGATGGTTTTTTCCAAAGGCCAGATTCTGCTGGGAATGGAGGACGTTTTGTTGGCATTCCACGTTTACCTTCGATTGATTGCATTAAAGCCGTTTCCTCGCCGCAAACAAATGCTCCAGCTCCCTCTTTTACATAGATATCGAGGTTGAAACCTTCTATTCCACATATATTTTTACCTAGATATCCTTTTTGACGTGCTTGCTCCAAGGCAATATTTAGGCGCTTGATTGCAAGCGGATACTCCGCACGACAATAGATAACACCATGATTTGCTCCAATGGCGTAAGCGCCAATTATCATCCCTTCGAGAACTGCATGAGGATCACCTTCGAGTAGCGAACGGTCCATGAATGCTCCTGGGTCGCCTTCATCTGCGTTGCAGATGATATACTTATCGTCGCTCTGGTTGTTGCGAGCAAATCGCCACTTCATACCTGTGGCAAAACCTCCGCCTCCACGACCACGAAGGCCAGAGTCGAGAACGGTTTGAATAACCGTTTCGAATGGCATCTTTTCTGAAGCAATCTTCTTGATTGCTTTGTACCCATCGCGGGCTTCGTACTCCTCAATGCTCTCGGGGTCGATATAGCCACAATTGCGAAGCGCAATTTTAACTTGCCCCTCAAAGTATGCTTTGTCGGGAGTATCGAACAAATCGGTTTTTACTACATACTCTTTGATTGGATTGAAACCGATAACGTGCTGTTGAAGGATTTCAACGGCTTTATCCTCGGTAACATCTCCATATATGAATGAGCCAGTCTCATCAATAACCTCTACCAATGGTTCGCGGTAGCACATCCCGATGCAGCTGGTTTTCCTAAGTTCAAATTCAAGTTTATCAGCCTCTTTAAGGGCTTTGATTTTATTGTAAACCTTGTTGGCTCCAGCAGCAATTCCGCAGCTGCCTAAACCTACTATTACTTTTGTTTGTGCCATTAATTAGATTTTTTTGGGGTGTTTTAATTAGTTGATAATGTTGATTCTAAAAACCACACACTAAAAACTATACACCGCTTTGGCTTTCTTGTATTCTGATATCTTTTATGATCTTTACTGCAGATGCTCCGGTTAGCTTACCGTAAGCCTCATCGCCAATCATCATAACGGGTGCAAGCGAGCAACAACCAAGACATGCAACCGATTCGAGAGTAAATAATCTATCCTCGGTGGTTTCTCCATCCCTTACATTTAATGCTTCTTTAATTGCATCTGAGATTGCATCGGCGTTTTGAACATGGCAAGCAGTTCCGTGGCATACTTTGATAATATGTTTGCCAACTGGATTCAATCGGAATTGGGAATAAAATGTGGCTACACCATACATATCGCTTAATGCAATTCCAGAGTGTTGTGATATTCTTTCGAATGCTTTTCGTGGGATATACCCGTAAAGTTCTTGCGCACCTTGTAAAAGAGGAATTAAACTGCCTTTTTTACCTTTGTATTTATCAAGTAAAGGCTCAAGAAGGGCAATGTCTACCACTTCACCGTTACTCTTGTTTTGAATTTCAGGTTGGAGTCTTTGTACTCGCATTGCTAACTTTTTTAGGCGTTTTTAAAAGAAATGCAAATATATAGATGTTTATATATTTTATGTGCTCTTGAAAGGCTGAATTTACAAGAAATATTTTAAAAAAAATCTGTCAGGCTGTGGTGAGCAGCCCGACAGATACTACTAAAACTAAAGGGAACGTTATACGACTCCTTGATCAATCATTGAATTGGCAACCTTTACAAAGCCTCCGATGTTTGCTCCATCAACGTAGTTAATGTAACCATCCTCTTTTGTGCCATATTTCTTACAAGTTTCATGAATATCTTTCATGATTTGGTGTAGGCGAGCGTCAACCTCTTCGCGTGTCCAAGATAAACGAAGTGAGTTTTGAGACATCTCAAGACCAGATGTTGCAACACCACCAGCGTTAGCTGCTTTGCCTGGGCCAAATAAAATCTTATTCTTGATGTATACTTCAACAGCCTCAGGGTTTGATGGCATGTTCGCACCCTCAGAAACGCAATAGCAACCGTTCTTAACAAGAATTTTAGCCTCTTCGCCGTTAATCTCATTTTGGGTTGCACTTGGTAGAGCTACATCGCACTTAATACCCCATGGACGTTCGCCTGGGAAGTAATCGCAACCATACTTATCAGCATACTCTTTAATACGGCCACGTTTCTCGTTTTTAAGCCACATTACAAATTTTAGTTTTTCAGCATCGATACCTTTTGAATCGTAGATGAAGCCTTCAGAGTCAGATAGGGTAACACATTTTCCGCCAAACTCGTTAACTTTTTCAACGGTATATTGGGCAACATTTCCTGAACCAGATACGGTAACAACTTTACCTTTGAAGCTTTCGCCACGGGTTTTAAGCATCTCTTGAGCAAAGTATACGTTGCCGTATCCTGTTGCTTCGGGACGAATTAATGAACCACCCCAAAGTCTACCTTTACCTGTTAGAACTCCAGTGAACTCGTTACGGATACGTTTATATTGGCCAAACATGAAACCAATTTCGCGACCACCAACACCTATATCTCCTGCAGGAACATCTGTGTCGGGCCCAATATGCTTGCAAAGTTCAGTCATGAAACTTTGGCAGAAACGCATAACCTCTTTATCAGATTTTCCTTTAGGATCAAAATCAGATCCCCCTTTACCACCACCCATAGGAAGTGTGGTTAAGCTGTTTTTGAAAACTTGCTCAAAAGCTAAGAATTTCAAAATACCAAGATTTACAGTTGGGTGGAAGCGTAAACCGCCTTTGTATGGGCCAATTGCGCTATTCATCTCAATACGATAACCTCTATTGATTTGGATTTCGCCTTTATCATCAATCCAAGGAACTCTGAAAATTATTGTTCTCTCGGGTTCAGTAATTCTTTCAAGAATTTTCTCATTATAGTATATTGGATGCTCTTCCATGTAAGGCATAATACTTTCGATAACTTCCCTTACTGCTTGATGGAATTCAAGTTCTGATGGGTTTTTAGCCACTACTTGGGCCATGAACTTGTTAACTTTTTGCTCAATAGCTTCGTTTTTCATGATTAAATGTTTTAGTTAAGAGTTGTATTTTTTGTGAATGAGTGTTCCGTTTAAATTCAGTTGAAAGTTATTGCAAAAAAATCATTAAATAACTGAGAATGATTAAAATACAGTTATATACCGATGAGGGTGTTCGGCGTTTTACGTAATCTTTCTCCGAGTTTTACTTAAATGCTTTTTTTGCATTGATGATGATGAAAAATGAAGCTAACTTGAAACGTTTTAAATGATAAATTCAATATGAGATAAGGTTTAGAAAGACGTTTAGTAAACTCACTCCAAACTCCTTTTGCCATGCCTCAAACAGCTGCTAATCCAGAAGATTTTTATAAACTGCTAGCTCAAAGCAAAGAGAGGCTTAAGGAGTTGGCAGCAATCAATCAGGCCATTGCCATTACAAAAGAGGGTAAATCTATTGAGGATACTCTTCATCAACTTTGCCTGATTCTTCCCGATGCTTGGCAATACCCCGAGTATACCATTGTTCATATTAAGTATGGAAAGTACGAATTTCAAACATCAGGATTCAGGGTTACACCATGGTGTCAAAGGCAGGATTTTGAAACTATTGATGGTGACTTCGGATTTATTGAGATTTTCTATACTCGCGAGTTTCCCGAGGAACATGAGGGGCCATTCCTAAAAGAGGAGCGCGATCTTATCATAAATATTACCAATATCTTAACAGGCTATCTAAATAGCATTAAAGGGAAAGATATTATTAAAGAAGTTCGTGTTGTTCAGAAACGAAAGTCTGAAGGCGATGGTACCGCAAGTAAACAACTTTTACAGCACTTTATTAATCAGCATAATGTTGATAGGGACATTTATCACGATCTGATGCCCTTTAAAGTAAAGGAAATACTCCTTATATCTACTCTTTACGATGCTTACAGCATAGAGAAGGAGGATAGGCTTACCGATAATATTCTTGGTGAGTATTCCAAATTAAGTTTATCAACCGTACCACGTATTACTGGAGTGTCTAACCTTGATGAGGCTCTCGAAAAACTCGATGAGAAGTACTTCAACATGGTTATCATCATGATGGGTGCCGATACGCACACTCCATTGGAAATGAGTAAAAGGATTAAAAGTGAGTATAGCTATGTTCCATTGTATCTTCTGGTTAACAATAGTATTATTGTTAATGAGATGGAGAAGAACCCTGTTTCCATTGCCAGCATTGATAAAATATTTGTATGGAATGGCGACCCAAAGGTTTTCTTTACAATGATTAAACTTCTTGAGGATAAGGTGAATATCGAGAATGATACGCGAATTGCATTGACAAGGGTAATTCTTTTAGTTGAAGATTCGCCTAAATACTATTCAAGGTATCTTCCACTACTGTATAGCAGCGTACTTGAGCAGACCAAGCGCGTGATTGAAGATGTTAGCACAGACGATTTGTACAAAGTGCTTCGGATAAGGATACGCCCCAAGATTATACTTGCAGGCACCTACGAGGAAGCAATCGACCTGTTTACTCGTTATAAAAACTACATGCTTTGTCTCATATCAGATGTGAAGTTTTATAAAAACAACATCCTCGACGATAATGCAGGTTTACAGCTTGTAACTCATGTTCGCAAGGAGTTGCCAAGTTTGCCTGTTATAATTCAATCGTATGAGCAGAGCAAGGAAGAGATGGCCTTTAAGATGAAGGTCTCATTCATTAACAAGAACTCTGAGAGCTTGATGCAGGAGATTAGGAGTTTTTTGAGTAACTATTTGGGCTTTGGTGATTTTGTTTTTCGTGATGCAAACAGTAATCCAATTGCAATTGCCTCAACCATGGAGGAGTTTGAGCGGGAGCTGAGGATTATCCCAAACGATAGCCTCCTTTATCATGCCCAAAAAAACCACTTCTCCATGTGGCTTGCCGCTCGTGGCGAAATTCAAGTAGCCAGAATCATTCACCCATCAACTATTGATGATTTTTCGGGACCTGAAGAAATTCGCGAATACTTGCTTAATACTTTGAAGAAGTATAGACAGGAGAAACGACGTGGAAAAATTGTTGGTTTTGATACTGCATGGGAGGTTGATGAGAGTAACATCGTAAGCCTTGCCGAAGGTTCATTCGGAGGGAAAGGTAGAGGGTTATCGTTTATTAATACCCTAATTTACACATTTGATATTTCGCAGTATGCACCAAATATTAACCTTCGAACACCTCGAACCTCAATTATCGGAACTACCGAGTATGAGGGTTTTATGATGCGAAATAATTTGTACGAAAAAGTTTTTGCGTCCTCGAATTTCCTTGAAATACAAAAACATTTTTTAGAGGCTGAACTATCGGATCAACTTAAAATTAGGCTTGATAGACTTTTACAGATATATCATCGCCCATTGGCTGTTCGTTCATCGGGCTTGCTTGAGGATTCTATCATGCAGCCTTTTGCTGGAATTTTTGAAACCTATATTGTTCCCAACAATCATCCCGATAAGCATGTGCGATTGAAACAGGCGATGGATGCCGTCAAGCTTGTTTATGCTTCTGTTTTCTCCGATACTGCAAGGGGCTACATCAAGGCAATAAACTATAAGATTGAGGATGAACGGATGGCTGTAATAATACAGGAAGTAGTTGGTAATTCTTTTGGCAATTACTATTATCCTCATATTAGCGGCGTGGCGCAGTCCTATAACTACTATCCTTTTGGTCATATTCAACCCGATGATGGTTTTGCAAATATTGCTTTAGGGCTTGGTAAGTATGTTGTTGAAGGTGAGCGAGCTTATCGTTTTTGTCCTAAGTACCCAACCTTGATAAACTACTCCAATAACGATTTGATTAAAAATTCTCAGGTCGATTTCTTTGCTGTTGATCTTTCAAAGCATGAAATCAATTTGCTGGAAGGAGATGAAGCGGGTCTTGCTAGACTAAATCTATATGAATCGGAGCAGCATGGTACTTTGAAACATTGCGCATCGGTATATAACCCTGAAAATAATTCAATTACACCTGGCTTAGGCCAACCGGGACCAAGAGTGGTTAATTTTGCTAATATATTAAAGTACAATTACATCCCTTTAGCACAAACCATTCAGGTTGTACTTGATGTCGTTAAGGAGGCGTTAGGTGTTGCCTGCGAAATTGAGTTTGCTGTGGATTTAAATCGCGACACGAACTATAAATCCTCTTTTTTCCTTTTACAGATAAAACCAATGCTTGGAAATACTCAGGATTATAAAGTTGATTTAGACTCTGTTGATATGAGTAAAGTAATACTCCTATCTAAAAACGGCATGGGTAATGGCTATTTGAATAATATTGCCGATGTTGTTTTTGTTAAACGCGAAGCGTTTGATAAGTCGATGACCTGCGAAATGGCTCTTGAACTGGAGGAGATTAATGGCAAACTTTATAGTGCCGATAGAAGATGTATTTTGATTGGCCCAGGTCGCTGGGGCACACGCGATAGGTGGATTGGTATACCAGTTACTTGGCCTCAAATTTCGCAAGCGAAAATTATTGTTGAGACCAGTTTTGAGGATTTCCCATTAGATGCCTCGTATGGCTCGCACTTCTTCCACAATGTAATATCGATGGATGTTGGCTATTGCTCAGTTCAGGATGGCGATACGAATGCGAGAGTTGCGTGGGATGTACTAAATAGCTACCCGGTTGAGTACGAGACCAAATTCTTTAAGCATATTCAACTTCCAAAGCCTTTAATTGTTAGGATGGATGGTCGACAAAGGTTGATCGTTGCGAGTATAGAGTAATGAAAAATTAAACAACTAAGAGTACAAAGGATAATCAGGAGGGACACAATGTTTTTATTTACTTTGTGAAAACCTTAGTGTCCTTTGTGGTTAAGAAATTTAAAATCGAATTTGCCATGGAAAACAAGACGAATGAGTTAAAGGCAGGCAACTACTATTTTGCCGAAACGGCATTCGATTTGTTGATGAAAAAGCAGATTAAAAGCGTTTTGCTTATTTGTAGCAAATACGATGCCTTTATGCTCGAGGAAGATGGTCGAATCGATGAGCAAATTTTTAATGAGTACGTTTCGCTAAACCTTCGTTATCCACCCGTTTTTTATCAGGCAAACTCGGCCGAGGATGCATTCGCAATGCTTAAAAAGCAGTCCATCGACTTAGTGATATCGATGCTAAATGTTGAGGGAATGGATACATTCACGTTGGCAAAAGGAATTAAAGATCTATATCCTCAGAAGCCAATTGTGGTTTTAACCCCTTTCTCCCGTGAGGTTTCATTAAAGTTAAGTAAGGTTGACTTATGGGCGGTTGATCATGTTTTTGCATGGTTGGGAAATGCTCATATAATGCTCGCTATCATCAAACTAATCGAGGATAGTCTCAACGCAGAGTATGACATAAATGAGGTTGGAGTTCAGGCTATTCTTCTGGTTGAGGACTCAGTTCGATTCTATTCGAGTTATCTGCCTCTTTTATATAAGATTATCTATACGCAAGGTAAGGAGTTTATGTCCGAAGGGTTGAATGAGCATCAAAAGATGATGCGACTCCGCGGGCAGCCTAAAATCTTGCTAGCCGAAAACTTCGACCAAGCCGTTGAGATGTACGAGAAGTACAAGAATAATCTTTTAGGCGTGATTACCGATATGAGTTACCCTTGCAGCGGCAAAATGGAGCAAAGGGCAGGGGTAAAGCTTATCGAGAAGATTAAGGCTGATAATGTTTTCCTCCCAATTCTGCTTCAATCTTCAGATGTTAATAATAGGCTAATTGCAAAGCAGTTAAAGGTTGGGTTTATTCATAAGTATTCAAAAACATTATCGCTTGAATTGCGCGATTTTGTGGTTAAATACCTCGCCTTCGGAGATTTTGTCTTTATCGATCCTGATACTGGCAATGAAATATTTAGAGCATCCGACCTTAAATCGTTGCAGGATTTAATATTCCAAGTGCCCGAATCATCTTTAGAGTATCATATCCGGCGTAACCACATATCGAAATGGTTAACGGCACGAGCGCTTTTCCCCATTGCCGAGATTTTTAAGTATTTCAAAACCGAGGATTTCAATAATTTCGATGAAATTAGGCGATTTATCTTCGATACCATCGATAGGTACAGGCAGAATAAGGGTCGTGGGATTATTGCTAAATTCTATCGCGATCGATACGACGAATATCAGATTTTCTCGCGCATTGGCGATGGTTCAATGGGCGGAAAGGGGCGTGGACTAGCTTTTGTTGATTCGCTGATAAAACGAAATTACCTAATGCATAAGTTTGAGGATGTAACCCTTACCATTCCTCGTACGGTTGTGCTTAGCACCGATGTCTTCGACGAGTTTATGGAGGTGAATAACCTCTATCCTATAGCCATGTCGGATATCAGCAACGAGGAGATGCTTCGCCATTTTCTTAGGGCATGCATTCCTGCTAGAGTTCATAAGGATTTATTCTCTTTTATTACTGTAGCACGCAATCCAATTGCTGTTCGGTCATCGAGCCTTTTGGAGGACTCACACTATCAGCCTTTTGCAGGTATTTACTCAACTTACATGGTTCCTAACCTTCGCGAGAACGAGCACCAGATGCTTGAAATATTAGGACAGGCAATCAAGTGTGTTTATGCTTCGGTGTACTATAAAGAGAGCAAGGCGTATATGCAGGCAACTCAGAATGTAATTGACGAGGAGCGCATGGCTATAGTTTTGCAGGAGGTTGTTGGCACTGCTTATGGGCATAGATTTTACCCAAGCATATCAGGCGTTGCTCGCTCGCTTAACTTCTACCCCATAGCACCCGAAGCTCCGGCTGATGGAATTGCAAGCATCGCGCTTGGTTTAGGGAAGCACGTTGTTGAGGGCAAGCCTAGCCTTCGTTTTTCGCCCAAATATCCTAAAAAGGTGTTTCAACTATCAATCCCTGAAATGGCTTTGAGCGAAACACAAAAAACATTTCTGGCGCTCGATTTAAGACCATCAAGTTTTGTTCCCTCAACCGATGATGGAATAAATCTTCTCGAACTTGATGTTCGCGATGCTTACAACGATGGAACGCTTGCGCTGCTTGCGTCTACATTCGATAACGAGAACCAGCATATAAAGGAGGGGTATAATGGACAAGGTTTGCCAATTCTCTCTTTTTCAGGAATTTTAAGACATAATAAATTCCCTCTTGCTGAAATACTCAGCACACTACTTAAACTTGGCGAGCACGAGATGAATACTCCCGTAGAGATTGAGTTTGCCGTGAACTTGAATGTGCCCGAGGGTCACCCAAAGCTTTTCAGTTTTTTACAAATCCGACCCATAGTTCAAAATCGAGAGATTATTAATACTGATCTCGATAATATCAAAAAGGAAGACCTTGTACTCTTCTCTGACTCATCGCTTGGGAACGGAAAAATACAGAATATTTACGATGTTATTTATGTTAAGCCCGAATCGTTTGATAAGGCTCGTACTTGCGAGATTGCGCTGATTATTGAGTCGTTAAATCAAAAGCTTGTAAACGAGGGTAAGCCTTATATTTTAATTGGCCCCGGACGTTGGGGCTCAGCCGATAAGTGGCTTGGAATTCCAGTAAAGTGGTCTCAGATTTCGGGGGCAAGGCTTATTGTTGAGGCAGGGCAGGAGAACTACCGAATTGACCCAAGTCAGGGAACGCACTTCTTCCAAAACCTAACATCTTTTAGGGTTGGCTACATAACGGTTAACCCGCATGTAAACGAGGGGTATCTGAATTTCGAGTATTTAAACGGTGCCAACAAAGTTTACGAGGATGATCTTGTGCGCCATGTCTCATTCGATGAACCACTTGAAGTAATTATCAACGGGCAAAACCGTAAGGCAGCAGTACTGAAGAGGGTTGGGGTGGTGGTGAGTTGAGTAGTTAATATGGTGATAAGAAGATAAGTTGACAAGTTAATTGTACTTATTTTATGAAGAATGTCTTTGTTGAACAGGGTGGTGGTAAGTTAATGAGTTATTAGGTTGACAAGTGAACTTTAATATACCCTTATTGAAAGCAAACTTTGTCGAACTGAGGTTCTACAAATAAAAAAGGGTGTCACTTAACACCCTACTCAATTCTAATTGTTATTACTAATGGTTTATCTTTTCATCTATCATAAGTTCGCCTGTTCCAATAAAAGTCTTTATTAGTTTGGCCCTTTTATAAACCTTAACTTCAATTTCAGACTCTGAAGTTGCTCCGGTTACCTTTAATATTAATTGGAAATCTTCTGAATGTTCATCCCAATACTGCCAGCCCTTAGGGACTGTTACATTGTCTACCATTTCACCTTGCTGGTTTTTGTAACTTACAAGATAGGTTTCATCAGAACCTCCAACTTCGACCGTAAACGTTGCATTATCCTTATAGCAGGAGGTAAAAGTAACCGCTAAAAAAGCAAAAAGTATAATTATCTTTTTCATCTTTTTAAATTTTATGTAAAATTAATCACTTGAATGTTAATAAACAAACTAAATATTTGCTTAAAAACAGAGTTTTTTTCTATTAAATCCCGTTCGCGCGGATTTGAAATCTGTGCGCTTAACTACTTTCGCTACAGCCTGGATTACAAATCTAATATTTTTCTTTATTCCTTTTTCGCATCGCCTCCAGCCTTCATACCCTTCGTACAGTTTAGGCTGTGCCTATGCCTAAGTATTCTATCATTTTTAGTTGTTACTTACAGTCTCGTTTCTACCATTGGTGTAGCCAATAAATACGCTGTTACAAGTAGGTATTTATTCTACAGGCTTCCCTTTCAACCCTTTTTTGTTTTGCTCAGGTAAATAGTTTTGATTTGTTACAACTTTTTTCCCTGATTTTATTTCAAGTTGCTTTCTTGCATCTCCTGCAATTTTCCCACCAACTTTTGCTGCTTTCTTATTCTGTTCAAATCCTTTAGGGTTTGTATTTATTACAATTTCTTTCGTGGATGCTTCTCCAAGCATTGAAAAGATTAACTCAAGGTCTGTCATGTGGTCTCTTAAGTTTTGACTTTTAAGTCCTTTCAACTGCTTATGTTCAGTGGGTGTTAACCCAAAGGTTGCTTTAGAGATTTCTGCTGTAAGAATTGAATATTCATTTTGTTCTTTTATTCCATGATTTTTCCATTCTTCAGTAAGTTCTTCACGAATTGCAATGCTTCGCATTCGCTTTTCTATCCAATCTTCTGGGTAACCCTTTAGTTTGTATAGGTCACGGGTTCTTTGAGTGGCTAACTCAGGGTTTTCAATCTCATCAAGTCGGTCTGACCCGACATGTGCTAACCAAAGCTTAAATGGTTCTGCTTTGGGAGATGGAATTGATTGTATAATTCTTAAAAGCCCTTTAGTGTCTGATGCTTGTACTTTGCGTTTTTTACCATCAGCAGCCTGCATTTCAACTAGGGTACAAATTGTACCCCAGTTCATTTTAAGCAATTCATCGCGACTGAGCATTTTTTTTAGATATTGCTTCACGTCTGAACTGTCTGTCAATGCTTCTACTACGTCTTGAACTGAAAAGTACCACTTATTCTCCTTTTCGTTCCAAGTCGATCTAATTTTATTGCTTTCGAAGAGTTTAATATTGCTCATATTTCAATCGTCTTTACTACAAAAATAATAAATTATTCTTGGCAAGGGAATCTGTTTGTTTTCAGGGAAGTAATCTATCTTCTTTCGTTCGGTTTAGGCTACAACTTGTATCACAAATTTAATATTCTTCTTTATTCCTTTTCCTCATCGCCTCTAGCGTTTTCCTCCCTTTATTCTCAATACCCGGTGTGGCATCCATCAGCTGATGCTCTATTACGTATGGTAATTCCTCGTTAATCCATTCGTATCGATTGGAGAGAAAGAGCAGGATATCCATGCAATGCGCCTTTACAGCAGGTTTTGAGTTTTTATCGATGAGCCACTCAAAGCATGTCTCTACGATTGGCTCCATATCGGCTTTTTTAAGCATCTGGCAAGCATCTTTTGGGAGTCTGTTTTTTGAGCATTCGCTCATGGCAATGTTAAGCAACTTGCTGAAATGCCTTTTTGCACTTGGGTTTTTAATGGTGGGAATTAGCTCAACTATTTTAGATATGCTAAGACAGAAAATATCAGGGTTTGAAGTGAGCGCATGCTCCAAGACCCAAGCAGCATGGAAACTAAGCGTTTTGTTTTTCGATTGGCACAGTTCAAAAAGAATATTTATCCCATCCTCCATGCAAACGAATTGTTCGGCAAGGGCAATGCAATCCTTTTTGAGCATTGTATAATTAAGCCTTTCAATTAGCCTTTCTTTTTCCATACATTTGTAATCTCTGTGTTACTCTGTGTCTCCTCAGTGGAACTCTGTGTAATAAAAACACTGTAATTATTAAGTAATAAAAATATAGAAATAATAGATTGTATGAGCCTTAGCAACGATATTTTACAGCAACTTTTCGCGAAATACCCTTTCAATCAAGCTATTCTTGCCGAAATTATCTTTGGCGATAATCATTGTGCCATTCGATTAACAAATGGCAATATAGGAGTTTGCTCCACACTTGGGAATAAACTTATAGCTGATGTATCGATACTCGCGAACCCTGATTTTGAATGTGTTGAGCATCGCGTTGTTGTGAATGCATGGGTAAATGCTAATTCAAACTACAATCTAAATCCGAATGGCGTTGGCAATATCTTTGATGCCATTGATTTTTCAAAGTACGAAAACATCGTAATGATTGGCTATTTCGAATCCCTAGCCAATAAGTTTAAGGGTAAAGGAATAGATGTATCTATTTTTGATTTGGATTCAGCCGAAAAGCCTGTGGAGTCTATCGAAAATCAAAGAGAGTATCTTTCAAAGGCCGATGCCGTTGTGCTTACAGCAACGAGCATCTTTAATATGACCTACGAAAAGGTGTTATCTGAATCGAACCCCAATGCCGATATCTTTGTTATAGGTCCATCTACACCTGTTGATTTTCTTATGTTCAGCGATTCGAGGGTGAAGATACTGTTTGGAACACTATTCAATAAAAATGATTCACAGGTTCTAGAAATTATTCGTTTGGGTGGAGCAGCAAAAACATTTCTACCTTTAGCAAAGAAAGTTTATTTTTACAGAAAATAAGTTGACCTATTGTGTGTGAGTTTAAATACTAACAACTAGCAACTGTCAACTAACAACTAATCGATATGCCAACTTTCGATCAGATAAAAGCGATAATGCAAAGACATACCGTTGGTATTGCTGGTGCTGGCGGTCTTGGAAGCAATGTTGCCATGGCGCTTACGCGCGTTGGGATTGGGAAGTTGATTGTTGCCGACTTCGATGTTGTTTCGGATAGCAACCTAAATCGACAGTTCTATTTTTCTGATCAAATTGGAAGGGTTAAAGTTGAGGCACTAAAGGAGAATTTAAAAAAGATTAATCCTGAGGTTGTTATTGAAATACATAATCTAAGGCTTGATGCAAGTAATCTTTTATCAACCTTTTCCAAGGTTGATGTTATGGTTGAAGCATTCGATAAGGCCGATTGTAAGCAATTAATTGTTGAGGCGTTTCAAGTATCAAAGCCAGATGTTCCGTTGATTTTAGGTAATGGAATGGCTGGTTGGGGAAAGTCTAACGAGATGAGATTGCAACAGTATGGGAATTTATATATTTGTGGCGATAATGTGGCTGAGATTGGACCCGAAATGCCACCAATGGCACCAAGGGTTCTGATTTGCGCCGCAATGCAGGCGAACACGGTGATGAGCATTTTACTACAAAAGCAATTTGGCAATGAATATAATTTTGAACCATAACCCCGAGACTATTGAAACCCAAAGCGATTCAATAACAATCTCGGAGTTGCTAAAGATTAAGTCGTTTACCTATAAACAGCTAATCGTTAAGGTTAACGATGTGCTTATTTTGAACGAGAACTATTCAACAACCTCCATTAAAGGTGGTGATAATGTTATGGTTATACACCTTATGACTGGTGGATAACTTTTTGTGGGTTTTAGCCAATGGCATTATTTTGTTAACTATTTTTGTGTAATCAATTTATTTTTAATACGCTACAATGAAGGGGCAGGATATTTGGATCAAAGTTCAACCTTGGGTGAAAAATAAATTTATCCTAACCACCTTCGTTTTTCTACTCTGGATCATAATCTTCGATCGTAGCAACTGGTTCGATATGGTTGGCGAGATTCGAGCAATCCACAAACTTGAGGACGAAAAGGAATACTACCAAAAAAAGATTCAGTCCGATAACCAAAAACTCAAAGAACTTAAGACTAGCGACGAAAACCTCGAGAAATTTGCTCGCGAACAGTACCTTATGAAAAAATCCGACGAGGTAATATTTGTAGTTGAGGAGTAAATTCCCTATATTTCAATCAGTTTAGCCTTTATTTGTTGATATAGATAATTGATATAGTTAACATATATCAATGCTATATATAGTTTGAAATTCTATTAGATACATACTTTTGCTATTCTAAAACCAAACTTGTATGAAACTACCACGTTCCTACTACAACCTGCTTTCCTTCATAGGAACTGTTATTGCAGGGGTTAGTTTTATGATAATCCTTTTTCTCTTTATCATTTCACTTTTCTACGAAAGTAGTTCTTACCTAGGGCTGTTCATGTATATTATCGTGCCAGTTTTCTTGGTAATCGGATTGCTTTTTATTCCACTTGGGATGATGATAGAGATGAGACGCAGGAAAAAACGCGTTCAGGTTTATCTAAAAGGCGAATGGCCTGTTATCGATTTAAACGTATCGAGATATAGGAATGCAATTATAATTTTTGGAATTGGAACAGTGCTGTTCCTCATGCTAACTGGTTTAGGGAGCTACGAGGCATTTCACTATACCGAATCGGTTGAGTTTTGTGGAACTCTTTGTCACGAGGTGATGAAACCGGAGCATCAGGCTTATCAGAACTCACCTCATGCACGCGTTACTTGTGTTGAGTGCCACGTTGGTTCTGGTGTAGGTTGGTATGTTAAATCAAAACTATCTGGTTTGCATCAGGTTTACGCTGTTCTAACAAACGATTTTCACCGTCCAGTTGGAACACCATTGCATGATTTGCGCCCTGCTGGCGAAACATGTGAACAATGCCACTGGCCACAAAAGTTCTATTCTCGCCAATTAAGGAGTGAGAAACACTTCTTAAGCGATAGCATGAACACCGAGTGGAACATTAACTTACAAATGATGATAGGTCCTTCGAATAGCGCAATGGGCTTGGCAGAGGGCATTCACTGGCATATCAATCCAAAAATCAAAATTGAGTACATTTCAGTTGATGATAAGCGCGAGGAGATTCCTTGGGTGAGATATACAAATTTAGAAACAGGTGAGGTCACTGAATACAAAGATTCAGAGGCCGCTGTTGAGCAAGATGTAATTGATAAATCAGAAAAAAGGGTAATGGATTGTATCGATTGTCATAACCGCCCTTCGCATCACTATTTAACCCCAGCCGATTTTATCAATAACTCATTGACATCTGGTGCAATTCCTAAGGATTTACGCTTTATCAAAAAGGCAATGATGAAGGCCTTTGTTGAGCCAATGAGGAGCACTACTGATAGCACTTTGGCTCAAATTGATAGCCTTATTCATAGCTACTATAGGGACAATAAGCCTTGGATTTATAACACTCGATTGGACGATATTAAGAAATCAGTAGCCGAGGCGCAAAGACAGTTTGGAAACAATATGTTCCCCGAGATGAAAGCTAGTTGGGATGCTTATCCTGAGCATATCGGTCATAAGGTATTTGATGGCTGCTTCAGATGCCATAACGATACACATGTTAGCACCGATGGAAAGAAAACAATCTCAAAGGATTGCAACATTTGCCATACTATTGCTTCGCAAGGAGTTGCAGGCCAAGAGGAGTATTCGCCACTAAATAAATCGCTTGAATTTAAGCATCCAAAGGATATTGGTGACGAGTGGAAAACTTCGAAATGCTCGGTTTGCCACAGGAATCTATATTGATAATTTGCTCAAACAAAATACAAACCCCTCACTTCAATGTTGAGGGGTTTTTTATTACATTGCATCAAACTTATTCAGTATTTATAGCGTGAACGAAAATATTTATCGAGGGGTTTGTATTAGTCCAATTGGGGAACTGATCATCGAAAGCGATGGCGTTTCCTTGATCTCTATCCTCTTTAAAGGGGACGATTTATCTATTGCTCAAAATCCTGATAGCATTGTAAATCAATGTATCAATCAATTGGATGGGTATTTTAAAGGCGAGCGTAAAATCTTTGATTTGCCATTGAGCCCAAGGGGTACCGACTTTCAGCATAAGGTTTGGGATAAGGTTTATGAAATCCCATTTGGCGAGACCACCTCTTATGGTAATATCGCAATCGCTTTAGGTGATATAAAACTTAATAGGGCTGTTGGCCTTGCCAATGGGGCTAACCCAATCCCAATAATCATTCCATGCCACAGGGTAATTGGTGGCGATGGAAGCCTTACCGGTTATGCCGGTGGCTTAGAACGAAAAAAATGGTTGCTAAACCATGAGGCAAAGCATCATTCTATTACAAAGGGTCAGCTAAAGCTTTTTTAGATTTTTTATCTTCAATGCAGCATTTTTGGTTTTTAGGCGTCTTTAACTTCACAAGTTATTTTATCTATATAAAAAAGAGTATTTAGAATTTGCAAAAGAGTTATTTGTGGTAGCATTTTTGTAGTCACGGATTGCGATATGTTAAAATTTATATAGTTCTATTAGGTATTATTAAAAAATTAATCTAATCATTTATGCTGAAAAATTTCTTTCTATTAGCCTTCCGAAATTACATCCGGAATAAATCATTTGTGATTATTAATGTCCTTGGACTTGGTATTTCAATTTCATGTTGCATTGTAGCCTATCTGAACTGGCGCTTCGATGCCGATATGAATAAAATGCATGTTAATAATGAAAGCATATATAAGATTAATATTTCAAGAAATATAAAAGATCGACTCCAAGATTATAGCATTACTCCTGTTTCGTTAGCCCCTGCGATGGAGAATGAGATCGCAGGTATTGATAGGCTAGTCCGATATATGAGGTCTGGTTCACCCATTCGATACGAAATACCCAACAAGGAAGCCAAAATCTTCGAAGTCAGAATAGCTTTTGCCGATAAAGATTTCCTTCGAATGTTTACATTCCCTCTAAAGTGGGGCGATGCTAGTGCATTTGAAGACGAAGGCAAGATTTTACTTACCGTGGAAACTTCCAAAAAATATTTTGGTGATTCGAATCCTGTCGGAGAGACTGTTTCAATTTATAACGATGAAGGAGTTGCTAAGACCTTTATTGTTGCGGGAGTATTTGAAAAGATTCCGATGAATAACATTCTTTACTTTGAAGCATTGACGCTTTACCCGAATTATATAAAACACTATAAGGTAAACGAGCTGGATTGGAAGAATTGGACTGCAGGAACTTTTATTCAAGTGTCAAACCCAGCAAAGGTCAAAGATATTGAGGCCTCTTTGGTTCGATATAAAGATATCCAGAATAAGAACCGCGAGGATTGGAAAATTGAGCGATTCTACATCCAGAGTCTAAAGGAGTTTACCGAGGATTCTCGCGATATATGGTCTAATTGGATTGGCAGCAGCATGCATCCGGCTGCTAAAGTTGCTCCGGCCATCATGGCAATATTAATTCTTCTATTAGCGTGTTTCAATTTTATAAATACTGCCATTTCAATTTCCAACAAAAGGTTGAAAGAGATTGGGATTCGAAAGGTTATTGGCGGGCAACGTAGAGGCTTAATTGCTCAGTTCCTTGGTGAAAACTTTATTATCTGTTTACTTGCGTTAATCGTATCCCTAATTCTTAACATATTTTTAATCGATGAATGGCAGAAGATGTGGGTTTATGAGCTAACAAGTCAGCATTACCTAACTCTTTCGTATGTTTGGTTTTTCCTTGCAGGCACTCTTATTTTTACTGCCGTTGCATCGGCGCTATACCCTGCAATCTATATTAGTTCGTTTAACCCAATTCAAGTATTAAAAGGTTCGGTTAAGTTTAGCGGTAGAAGTTCACTTTCGAGAGTGCTCTTGATATTGCAGTTTAGTATCTCGTTAATTGGATTAACCTCAAGCATTGTATTTACACAGAATGCTGCTTTCCAAAATAACTTTGATTATGGTTATAATAAGGAGGAGCTAATTATAGTTCCCGCAGGTTCTCAGGCTAATATCGAGTTGATTAAAAAGACCCTCGATAATAATCCAAGTGTCAAGCAAATGGCAACAACAAGCAGCCATATTACTTGGGGTTCGCTTACACGAACTGCAACCTATGTTGACCAAAAGGCTGAGGTTAGGATGTTTAATGTCTACACCGATTATTGTAGCTTAATGGAGTTGAAGTTTTTAAAGGGTCGTGATTTTACGGCAGAGTTTGAAGCATCCGATTTAAATAAATCGGCCATTATCAACGAGAGTTTAGCCAAAGAGTATGGGCTTGAAGATCCCATTGGGAAAACCATACGAATCGATACGCTTGACCTAACTGTTGTTGGCGTGGTTAAAGATTTTTATCAGAGTCTTTGGGAGCCAATTATGCCCATGGTTTTACGTACTGTACCAAAAGATCAAGTAGGTATTTTGATGGTTAAGGCTGATAAGCAGAATCTACAGGCCTTAAACGATAAAATCAAGAAGGATTGGGAGCGATTAGTACCCAATACGCCTTATCCTGGTGCGCTTATAACTCAATCTTTTGAGGAGGCTTTATCTGTAAACAAGAATATTCTGAAGATATTTAATTTTTTAACCGTTGTGGGTCTATTCTTATCGATTGTTGCATTGTACACCCTCGTATCGCTTAATATCTTGAAACGTACCAAGGAGATTGGTATTCGCAAAGCGCTCGGAGCACCCTCTATGTCGATAAATAACCTTATTGGACGGCCATTTATTATCATGCTTGTAATTGCATCAGTAATTGGAGGAGCAGGCGGATATTACATGTCGATTATGCTACTCGATAGTATCTGGAAGATTCATATCATTGTAAATATTATAAGCGTTCTACTACCAGTAGTAATGATGCTTGCTTTATCATACATTACAATGTCTTCGAAGGTGTATTACACCTTATCCAAGAATCCAATTAGCTCGTTAAGATATGAGTAGGTAAGTTATCCTTGATAATCTTTTTCACGATAGGACTTAAGTAAATCGAAATAGTTAGGATTCGATGGTAGCTTAAGTCCTATTGCTTTTGCTAACTTAATTGATTCTTCGGCAACAGGTTTGCGTTGAAAGAAACTTTCGTTAGCAAAGTTCAAGTATTTGAGAAGCATAAAAGCATCGAACCAAAAGAAGAACCTTTTTCGGAATGATTCTAGCGATGAGGTGTTGCTTTTTATCTCTGTGATTTTTTGAGTGATATTTTGATCTATAAGGTACTTGCGCAACGCTGTGTGGAAATTGCTAATCCAAGCCTCAATCGCTTCGCTATTTGCATTAAATAGAAAATCAACCCTGCTGAACAATGGAACTAGCGTTTGCCACGATTCAAAATCGTATGTAAGAATTAGCTCTTCATCGTTTTCAAGATATTTCGACATGGCTCTGCCTGTTCCGAAAGGAACTCTATGCGATGGCCGTGGAGACGGAAAAACACAAGTGCTATTTAATTCTTTGAAGTTTCCGTGAGGGATTATTTTTTGTAAAAAATAAAAATCTTCACCAGCCTGATGGCGGTTCATACCGCCAAATTTAACGTACGATTCAGCACAACAAGCCATGCTCGAACCAACGGTATGATAAGCAAAAGGAAAGTTAATAAACCTGCTAGCCTGATTGTAATATCGTAAATGCAACTCGTATTGTGCAATCCCTTTATATACCCGCTCTTCAAATTCAGTGCCTTCTATAGGATGCTCGTATCGGATCGAACATGCTTGTGTTTTTGGGTAATCGGCCCAAAGTTTTTCTAACTCAACTAAATAGTTTACCATACAGTTCGAGTCGGCATCGTAGCAATCAATTATTCCCTTTGGGTTATCGATTGTGAAAAAACGAAGCGCTGCTTCGTCCATACCCGTTTTGCGAGCCAGACCAACCCCCGCCTGCTTCTTTGGTAAATCAGCGGCTAATAGGGCAAAGAATCGAAGACTGCTGTTATTTGATCTTTTATCAAAATCGTTAATAATCTCAATACAGGCTGAAGCATTTTCTATAATATCCCTCGATGAATTCTCAGGATAGTTAATTACAACGATAACTTCAACAGCACATTTTGGTGAGTTGCATCGTATTAACGATTCCAACGATTTCCCTAGTTCAGGTTCGTTGTATGATGGAATAACTACGACTATACCTAAGTCATCCTCAGGCTTATCCTGAATTTTTGGATTTACATTGTGCTTTATGAAATAGCTGTTGAGCATTGTTGGCTTAAATAACAAACCCCTTTCAAATTGAAAGGGGTTTGAAGTAGTATAAAGTTAAACTATTTATTCTTAACAGAAGAGTATTTTTCATTTAGCCCTTTAAGAACATCTTGGGTTATATCTAAAGATGGGTGACCGTATAAAAGTGGACCTCCGAAAGTACTGCTTAAAATAACATGATATCCTTTAGTTTTATTGTATTCAGTTAGGAAATCAGTAATGCTCACTTGAATTAAACGAAGCTTTACTTGTTGTTCGTCAGCTATTTTAGCGCGCAATTCGTCGCGTAAACGATAAAGTTCTTGTTCTTTAACTGCTAAGCCTTGTTGTAGTTGCTCTGCTTGCGAACGAGTAACTAATCCCTTTTGAACCTTATTTTGGAAATCATTAGCTTCTCTTTCAAAATCTCTCGATTTTGTTGTTAGCTCTGCTTCTGATTTACGACCACTTTCTTCCAACTCTTTTTGCATATCAAAATACATGTCGTAGTTGTTAATTAAAGTATCGACATTAACCCAAGCAGCTGAAAAAGTACTTGATATTTGAGTATTTGATTGATTTGTATCTTTAGTGGAATTGCCACTATTGTTTGATTTACAATTTATCAATAAACCTACAACCGCTAACGCCCCAAAGGCTAAAAAAGTGATTTTTTTCATTATAATTGGTGTTTTTTATTTTAAGACTCATCCCGTAAACCTGAAATTCTCTTTTGAATTATTGGGGATAACGGGTAATATCTGTTGACTTTTCGCAAATATAGCAGAAATTAATAATTATTATTGCCCCATCACACTTTTTAACTTTAGCCTATTAACCTGTTTGGTCTGAATTTTTAAATTTTGTAAGTATCAGATAAATAATAAGATATAGTGATTTGTTTTTCTTTTTTATTCTGTTTAATAGAATCGAAGCTCTCCATTTTGCTTTTTTTAAGATTTTTTAGCTTAGCGATAAACATTATGGCTAAAATGAAAGAGTTTGTAACTCAATTTAATCAATTGTAACAGTTTTTAATCCTTTAAAGATTATTTAAAGATATGCCTATTGCTGTTAAACATTTTTTGTTCATTTTACGTTAAAAGATATTAAACGAACGTTTTAAACTATCGAAATGGAAGAGAAGATTATATTTTCTGAACCTTTTGCAAAGGTTACTTATCATCCCGAAAGCAAAACTGTGAAAATTGTGTGGAATGGTTCATTTAGTAAAGAGCAATATCAGGAGGCAATTGAATCAGCATTAGACTATCAGGCTAAAAGCCATTTGCCCATTGAGAATTATTTGTCGAATATTTTAAAACAAGGGATTGTTAATCCTGAAAGCCGTAAATGGTTTGAACAAGTTGCTCTTCCTCTAGCAATTAAGCAAGGTCTAAAGCGTGCAGCCGTTGTATTTGATGGAAATGTATTTAAGAAATATTACTTAAACCTGATTCTTCAAGCGTCAAATATGTATAAACTGCCTTTGAAGTTCTTTGGTTCGGAGGAGGAGGCTGTAAAATGGTTTCAATCAGGCAAGTAATTCCTTTGGCTGGGATCGTTTTTAGAAAACTATTTCAAAATACTTTCTAATTGTATTTGAGTTAATTCGTCTGTTTGGGTGCGCTCTTGTCACCTCAACTACTCCATTTGTTTCTGTTAAGCCAAACGTGAAAACATAGGATTTTTCATCTTCAAAGTCAAGCCCAATATATCTGAGATCGTGCATCCAAAGGTTTCCTAGTGAATCTTTTTCAACAGAGTAAAATCCTTTTGAAAAACGTTTTAAGTTTTTGATTTGAGCGTTTTCTTCAATCCCAGAAATGTATTCAGCGTTTCGTGGGATAAATCTGAAGCTAACTTTTTCGTTTTTCGTAAAGTTACTTAAGAAGCCAACGTAAAAGCCATGCTCGTTTTCAGCAATTAAGGCCCAGTAAAAGTTGGTTAGGGGTGCTGGTGTAGTTATTAGCCTATTATAGTTTAGTCCTTGCAGTTTTAATTGATTTACTGCCCTTTCGGTGATTACTTCTTTGTTTATTATGGAGAAAAGCAGAACGATTGCTGATATTAATAGGCCTGTCGAAGCAATGACCCTTCTAATTTCTTTTTGATAGGGTATAAAGAACGCCCATATCATCAGTATTAGCAAAGGGAGAAGAAAGAAAATGTCGATTATAGCCATTGAATCATAAGCCACTCTATAGTTGCTGAAAGGCTCAAATATTCCAGTACCATAAGTATTGAAACAATCAATGAATATGTGTGAGGAATATGTAAGAGTTGTGAATATTACCCAACTTTTAAAGTTAATATTCTTGCTTTTTTCAAATTTTGATAAAGCATAAGCGATTAAAGGAATAAGTAGTAAAGCAACTAAAATGGAGTGGCTTATTCCGCGATGAAATAGCAGCGCTTTTGAGGGTTCAATTAATGGAGTTAGAACAACATCGAAATCGGGAATTGAGCCAATAATTGCTCCGTAAATAATGGCTTTGTTGCCAATCTTTTTACCTAGAACAACTTCGCCTATTGCAGCACCAAGAGCAATATGTGTTAACGAGTCCATGTTTTATACTACCTTTGCAAACAAACAGCTAAGAATTGTATTTGTTGATCTCAAATGTAGTAAATGAGCAGAAGAAATAAAAAACATCCTTTGTTGGAGCAGGTTTTAATTGAGGATATTGCAGCAGAAGGGAAAGCTTTAGCGAAAGTAAATGGCAAAGTTGTATTTGCCCCATTTGCAATTCCGGGCGATATCGTGGATATCCAAATTACCCAAAAGCGAAAAAGCTATATGGAAGGTTATATTACTAAGTTTCATGAGTATTCGAAGCTTAGGGTTGATGCTTTTTGCGAGCACTTTGGTATGTGTGGTGGGTGTAAGTGGCAAAGTTTACCATATGCTGAACAGCTTAAGTTTAAGGAGCGTCAGGTTACTGATCAGCTAAGGAGAATTGGTCGTGTAAATGTTGATGAGGTTAGCCCAATTCTTGGATCAGAAAAGACTACCCATTATAGGAATAAACTGGAGTTTACATTTAGTAATAGTCGGTGGTTAACGCTCGATGAGATTTCAAAAAGGGAAGATATTCCATTGGAGCCAGCCCTAGGTTTTCATATACCAACTATGTTTGATAAGGTTTTTGATGTTAAAAATTGCTATTTACAACCCGAACCATCAAACTCAATTAGGTTAGAGGTGAGGGATTATGCTCTTAAAAATGGCTTATCGTTTTATAACATTAGGAGTAGGGAGGGATTTTTGAGGAACCTTATCATTAGGACCTCTTCAACTGGTGAAGTGATGACTATCTTCTCATTTTTTCAGGATGAAAAAGAGAATATTGATGCACTCTTAAGCCATGTTAAAACCCGTTTCCCTCAGATTACATCTTTGCTTTACGTTATCAATCCTAAAGTTAACGATACAATCAATGATCTTGAAATAATAACCTTCAGCGGGAACGATTATATCATGGAAAGCATGGAGGGTTTGAGGTTTAAAGTTGGGCCAAAATCGTTTTATCAAACGAATTCGGATCAGGCTTATGTACTTTATAAAATCACTCGTGAGTTTGCAGGTCTTACAGGCAATGAATTAGTATACGATTTGTATACAGGGACTGGTACTATTGCTCAATTTATTGCCAAAAACTCATCTAAGGTAATTGGTATTGAGTATGTGCCCGAGGCTATTGAGGATGCCAAGGTTAATTCACAATTAAATAGCATTTCAAACGTCGAATTCTTTGCAGGGGATATGAAAGATATCTTGGTTGAACCATTCTTTCATCAATATGGATACCCAGATGTTGTAATCCTTGATCCTCCGCGTGCAGGAATACATCAAGATGTTGCTGATGCTTTGCTTCATGCAAACCCAAAGCGAATTGTTTATGTGAGCTGTAATCCGGCTACACAGGCAAGGGATATCGCTTTGCTAAGTGCTAAGTATTCTGTTAAACGCGTACAATCCGTTGATATGTTCCCTCATACACATCATGTTGAGAATGTTGTTTTGCTTGAAATAATTGATAATTAATTTGTTAATACATTTGTATTTTAAACAAACAGCCGCTGTTCGATTTCGAACAGCGGCTGTTTGTTTTCGTTCACTATTTATATTGTTGAGTAAACCTTAAAATCTGTTAACTATCAAAAATACAACACTATATAGTGTTTGGCACAGAGATAGTATAATAGATAATATATAACAAAGAGTTCTTTTATAGGTTTGGTTTATATTTTATAACGGCAACCCAGATTGTAACACGTTATTATGTATGATTTTATAAAATAATTATTGAAAATTTAATAAGGTAAAAACAGTTAATTGGATATTGGGCTTTAGATATTAATTAGGAAATGGATTAAAAAGTAATTTAGAATAAAAAAAGTATTAGGGTTGAAAAAAAGGTCAGTGACATTGTCACTGACCTTTTCGTTTTATAGGATATTAATAAATTAAATCCCTAATTAAGCTGGGTGAATTGCCTCTACTGGACAAACATCAGCGCATGAACCACAATCAGTACAAGTGTCAGGATCGATTTTGTAGATATCGCCCTCAGAGATAGCCTCAACTGGACACTCATCAATACAAGTACCGCAAGCGGTGCAGTCTTTAGAAATTACGTATGCCATTTTCTTATTTGTTATTTGGTTAAACTTCAATTCCGAAATCTGAGCACAAATTTAAATTCATTTATCAAATCCAAAAATAAAAAAAGGTTTTTTCGTCCCTTAAAGTGATAAAAATCACTATGATCTTGTTATTTAGCGTTTTATTGATTTGTGTCGGTTAGATTTATCGATATCCAGGTAAGTAATCCCGATGAATAGTCGAATATATTTTCGTTGGCTACAAACGTTGAACTATGTAGTTGATGCTTTGCACCATTCTCAAATCCTACACCCATCCTAAAGAATACCGAAGGAATTGCTTGGCTGAAATAAGCGAAGTCATCGGTGGTCATTCTTTTATCGAGTTCAATTACATTCGATTCCCCAAGATATTGCTCTGCAAGTTCTTTTGTATTTCTGCAGATTTTAGGGTTATTATATATAGATGGGTACCCTTTTCTAATATCAACAATGCAATCGCCCCCGAGTTTAGAGCATGTTTCTTTGGTTATTCTTTCGATATGAGTATGCATTTTTCCTCGCCAATCCTCATCCATTGTGCGGAAAGTTCCCTCTATCTTAACATCATCGGGAATAACGTTGGTTGCCCCATTTGCAATGAATTTCCCAAATGATAGAATGCTTGGAGTATTTGCTGGACTTTGTCCTTCGTTAAATTCATTTAGGTTTAAAAGGAGTTGTGATGCAATAAGAATAGGGTTAATTGTTGTATGAGGTAGTGCTGCATGTCCTCCTTTGCCTTTCACTGTAAGGTGAACTTCATCGCCCGATGCCATGTATTGCCCTTCGCGAAAGCCAGCTTTGCCAGCCTCTAGCTCCGGTAAGATGTGGAATGCAAGCATGATATCAGGCTTGTTTTTTTTGAAGATATCAGATTCTATAATTTGGTTTGCACCACCTGGGAGCATCTCCTCACCCGATTCGAATATAAAAAGAATTTTACCTTTTAAATAGTCACGTAGTTCGTTGATAATTATTGCACTTCCTAATAATGAAGCCATGTGTATGTCGTGCCCACAGGCATGCATTACTCCTTGATTTAATGAGGAAAATTCAATGTTTGAGTTTTCTATTATTGGCAAAGCATCAAGTTCTGCTCTTATTCCGATTGTTTTACCCGATGATTTCCCTTCAATTATGCCTATTAATCCATAGCCATTCAAACCTTCGTAAACATCAATATTGTTTTCTTTTAAAATCTTAGCGATGAATGTAGCTGTCTTATTTTCTTTAAATGAAAGTTCAGGATTAGAATGAAGGTGATGCCAATAACCTTTTGTAATCTTGTTAATCTTTTCGGCTTTACCCTTAATTGTTGCCAGTAAATTATCCATGGGAACAGTTTTGTTTCAACAAAAGTATGAAAAATGAGCAAAACAATACCTTGTAAAGCTTGTAGTTATTAATTTTTTGCTGATAAATGTAATCCTCATCTTTGCTTACGCTTAAAAACTTTTTACCTTTGATGATGTTAATGGCTGTAAAACCTTAAAAAGATGAAAAAATATATTATTCTATTGTTCATTGCATCACTTGTTGCTACATTAAATTTAATAGCTCAAGATGGTAAGGCTATTCTTACATTTAAAACAATAAAGTTTGATTTTGGAACTATAAAGGAAGAGGGTGGGGTTGTGAGTCAATCATTTGAATTTATTAATTCAGGCAAAGCTCCGCTGATAATTCAGCGTGTAATTTCATCGTGCGATTGTGCTGTTGTTGAGTGGCCCAAAGAACCAGTCATTCCTGGTGCGAATGGAAAGATTAAGGTTTCATTTAATCCTATTGGTAGAATTGGGAAGTTTGAAAAGTTAATTACCATTTACTCAAATTCAGAGGCTCCAACGGCAGTTCTTTTTATCACAGGAAATGTGCTTGAACGTCCTAAAACAATTGAAGAGATTTATAATCGAGTACTTGGCGATATTCGTTTTAAGAATGTTCATATGCCTTTTGGGCGAATCTACAATAATCAAATTAAGGTAGATACGTTAGAATTTATTTATAATGGTTCTGAGACTGTTAAGATTGGTGCTAAGTATGCCTATATGCCATTCTTAAAGGTTGCTTTTATTCCAGAAACGTTAAAGGCAAAGGACAAAGGCTTAATGATTGTTACCTATGATGCGAAAGCAAAGGAGGATTATGGTTTTGTTACTGATAGATTCACATTAACAAAAAATGATATTGATATTCCTGGATCTATGATTACAGTTAGTGCTACAATTGAAGAGGATTTTACAAATTTAAATGATATACAGCGCAATAACGCACCTAGGATTGATATGTCTGTTCAAAACTTTGATTTTGGCGAAGTTATGGATGGAGATGTGATAGAGAAAGATTTTGAGTTTAATAATATAGGGAAATCCGATTTGATAATCAGAAAAATCAAGGCAAGCTGTGGATGCACTACAGTGGAACCTGCTGATAAAGTTATTAAGCCAGGAAAATCTAGTTCTGTTAAAGCTTCTGTTAAAACAAGTGGATTTACTGGAAGAATTGCAAAAACTATTACTATTATAACTAACGATCCTGTAAATCCATCTGTGGTTATTCGTATGACTGCAACAGTTCTGTCGAAAAATAAGTAGTGTGCAAATAGTCCTTAACAAGTAACTTTCGATGTCGGAAAAAGAGTTTAAAAGCGCACTAACCGTTAATCCTGGAATTGAACAACCGCCTTCAATTAACCTCGATTCAGCTAATCGATTCAAGGCTAAAAAGAAAGGTTTACTTTCTGTTGATGAATATGTGAATGGGATTTTAAATCAAAGTATACCATTGTTAAGTCAGGCTATAACTTTGGTTGAGAGTTCACTTCCTGAACACCATGAATTAGGTCAACTAATTATTGAAAGGTGTTTACCTCATAGCGGTAATTCATTAAGAATAGGTATTACAGGTGTGCCTGGCGTTGGAAAGAGTTCATTTATTGAAGCACTTGGTGGCGAGATTACGAAATCAGGGAATAAACTGGCTGTTCTAGCAATTGATCCTAGTAGTGAAAGGAGTAAAGGGAGCATACTTGGTGATAAAACCCGAATGGAGTCTCTTAGTTCTGACCCAAATGCGTTTATTAGACCTTCTCCTTCGGCTGGTTCGTTAGGAGGAGTTGCTCGTAAAACTCGTGAGACAATTATTCTTTGTGAAGCCGCTGGGTATAATACCATTTTTATTGAGACTGTAGGAGTGGGGCAAAGCGAAACTGCTGTTCACTCTATGGTTGATTTCTTCCTTTTGCTTATGCTTGCAGGGGCAGGAGATGAACTCCAAGGCATAAAGCGAGGCATTATGGAAATGGCCGATATGATTGCCATTACCAAAGCCGATGGCGATAACATTAGAAAAGCCCAAGTGGCAAAGGTTGAATACGAAAGTGCATTACATCTTTTCCCTCCAGCTGAATCAGGCTGGATTCCGCTAGTAAAAACCTGCTCCTCGAGGGATAAGGTTGGAATAGTTGAGCTTTGGGATGCAATAAATGAGTATGTTAAATTCACTTCAGATAATGGCTATTTCTTGAATTGTAGAAGAAATCAGTCGAAGTATTGGATGTATGAAACTATTAACGAATCACTTCGGAGCAGTTTCTATAATTCGAGTACTATCCAAGGGATGCTTGAAGCAATCGAAAATAAAGTACTAAACGATCAGATTAGCTCATTTACCGGTGCAAAAGAGTTGCTGGATAAATATTTTAAGAAGTAAGCCTTGAAAATCCAGTGTATGGACTTAGTTCCCTCACGTTAAAGTCTATTAATCCATTTGATACAAGTGGTAATTCATTTAAGATGCTTTTGGCATCGTTTAAATTATTACACTCGAGGATTAAAACTGCGCAATGTTCTTGATCGAAATAGATCTCTCTGATTATTCCTCTTTCATAGAGTTCAAGAACCTTCAATGACTCATTTTTAAGGTGAGGTTGGAAATCATTTGAACTTAAACCTTCTTTTTCAATTTCAATAGCAAGGAATTTCATAGTATAGTTTATCGCCGTTTAGTAAGGCCTGATAGTTTCTCAATATCTTTTTCCAAGGCATTCCCAACTACAACCATGTCGGCTCCAGCATCCCATGCTGCATTAACTTGCTCTGGTGTTTTAAGGCCGCCACCTACAATTAAAGGAATGGTAATCTCGCTTCGAACGGCTTTAATCATCTCAATTGGGACAGGATTTTTGGCTCCGCTTCCCCCTTCAAGATAAATCATCTTCATGCCAAGCTGTTCGCCAGCTAATGCTGTGGCAACTGCAATATCAATTTTACTTGACGGAATCGGCATTGTATTACTCATGTATTGTACCGAGGTTTGCACACCACCATCAATAAGAACATATCCTGTGGGAATTATTTCCAAACCGCTTTTTTTAATAGCATTTGATGCAAGCACATGGTTGCCAATTAAGAAGTCAGCATTACGACCCGATATTAGCGATAGCAAAAGAATTGCATCCGCTTCGGGGCAGAAATGCGTTGCATTTCCGGGGAAAAGCACAACAGGAATTTGAGATTGTTTTTTTATTGACGAGACAAAAGAACCGATATCGTTTTTAACAAAGCTGCCACCGACCAAAATAAGATTAACGTTGCTCTCTTTTGCAATGGGTAAAAGTTTCTCGAGATGCTTTGCATCGCACTTGTCGGGATCAAGGAGTAGGGCAAACAACTTCTCTTTGCCTTGCGATTCTAATATCTTGTCGTAAATTTTACTTGTCATGCTAATATGTATTTCAACATAGGCTGTTATTTCTTAAAAACCCAAGAAAGACAAAAATCGTCAAAAAAAAGATATTTCAGTTCAAGTCTGTGGGTTTCATTCGAATCAATTACATCAACATAAACAGAACCGCTATCTGCAATGTTCTCGAATTTTTGGATTATGATATCATTGGTAAAGTTTTTGGCCTCTACCCAGGGTAGTTTATAAACCGATTCTTTAACGCACCAGGCTAAAGCCAAATAATTATTGTGCTCAAGGTCGATCCATTCCAGTTCTTTGGAAGCAAGGTATCTATTCGCGACTATTCTGAAATCCCTGTTTATTCGCTCAACATCAACTCCAATGCTCATCTTCTGACAAAACCCAACCACTACTAGTTTAGCCGTATGGCTTATGGATATGTAAGGACTACCTTCATAATAATAGGGTCTACCGTTGGGATGATAGTTTAACGATTCGAAATGATTTAACCTATCAAGAACAGCTCTTGTTACCATTCGCTCTATTCTGCGTCGAGGGAAAGCATAACTGTCCGATAAATCAATCCCAGTCAATTCTTTAAGTTCCTGCTCAGTCTCAGTCACCTTCCAAATTGCTATTTGCGAATTATTATCTTCAATTACCCTGAATAATCCCATAATCTAAATATCTACTTCCATTCAAGCGATTCGATAAGCGCAATCATATCCTTTCCAAAGAACTCGATGGCTGGAGCTAGAGAATCCTTATTAGGGTGTGTGCTGAAGTACAGCGCACCTCTCAAAAAGTGCTTTGTAGAGTCTGTTACATAAAATTGAAAGGAGCTTGCTGCATTTCCCCTTATATCATAAAGAATTCCGTAAACCTTTTTAGCCGGATCCACGAATTGTTTTTCGTTTATTGCATCAGCTTTTACGGTATGCTTGTAAGCAAGTGTTCTGATATCTTCTGTAAGGGCATCGAGGTTGCCATTGACCTGCTTATAGCTGATATGGAACTTTGCTTTATATTTTGAGAACTCAACATTAATCCAATAAGGCTCAGCTCCACGCTGATTGTCTTTAACAATCGTACCGTAAACTGGGTACTGGAATTTGTATGGAAACGTAGTGTCAAATAAACGATATTGTTTTTCAGGAAAATCAAGCCTAAAATAGCCTCTAGGTTTTGGTATTGGTGCCGATTGGCAACCAACGATTAAAAGTAT
>CAYMII010000006.1:0-105832 GCA_964390565.1 uncultured Rikenellaceae bacterium
GATAGCGCAGGTGTTTTTAACACTTCGGGCGATAAAAATGTATTCATAGGTAATTATGCTGGAAAGAATAATATTTTTGGTGCTAATAATGTTTACATAGGATATCAGGCTGGGTATTTAGGTAATTATGGCGGTCAAAATATTTGCATTGGAAATTATGCTGGTTATTCTAATACTTCAAGTCAAAACCTATTTATTGGGGAGTATTCTGGCGAGAAAAATACATCGGGTTTCAGGAATACATTTGTTGGGTTTTTCGCTGGACAAGAAAATTTAACAGGCGGTCAAAATTCATATTTTGGCCAATTTGCTGGGGTTAATAATACATCAAGCTATAACACTTTTATAGGTTACTGGTCGGGTGGTTTAAATGTTAGTGGGGCAAATAATTCATTCTTAGGATACCGAAGTGGACAAGGAAGTTCTGGCTCTAACAATGTATTTCTTGGATATAAGGCAGGCGAAGGAAATACTGGTTCGGGAAATATTCTAATTGGATATCAGGCTGGATTAAATAGTGGCAATAAAAGTAATGTGCTTTATATCGCAAATTCAAGTACATCTACCCCTTTAATTTATGGTGATTTTGCCAACAATAGAGTTGCTATTAACACCAACAATCCAAGCACTTATAGCTTTTACGTTAATGGGACTGCTGCTGGAACATCTGCTTGGTCTAACCTTAGCGATGAAAGGTTAAAAAAGAATATCACAACTATTCCTAATGCTTTAAATAAGTTAGTAAAACTTAGAGGTGTCAACTATGAATGGAAAGATTCAAGCAACCCAGAAAAAGGGGTTAGAATGGGATTCATTGCCCAAGAAGCTGAGAAAGTTATTCCTGAAGTAGTAAACAAAGAGGGTGATAATTACTCAATGCAGTATGCTCCAATTACTGCTGTTATCGTTGAGGCAGTTAAAGAACAGCAAAAACAAATCGAAGTGTTAACCCAAGAGAATCAATTATTAAAAGATAAAGTAAAAGAGATTGATGCCCTTAAAGCTGAACTTGAAATGATTAAAGCGCTATTGAAAAAATAAAAATCCTCAGATATCATTGTAAACCCCTGTTGCCATTAGCAACAGGGGTTTTTTGTTAAAAAAACCTGCCAAATATTTTTAAATTAGCATGATAGTTCTTAACTTGATTGATCAATTCTCTTTCAAGAAAATAACCCATCAACCAAAATAAAAATGAAAGCAAAAGTTTGTATAGGCAGATTGTTGCTAATAGCTATAGCACTTTGCGTACATTTTTCAGGAATGACACAGGGATTTAACTATCAGGCCGTTGTTCGCGATGGAACTGGCGCAGCCATCGCTAACCGTAATGTGAAAGTTCGGATAACCCTTCAGAACACGCAGGGTACGCAATTCTTCTCGGAGAATAAAGCCCTCACAACTACTGCTCAGGGAGTAATCAACCATGTTGTTGGTACTGGTATAATTACATTGGGAGCACTTACAAGTATCCCTTGGAATTCGGGTGATATTAAAATTAAAGTGGATATCGACCCCTCAGGAGGAACAAATTACACCCTATTAGGAGATCCTACCTTAATTCAACCGGTTCCCTTTGCACTTTACGCAGCAAGCGGAACGCAAGGCCCTGCTGGGCAGGATGGGCTCTCAATTGATTGGTTGGGTAATCTTTTTAATGCTCCCAATACGCCTTCAAAAAACCAAGCATACTATAATCTAAATCTTAAAACTGCTTATATATACAACGGTTCCAGCTGGGATATTTTAGCTAAAGATGGGACAAATGGCACTAACGGAACTAATGGAATTGATGGTGTATCGATAAATTGGCTAGGTGATTTTGATAACCCACCTGCAGGTTCAAAAAATAAGGCTTATTACAATAATACCGACAAGAAGTCGTACATCCACGATGGTACAGGATGGGTAATACTGACTGTTGATGGGAAAGATGGAACAAACGGAACAAACGGAACGAACGGTACAAATGGTTTATCCATACATTGGCTTGGCGATTTAAGCTCGCAACCAACAGGTACTCTTAACGATGCTTATTACAATATTAATGATAAAAAGTCCTATATATTTAACGGTCTATCTTGGGATCAAATGACTCAAGATGGGGTGGATGGAGTTGATGGTACATCCATTCATTGGCTTGGAGATTTAGGTGCTCATCCAGCAGCTGTTCTAAATAATGCTTACTATAATACTGCTGATAAAAAGTCTTACATCTACGATGGTTCAAATTGGGTTACTTTAGCTAAGGATGGAGCCAAAGGCGATCCTGGTCCTGGTTTAGTTAATAAAGGTACTTGGGTAGCTAATACTCCCTATATCTCAGGAAATTACGTATTTCACCGCTCAACGGCCAGCTCTTCGGTTAACTCAATGTATATATGTCAAGTAGATGTAACCTCAACAACCGAGCCCTACTTAGATGGCACCCATTGGGTTGAACTACAATCCATCAAAGGAGATAAAGGCGACACTGGTAATCCCGGTACCAATGGAATATCTATCCAATGGCTTGCCAACGCAGCCTCCTATCCTTCCAACCCATCAGTAAACCAAGCATTTTATCACACAGGTCTTAAGAAATCCTTCATCTACAACGGCTCCTCATGGCAAACCGTTGCCACCGATGGCTCTAACGGCGTTAATGGAATCTCAATAACATGGCTAGGTCCACTAGGTACTTACCCTGGAACTCCAGCCTTAAATGGCGCTTTTTATCATACTGGCGATAAAAAATCGTACATCTGGAATGGCGCAGGATGGAATATTCTAGCAGTTGATGGAACCAATGGGACTAATGGCACCAACGGCTCAAATGGGACTAATGGCATCTCGATCCAATGGCTCGGCAACCTTGCTTCTGCACCACAAACTCCATCATTAAACCAAGCATATTACCATACTGGCGATAAAAAATCATATATCTACAACGGTAGCGATTGGAGCATCTTAGCCCAAGATGGCATGCCTATTACGGGGGTATCTGGTCAAACCCTTTACTACAATGGCGCATGGACACCAACATCAACAATCACAAATGATGGGACTAATGTAGGGGTTGGAATTTCACCTACAACAAAACTTGATGTAAATGGTGGAATCAGACTTAGGAGTGCATTATACGATAATACATCTGCTTCGCTTAACCCTGGAACAACCGATCAAATTCTAACAAGCACAGGAACCGGAATACAGTGGAAATCGCCGAATGGCATTACAGGTGTTGCAACAGGGTCCGGTACAAATGGACAATTGGCCATTTGGTCGGGTACAAACAGCTTGAACGGAGTAACCAACCTATCCTGGGGTTCGAGCCTACAAGTTGCAAGTAATACAACTGCTGGGCCTGATGATCCTATATTTGAAGTTAAGAATAAAGATGGCAAAGTAGTATTCGGCGTTTACCAAGGTGGTGTAAGGGTTTACGTTGAAGACTCTCCTACTAAAGGGGCACGAGGGGGGTTTGCCGTAGGTGGACTTTCACAAACTAAAGGCGTATCAAATGAGTACCTAAAAATAACTCCTGATAGTGCCAGAATTTATATTGATAATACAAATACAAAAGGTGCTCGTGGAGGATTTGCGGTAGGCGGGCGCTCTCAAACAAAAGGGACAGAGGAATACTTAAGAATTACACCGGATAGTGCCAGGATCTACATTGACGATACTCCAACCATTAAAGGGGCAAGAGGAGGATTTGCTGTTGGTGGGCTATCACAAACAAAGGCATTGCCCCAAGAATACCTTAGAATTACCCCCGATAGTGCAAGAGTTTACGTAAAGAATAGCCCGACTAAAGGTGCCCGAGGTGGCTTTGCGGTGGGTGGATTATCACAAACAAAAACTCCACCAAGCAATTTTATGGCATTAACCCCAAACAATTATTTTATTGGACACGAAAGTGGAAAATCAATAACCTCTGGATTGTACAACTCTTTTTTGGGCTACCAAACAGGTATTTCAAGTACAACGGCAAATAATGACGTTATACTTGGGTATAAAGCAGGATTTTCAAATACTAGTGGAAATAGTAACGTGTTTATTGGAAATACAGCAGGGTATCAAAATACCATTGGGAATTATAACGTTTATGTTGGCGACTCTGCAGGTTATACGCCGTCGGTAGCAAACTATAATGTTATGATAGGTAAATCGAGTGGCAAGTTAAATACCACAGGTGAGCGAAATACTTTTCTAGGCTATTACGCTGGATACAATAATACAGGTGGTTCGGAAAACGTATTTATTGGAAACCAATGCGGGCTAAACAATCTAACAGCAACAAAGAATGTTTTTGTTGGTACACGTGCTGGTCTTAACAATATTGGAGGGACTAATGTATTTGTTGGAAATAATACCGGTATTACGAATAGCGGAAATAATAATGTGTTTATTGGTGATAGCTGCGGTTATTCAAACTCATCTGGTAAATCAAACATTTTTGTAGGAACAAACTCTGGCAGGAAAAACACTTCTGCAAATTACAATCTTTTCATTGGTACGCTAGCAGGTTATTCGACAACAAGTGGTCAGAGCAATATTTTTATGGGATACAAAGCAGGTACATCAAACACTACTGGCTATCAAAATATATTCTTAGGAATTAACAGTGGCTTAAATAGTACCACCGGCTTTAATAATGTTTGTTTGGGCTCTGGAACAGGTCAAGCAAATACAACTGGGAGTAGCAACGTCTTTTTAGGAACCTTTAGTGGATATAGCAATAATACTGGAAACTATAATGTGTTCTTAGGAGAAAGAGCCGGTTATGCGAATACAACAGGCCTATCAAACAATTTTATTGGAACTAATGCTGGTACTTATAATACAACTGGAAACTATAATGTTTTTATGGGAGCTAATACAGGGTATAATAATACTGAAGGGAAAAGCAATGTATTTATAGGAATCGGTGCTGGTTACAACAACATTATTGGCGATTACAATGTATTTCTTGGATACCAAAGTGGTTATACCGATACTGCAAGTTATAATACATTCATTGGATACCAATCTGGGAAATATTATAAATCAGGAAAGTTCAACACCTATCTTGGCTACAACTCAGGATATGCTTCAAGTGTTTCCTTTGGGACGGGAAACAGTAACATTGGTATTGGCTATAATGTAGCATACTCTATGACTTATGGTAAAAAGAATGTATTCATTGGTAATTACGCTGGCTATTTTACCACCTATGGCTATTCAAATGTTTTTATTGGTGATAGTGTTGGGGTTGATAATACCTATGGCTATAGAAATGTTGTTATCGGAAATCAAGCTGGTTTAAAAAATAGAGGTGGTAACGAAAATGTTTACCTAGGTTATCAAGCTGGATATTCCTCTGTTTCGGGGGGGCAAAATATTTGTATTGGCCCATATTCAGGATTCTCAAATACATCCAGTCAGAACTTGTTTATCGGTGAATATGCTGGTCAAAATAACACTTCTGGGAATAGAAACTCATTTGTGGGAATGAGTTCTGGTAAAAGTAATGTAACTGGGGTGCAAAATTCATATTTTGGCCAATTTTCGGGGATGGACAATACAAATAGCTATAATACATTTATTGGTTATTGGTCTGGTGGATCAAACATTAATGGTACAAAAAATTCATTCCTTGGATATCGGACAGGCGTTGGTAGCTCTGGATCAAATAACGTGTTTATTGGCTATCAAGCAGGAGAACTTAATACTGGGTCAAACAATATACTAATTGGCTATCAATCTGGCTTTAACTCAGGCGCTCTTTCCGACAAACTGTATATTGATAATTCGTCTACAAGCACACCTTTAATTTGGGGTGATTTTGCTACAAATAATTTAAAGGTAAATGGCGCCTTCGAAGCGACTACAAGTATAACGTCACCATTAATTTTATCAGGAACTACAAGCACTTATGCTCCCCTACATGTCCAAAAGTGGCAAGGTACAGTTGCTGTGTTCAATAGAAGAAATACCGACGGAGATATTGTTGAGTTTTGGCGTGGAGATCCTGACGGAAATAAGGTTGGCAGCATTTCAGTTACCTCAACAGCAACTACTTACAAAACAACCTCTGATAGTAGATTAAAAGATAACATTGTCAATACTCGATTTGGTATTAATGATCTTATGAAAGTTCAAGTTCGTGATTTTACGTTCAAAAAAGACTTAAGCCGAAAAGTCAATTCTGGGTTTATAGCACAAGAATTATTTGAAATTTATCCCGAAGCGGTATCAAAGCCTGATAACGAAGAGGGTATTTGGGAAGTTGACTATGGAAGAGTAACGCCTTTAATTGTTAAAGCCGTTCAAGATCAACAAAAGGAAATTGAAACCTATAAACAGGAGAACAATAAGCTAAAATCAGAACTTGAAACTTTAAAAGCAGAACTCGAAGCCATTAAAGCAATGCTCAAAAAGTAGATTTGCTTAATCTTAAAAAACCCTTACAGAATAATCTGTAAGGGTTTTTCATTAAATATTAAAAGAATAATTACAATTGTTAATCAATATTCCCTTTCGATTGTTTGTTATGTTGCAACAGTGCCTTAAATTTCAACAAAAAATAAAAATACTCTATGAAAGCAAATCTACTAATATGTAAAGCGACATTATTAGTAATAATGTCTTGCATATATTTAACAGGATACGCACAATCTCCTCAAGGATTTAACTATCAGGCTGTGGCTCGTAATGCTGATGGTTCGCCAATGGGGAATACTACAGTAGGCGTAAAAATCACCCTTGAAGATGCTTCGCATGTTGCTTATTACTCTGAAACTCATGCCCCGCAAACCAATGCACAAGGGGTATTTTCAATAATTATCGGTAATGGAAATCAAGTGGGCAACGACCTTTTCGAAAATATCCCTTGGTCGAAAGGTGATGTTTTTCTTAAACTCGAAGTTGACCCTCTTGGAGGAACTGCTTACGCACAGGTAGGGAACATAGCTCAACTACAGGCTGTTCCATATGCTCTATATGCTGAAAATACCAAGGAGGTAGTAAGTCAACCCACAGCACTTGATGATGATCCAATTTTTGTCGTTAAGAATAAAGCTGGTCAAGTGGTTTTTGCTGTATATCAAACTGGAGTTAGGGTTTTTGTTGAAGATTCGCCAATTGTTAAAGGAGCTCGTGGAGGTTTTGCTGTTGGTGGGCTGTCGCAAACAAAAGCGGGAACTGGGCTAGAATTCTTTAGGATTACCTCCGATAGCGCTCGTGTATACCTTAAACCAGTTACAGGCAAGGGTGCTCGTGGAGGATTTGCCGTTGGTGGGCTTTCGCAATCAAAAGGGAATGATGATTATTTTAATGTTTCCCCTAATAATATACCTTCAACCATTGCCAGTAGTGCTCAAATGCTATGGTATCCTTTAAAGGAGGCTTTTTTAGTTGGCCGCGTAGAAATTCTAGATCCCAATGATGTTGGTTTAAACTCATTTGCATCTGGTTATCACTCTAAAGCAAAGGGAAATTACTCTCAAGCATTGGGCACCAACTCTGTATCATCAGGCTTGTATTCAACAGCAATTGGCCAGTCATGCTTATCTAGCGGTTCATATTCTTTTTCTTTTGGTTCAAATGCACAAGCAACCAATACTAACAACGTGGCAATTGGAAATAACGCACAAGCAATAGGTTTCTCAAATAATTATGCTTTTGGTAATAATGCAATAGCCTCTGGCGATAATGATAACTATGCATTTGGTTCTAACTCTAAAATTGTTGAAGGGCGAAATTGCTACGCCATTGGAAGTAACGCTGAAATTTATCCTGTTATTTATAATGGCTCTGGGAGTGCTGGTAGCTATGCCATTGGGAACTATGCTCTTGTTAGAGGTCAAAGAGCGTATGCAATTGGCGATCATGCTCGTGCTTTAAATAACGACGCAATAGCGTTTGGCACAAATACAAAAGCAACTGCTTATACTTCAATAGCCATTGGAGCAAATGGATCAAATGCAGATACGACTTTTGCTACCGGGCAAGCATCAATAGCAATAGGCTATGCAGCAAGTTCTGATGGTTCGAGTTCAATATCGATTGGAACAAGAAGCATTGCAAGCGGTATCTATTCATGTGCCTTAGGAGATGGAGCCCAAGCAACAGGAGCCCTTTCTGCAGCCTTCGGAAAAGATGCGAAATCAACATATAGCAATTCCTCTGCTTTTGGGAATGGTGCAATAACAGATGGCGACAATACCATTAGACTTGGAAATGGGAGTGTCGAATTCATTAAAGGCAATGTTGGCATTAGCATCTCATCCGATAAACGCTTAAAAAAGAATATAAAAGAAGTTGGCGCTGGACTAGATTTTATTCTAAAACTTCAACCTGTTGAATACCAAATGCTCCAGGGTAATGAAAGGCTTAACTATGGTTTTATTGCTCAAGATATTGAGCAACTTTTAGGAACGAATAACAATATTCTTACAATTGATGGGGATGCAAACCGAACGCTGGGGTTAAGGTATACAGATTTTATCGCACCACTGGTTAAAGCTATCCAGGAGCAACAGAAACAAATTGAAGAGTTAAAACAACAAAATAAAGAGATTGAGTCTCTTAAAGCTGAACTTGAAGCAATAAAAACATTACTTAAGAAGTAATCATCAAACCATGTTAAAGGCCTCATTCGAAACGACATTTCGATGGGGCTTTTATATTATGGCATAAATTATTTTGAATAGTATCAAATCCTTTTAATTACTTGTTTGTTATCAGTTAGTTAAAAAGTTTTATTATCACCTTAAAGAATAACCAAATGAACGCTAAACTGAAAACCCAGCTGGTAGCATTGCTATTAACAATGCTTAGTTTTAATATAAATGGATATTCTCAAACTCCTCAGGGCTTTTCTTACCAAGCCGTTATTCGAAATTCAGGCGGTACACCAATTGCTAATAAAACGGTTGGCGTTCGAATCACCCTTGAAGATGTTGCGCATGTGGAATACTATGCCGAAACCCAAACTCCAACTACTAATTCTCAAGGTGTTTTCTCTATAACAATTGGGTTAGGAGTTCAACAGGGCAATAACCTTTTCGAAAATATACCGTGGTCGAACGGGGATGTATTCCTAAAACTTGAGGTTGATCCCGAAGGGGGAACAAACTATGCTCAAGTTGGCAACACCACAAAGTTGCAAGCTGTTCCGTATGCTCTTTACGCTGAAAACACGAAAGAAGTGGTTAGCTTACAATCGGCAACTGATGATGAGCCAATTTTTGTTGTAAAAAATAAAGCTGGTCAGATTGTATTTGCGGTATATCAAACCGGCGTTAGAGTTTTTGTGGAAGATTCTCAAATAGTAAAGGGTGCCCGTGGGGGATTTGCAGTTGGAGGGCTGTCGCAAACAAAAGCGGGAACTGCACCCGAATACTTCCGAATCACATCAGATAGTGCACGAATCTATATCGATAATTCTACCATCAAGGGGGCTCGTGGCGGATTTGCTGTTGGTGGTTTATCGCAAACAAAAGTGGGGAATTCGCCCGAGTACTTAAGGATTACACCTGATAGCACACGAATTTATGTTAACAATTCTACTACAAAAGGGGCTCGTGGCGGATTTGCTGTTGGCGGATTATCGCAAACAAAAGGAGATGAAAATAGTTTCATGCAACTGTCTCCTAACAACTATCTTATTGGCCATCAGGCGGGAAAAAATTTAACAACTGGTAAATATAACTCCTTCATGGGTTTTGAAGCTGGAAAATCTAATACAACTGGAGGTCGAAATGTATTCCTTGGTTATCATGCAGGTTATTTAAACGATACTGCATCATTCAATGTATACATTGGTAACGAAAGCGGAAATTTTAACGTTTATGGAAGATTCAATTCGTTCCTAGGTTATCAAAGTGGGTACTCAAACACAAGCGGAGTTGGTAATTTATTTTTAGGTTACCAAAGTGGATATTCAAACACCACAGGAAGTTATAATTCATTTATGGGTTATCTTGCTGGAAGTGCAAACTCTTCTGGGATTAATAACACATTTTTAGGCAGTTACAGTGGTAAAAATAGTTCTAACGGATCCAATAATACTTTTATTGGATTCAATTCGGGCTATCAAAATACATCAGGGAATGCAAACAATTTCATCGGAACAAATAGTGGATATAGTAACACTAACGGGTCACATAACGTTTTCCTTGGGCCTGAAACAGGGTATTCAAATACATCAGGCAGCTATAACTCATTTATCGGCTATCATGCGGGGAGATCAAATATAGCAGGAAATTTTAACGCATTTATTGGATACCTAGCTGGTTACACAAACTTGGCTAGCTATAACGTATTTATTGGATACGAAGCGGGTAAGGCAAATACTTCCGGTCAGAATAATGCATTTATTGGATACCAAACTGGAGGTTTAAATCTAACGGGGTATAGCAACGTTTTTATGGGGAATCAAGCGGGCTATAATAATAACGATGGGGCAAATAATGTTTTCCTTGGCTATAAAGCGGGTTTCAGCAGCACCTCTCCTTGGAGCAATGTAATCATTGGGACTGAGGCCGGATATTCTATAACCGATGGGTATAGTAACGTTTTCATTGGTTCTTCATCGGGCCATAGCAACACTTGGGGCTACAATAATGTATATATCGGAAATACAGCTGGAGAACTGAATAAAACGGGCTCAGATAACGTATGCATTGGTGTAGCTTCTGGCGGCAAAACAACATCATCAAGCGATAATGTTTTAATTGGATATGGAACTGGCTATGATAATACGACAGGAAATAGCAACGTTTTTCTTGGTACACAAGCGGGATGGAGTAATACAACGGGTACAAATAACATCTTTTTAGGCAGTCAATCCGGATATGGAAACAAGGTTGGTAATGGAAACATTTTTATTGGAAATGATGCTGGATGGAGCGAATTAGGAAGCGATAAACTTTATATTGAAAATACCAATTCAACTACAGCTCCCCTTATTTATGGTGATTTTGCCAATAATAAAGTTGCTATAAATACCAATAATCCAGGATTATTCACTTTTTGGGTTCAAGGTTCTGCTGGCGGTTCAACAAGTTGGAATTCAACAAGCGATGAACGTTTGAAGAAAAACATAATAACAATTCCTAACGCTTTAAATAAGTTAGTAAAGCTTAGAGGCGTTAACTTTGAATGGAAAGACCCAAACAATCCAGAAAAAGGTGTTAGGATGGGTTTTATTGCTCAAGAAGCTGAAAAAGTTATCCCTGAGATAGTTAATAAAGAGGGCGAATTTTACTCAATGCAATACGCTCCCATTACAGCAGTGCTAGTTGAAGCTATTAAAGAACAACAGCAAATCATCGAAAATCAGCAGGAACAAATCGATATCCAGAACAAAAACTTCGAATTAATAAAAGCTGAACTCGAAGCTATCAAAGCAATGCTTAAAAAGTAATTTTAATTAACATTTGATAATTAAAACAGGCCACAAGCCTGTTTTTTTGTTTTTGTCAAAATTTAGGTCGATATTTTTTTGTTACTGCGTTTTTTCCATAAATTTCAATTAGTTACAAAAATCACAACCTTATGAAAACAATATTAAATAGAAATCTGGCGCTCCTTTCGCTTGTTATGCTTTTCACCTTTCAGGTGTTAGCTCAAAGTCCAAAAGGATTTTCATATCAAGCTGTCATTCGAAACTCAAGCGGCCAACCACTTGGTCAACAAAGCTTAAAATTGCACATCCTTTTAACAAATAACCTAGGAACGGTTATCCATTATGGCGAGGAGCACACAACAACTACTTCACCCCAAGGTATTGCCAATTTGACAATTGGCGAAGGGAGCCTTAAGCAGGGAACATTGGCCGGAGTTCCTTGGCAAACAGGTGAGATATATATTAAAATTGAGGTTGATGCAACAGGAACAGGCTATCAATCAATGGGAAACCCAACTCGGCTCAACTCGGTACCCTACGCACTATTTGCCGATAATACAAAGGAAATTGTTAGTCAACCCGACGCAACCGATGATGCTCCAATTTTTGTTGTAAAAAACAAGGATGGCAAAATCGTTTTTGCAGTATATCAGGGCGGTGTTAGAATAAATGTTGAAGACTCTCCGGTTGTAAAGGGCGCGCGTGGTGGATTTGCAGTGGGAGGATTATCGCAAACCAAGGCAGGTGTTTTCCCTGAATATTTTCGTATTACACCAGATAGCGCAAGAATTTACACTAATAAAACGATTGCCAAAGGTGCACGTGGAGGGTTTGCGGTGGGAGGTCTTTCTCAAACCAAAGCAACTATTGAAAATTATTTGCAAATTACCGCTGATAGCGCAAGAATATACATCGATAACTCAACAACAAAGGGGTCGAGAGGTGGATTTGCCGTTGGTGGGCTATCTCAGACTAAATTAGGTGGTTCAAACGATTTTATCAGAATAACTCCCGATAGTACAAGGATCTACGTTTCAAGTCAAACTTTAGCAAACACGTCTTCGTTAGGAGGTTTTGCAATTAAGTCAGCAGAAAATTTAAAATCGGAGTATTTCAATGTTAGCTCAACACCTACCGCACGGAAAATAAATAACGAATCTAGGGTTATGTGGTACCCATCAAAATCATCGTTATTAGCTGGTGAAATAAGCGTGCTTCACCCCGATAGCGTTGGGCAGTTCTCTATGTCACTTGGTTATCGAAACATAGCCAAAGGAAGCTATTCACAAGCCATGGGATATAAAAGTATTGCACGAGGCAATAACTCAACTGCAATTGGATTTGAGGCCGTTGCCGGAGAAAGTGCATTTTCGTTCGGGAATGGTTCTAAAGCTCTAGGATTAGGCAGTTTTGCGTTTGGAGCCAAAGGGGTTGATGTAAATGGTGTAATACAAGATATATCAACTGAGGCAACAGGCGCTTTCTCCTTTGCATTCGGCTTGGGTTCTAAAGCTAAGGCTATTGGTTCATTTGTACTAGGCGTAAACTGCGAATCATCAGCAAAGTTTGCCATTGCAACGGGTTTTGGTTCAAAAGCAAGCGGTGCAAACGCAACGGCAATGGGACTAAATACTGAGGCGTCGGGTGCAAATTCATTTGCTTCTGGAAGTGGGTCAAAAGCTACAGCGCTAAACTCAACATCAATTGGGGTTAACAATACATCATCTGGAATAGGATCATTCACACTAGGCTCAGGAAATAATGCAACGAGCCCTGGCGCTTTTGCTCTAGGTGAAGGGAATGACGCAAATGGATTTAACTCATTAGCGCTCGGAAAAAACAATACGGCCACTGGGGTATCCTCAATTGTTGGAGGCGAGCAAAATACTGCCACTGGAGACTATTCTTTTGCCATTGGTACGTACAATCAAACCATTGGCCTTGGGTCAATCTCTGTTGGATCTTTTAATACCAGCAATGGAGTTAACTCTGCAACTATCGGTGAAAGCAACACTTCGGGAGGGCAAAATTCACTCGCAATCGGGTTCACAACTACCGCTACTGGAGGAAACTCTTTAGCTATGGGCAACACAACACAAGCATTGGCCGAGAACTCTTTAGCATTAGGTAATTCAACTATAACATCGGGAGCAAACTCTCTGGCGTTGGGAGAAGGTACAACTGCAAAAGCCTACTCATCGATTGCCATTGGGAAATATAATACGGTTGTTGGGAATTCAGGTGTATGGACGCCAACCGATCCCCTACTTGTTGCAGGTAATGGAACCTCTTCAACCCCATCGAATGCGATGGTACTATATAAAAATGGGAACTTAGCTATTTCTGGAGCATTAAACTTACCAATTGTTACATTAACAACAGCCACTACACTTGGTGCGACACATTACACTGTGCTTGCTAATGCAGCAATTACTATAACACTGCCAAATGCTAATACCTGCTCGGGTAGAGTTTATGTAATTAAAAAGATAATTGCTACAGGTAGTGTTACCTTAGCTAGTGCAGGGGGAACAATTGATGGAGCCTCAACCCAAACACTAACAACACAATACCAAAAATTCGCAGTCCAATCAGATGGAACAAACTGGTATATAATCAATTAATACCTTTAGAGATTTCCAAAACAATAAAGGCTGTCAGTTCATTTCTAACAGCCTTTATTGTTATATTAAAGTTTTACTTTCAGAACATTATAAAGAAACCAAAGTATTGAAGAATTACAATAATTAGTATGGTTAAAGCTAATATCCAAAGCAAAATATTATAGATACTAGTGCTTCTAGTTTTGAAATACCTTAAAAGCACAATGAGTAGAGTTACAATTATCAACAGTAAGTAAACCCACCAGGGAATTGGGTAAATTTTACCCTCATACATTTTCTCATCTCTAACCGAAATGCTTATAGAAGGGTTTGTTCCGGTAGGAACATTGGCAATGGTAATGCTATAGCTGCCATCAAGGTTGTCTTTAATCTCCTTAAAAACTGGCTCATCTTTACCTTCCAAAACTATCGACTTCTTGAGAACATTATCCTCTTTCTTTTTGCTAGGGTTAATTACAACTTTGATTGTAGAACTAAACCCTGGTCCAAGATATTTCCCATACTTATTTACTGGCTTAATTTTTAAAACAACATCCTTTTTCTTACTATCACCTTGAGTTGTAGTTCCTGTTGATGTGCTTGTATTTGATGGGGTAGAAGATACAACCACAGGGGTTTCTTCCTCAAGATGACCAAATTTGAAAACCGAAGAGACTAATGTTGTTCGCTCAAACTTGCCAACATTGGCCAGTTCTCCATTAATTAAAAATATCACATTATATATACCGGCCAGGTTAGTGTTTGCATAACTTCCTTTATATAAACCATTCCCTTGATCAGTTAATGTAATATTCTGCTCTTTAGCCAGTAATGCGTTATAGAACGAGGTGTCATTCGCCATTAACTGTTGATACTTATATGCTGCGCCAGCCAATCCATCGGCAGCTGAGTCCATTGCAGGAGTTTGGTAGGTTGAAAGCAATTGCCCAATGTCATCACCTGGCTTAAGGAGAATCGCCTTTACGCTATTACCAACTCCTGATATGGTTGTATCGGCATAGCTAAGTTTTGTAGCAAAGTGGATGGTGTCGCCCACTGTAAAAATCGTTTTGTTTAAGCTGCAATTGTAGTCAAAATGATGATCGTCGGCCATTACCAAAAGGTTATGAGGATTTTGAGTAGGACCAGTCAACTTGATCTCCCATTTGCCACCTGATGTTATTTTTGAACCTCCTATAATTGGGAGGTTTATTGCATAAATTCTGTAATTATTCCCATGGCTATACGTTGCCTTTGGAGTTAAATTAGTCCCATCTTTAAAAATCTCGATCTTTACATCATCGCCAAGTTTACCCAAATACTCAATTAATAACTTGGGAATATTTTCATTTAGGTTGAATGAATAAGTTATCGGCTCTGTAATTACTTTATCAGATTTTCTTAAAACCATCTGCGGACTGCCCTCTGCCAGCATATCACATAGATGAATGCTAAACCACTCCTCAAGCGTTGGGTTTGTTTGAACAACATGAATTGCCTTACCTCCACTAGCAGAAGCTATCGTGCTAAGTATTTCAGGTGCAAGACCTGCTCCCCATGTAGCAACTGTAAAGTAACGAATGCTATCCTTACTATTGCTCGAGCCATCATTTAACCTATCTACCCCATTATTTAATGTATTTCCATCCGCATTTACTAATGGTCCAAAGTTTTGTAACCCATCGGTGAAAAGAAATACCATCCTCTTTGTATTAGGCGTTTTGTCTTTATAAAGCAATAACTTATTTTTTGCGTTAAGTAAACCCGAAGCCATTCCGGTCATTTGCATATTAGCAGGATTTATAAGCCCCATATCGTTATTTACGGCTGTTGATGAGGATGCTACACCTATAAATGCATCATCGAAATTAGCTGCAGATGGCTGAAAAACTGAAGATGAAAAATACGTAAGCCCTATCGAGTCGCCTTCCTGCTGAAAGGCTTCAAGGTTTGGAACAAAAAGATCAACGGCATCTTTTAATGCCTGTATTCTTGTTGTTGAACCTCCTTGTACATTCAAATTCATACTGCCTGATATATCAAGCGTAAGAACAACCTTAACGCTATCACGTAGAATTGGCACTCGAAAATTTTGAATATCACTTGTAGATCCTTGCTCAACCCTAAACCGAAAGTTAATGAAATTCCCAGTTGAGCCTGGGCATTTCTTGTCAACATCCACATGAACAATGCTATCAGTATATGTTATTACTCCACTTATAAAAATTGTATCGCAACTCCCAGCTGTTTTTGTTGCGTTTATTAGTGAATATGTTTGCACTCTCAGAGGAATAGTATAGTTTGTAACAATTCCAACTCGTGCAGCGGGAAGAACGATGGTTCCGGGGAATGACGAAGGAAATACGGTTCCTACAGGATATCTATTGATATCTCGGCTTATAAGCTGTGCTTGAACCATATTTGAAATACTAAGGAGAAAAACGAGAGGCAGCCATAATGCCCTTAAAAAAAAGGGGCGATTGCTTTTAATGTCTTTTTTTTCAAGAGTTTCCAGGTCTACTTGTTCCATGATAGTTAGATTTTGGTTGTTTTTTGATTATTTTATGAGCATATCGAGCAACATATAGCCAATCATTAATTACCTTGTTTTCAATATAAATGTAGCAAATAGTAATTATATATTCCTCATTTTTTGATAGTTATTTTAATTGTCAAAATACAATACAAATATTTTACATGCGCAGGATGCTCATATATTGCACACATTAAGCGTAAAATAAAAAAGCCTGATTGGATTACCAATCAGGCTTAGCGAAATAATATCTAGTTTAAAAAAGGGTAACAATTCCAAATCGTTGCAGAACCATAAGCAGGAACCAAAATATTAGTAAGACCCATAGCACAAACCTTAAAAGCTTTTGACCAGTATGTGCAAAAATGTATCGAATAATTAACGCAATTATTAGCAAAATTAAAACTAGGAATTGCCATAAATACAATTTTGGTGACGGGAATTTACCAAGATAAAGGGTTTCATCCATTACCATTATTCTGAGATCAGGCTTGGTGTTTTTAGGAATATCTGATATTATGAAAGTATAGCTGCCGTCGAGGTTATCTTTACTGCTACTTACCTTACCCTGACTGGAGTCTACGCTAAGTTTTATACGCGATAGGAATCCTGGACCGAGGCAATACCCAAAATCATTTTTTGGTTTAAAGGTAACAGTAGCCGTTGCTCCATCCTTATTGTTCTTGTTTGAGTTAATGGTTGCCTTAATATTGGATTTGTTGGCATTAATTTGACCAAACTTGAAAACTGCCGAGTACTGTTTTTGTCTTTCGAAATTCCCAAATCCTGGAATTTCCCCGCTAGCTGTGAACACAATCTGATAAACTCCGGAAAGGTCTGTATTATCATATGAGGCTGTATATATGCCATTCCCCTCATCTTCAAACTCAATAGTATGACTTATAGAATGCAATTTTTCGCTAAAAGAATTTTCCGTTTGAATTAACTTTAATAGTTTAGCTTCGGCTTCAGGCAAAACATCCATAACAGAATCTTTATCCGTATATTTAGCTTGAGCTAACATATCACCTAAATCATCTCCCGGTTTAAGTAGAGTTGCTTGAATCTTATTTGGTCTTCCATACAAAGGATTTCCTGCAAAAAACAACTTTGCATTTAGAGTTAACTTATCGCCAACAGTATAAACGCTTTTCGCGGGTTTGCAATCAAAATCGAGGAAATGATCATCAACATAACAAATTAAAGAATACTTACCTGAAGAGTTTCCTATAACAGTTAACAACCAATCGCCTTCCGATTTAACTATTTCAGGAGAAATTAAGGGTAATGAAAAGCTAACCGATTTGAAAAAAGAGCCTTGGTTTGTTTTAGCAAAAGTGGTCAAGTCTTTACCATCTTTCTCAACTTTGAGCGTTATGCCTGATGCATTTGAACTTGTAAGTTCGAAATACAACTTGGAAACGCTGCCATTAATGGGGAACGAATATGTTGTTCCTGCAGATGAAAGTACCCCTGTTTTTCTAGAAACAATTTGAGGGCTTCCTCCCTCAAGCATATTAGCAAATTGATTTTGGAAGAAATACTCTAAATCACCTTCCTCTGCACCAGTGGTGGTTGATAACGATATGCCTCCGCTTGCCTGGGCAATCTTTCCAAGGATTTCGGGAACAAGGGTAGTTCCTCCAATTCCAACAGTATAATACCTCGTACTGTCCAATGCATCACATGGGCCAACATTCAAAAGATTTCCTTCTGATGATAGCGTTACCCCATCTGGGTTAACTAAAGGCTCAACATTTTGGAGACCATCTGTAAAAAGCAATACAAGTTTTCGGGCATCGATTGCATTGTTATTATCTAATTTTTGCTTTGCATTAAGCAGGCCTTTACCCATCGCAGTGAGCGAAGAAGGCCCCTTGCTTGCCATATCGGTATGAATAATTTGGCTAGAGCGAATAAGATCTGTCTCAGAAGAAATATCTATAAAACCATCACTAATAGGGGTATTAGGCTGAACTATTTCAGTTGAGAAATATGTCATCCCAATTAAATCTCCTTGCTGCTTGAAAACCTCCAACTTTTGATTGAATAGATCTACTGAATTCTTTAAAACATCCCACCTTGAAAGAGTTCCGCCAGAAACAGGAAGGGCCATGCTGCCTGACAAATCAAGGACAAGAACCATTTTAATGGGTTCGCGAAGAATTGGGAGAAGGTATTTTATGCTATCGGTTAAATCGGTTCCAACCGCTTTAACATCTATCTCTATAAAATTGTTGTTTTGGGGCTTACAGCTGCTCGCCGATTCAATCTCAATTACACCATTTGATGAAAAAGATATTAGCCCCTCAGCACAAGAATTCTTCTGGCTGAAAACAAAGTTAAAATCAGATCTTAAAATATTTGGTTGAACAGGAACTGTAAATGAATAACTCTCGCCATATCTAGCAGGAGGAAGGGTGATTACACATCCAGTATAAGGTGAAGTTGAACATTGCATGCTTACACTCCCTCCAGAATAATCTACAATATCCCTGCTTATTATTTGTTGAGAATAAAGGTTGGATATGTTAATTAATTGAAAAACAATAAATAAAATCACTGTAATTGCTCCTGTACCTCTACCAATAAGGTCGCTTTCTTCTCGGTGGTTCATGGCTCAAATATTTAATTAAATATATGGTTTGCAATATCTTATCGCTAATTTTATTTACAATATCCCCCATCATTTTAAATAACAACTAAATGTACAAAATTTTTAATACAATTCAAGTTTAAAGAAATAAGATCATCTCCTCTTCATTGCAATATACAAAAGATCTGATCTGAAGTGAATTAAATCATTAAACATTCGATTTTTAACTTTCATAAGTAGCTCTAGTCTGTTAATCAAAACTTAATCTCTTTCAGGATAAAAAATGATGAGACAAGTTGTATTGTTTAATTCAAATACCTTAAATTGTATTTTTTTCTATTTGATAACAATTAAATAACATAAAAACAACCCTATGAGAAGGATAATCTTAGCTGTTTTTTTCATCGTGATGACAACTACAGCATTTGGGCAGATTCCGCAAGGTTTTAATTATCAAACCGTAGTTCGCAATTCAAATGGAACAATAGTAACAGGTCAGCCTGTTTACTTAAAGATTAGTTTTACAAATTCTGATGGATTGTCAGTATATTACTCCGAAGAGCATGTTAAAACACCTACAACACTAGGCGTTGTGAATTTAGAGGTGGGAACAAGTGCAAACCATACTGGAACTTTACAAGATATTCCTTGGAGCAGCGGAGGTATCATGATGAAAGTTGAGGTTAAACTTAATCTGGGGGATAGCTATACTGACATGGGTTCAAGCCCTTTGCGACCGGTTCCATATGCTATGTTTGCATTGGGTGGCTTGCAAGGCCCAGCAGGAAAAGACGGGAAAAGTTTTGTGAATCGAGGTGATTGGGCCGTTGGAACTTACTCTGAAGGAGAATATGTGTTTGCTCCAAGTTCATCAAATCCTGCTATTAAATCTCTCTGGATTGTTAAAGGTACTTCATCATTCGAGTCTACAATTCAACCATCAAGCGATCTAAACAACTGGACAGAGTTTGAAGCTCCTGCAGGACCACAAGGTGAACAGGGCATTCAAGGACCTCCAGGGGAGCAGGGTAATCAAGGCAACGATGGCCCAATGGGTCCACAAGGATTGAGAGGGGATCAAGGACCCCAAGGGGAACCTGGGCCCCAAGGAACGCCGGGGATACAAGGCATTCAAGGCCCTGCAGGGGTTGGCCTTAATAACAGAGGTTCTTGGATTTTAAACGAAACCTATAATCCGAACGATTACGTTTTCTCAGAGAGTTCGGCTAATCCATTAATAAATACAATGTGGATAGTTCAGGCAGCTAGCGGATTTACATCAAATCTAAAGCCTAAGGAAGATCTAACCCGTTGGATTGAATTCGAGGCACCAGAAGGCCCTCAAGGCGATAAGGGAGATCAAGGGTTTCAAGGTGAAAAGGGAGATCAAGGAAATCCAGGCGTTTCAATACTATGGCTTGGATCTTTTACCAATGCACCTTCAGGTTCTTTAAACAATGCATATTATAATGAAACATCGAAAAAAGCCTATATTCACAATGGCACCGACTGGGTAGTTATGGTTCAGGATGGATTAAATGGCACCAATGGTACCAATGGTACTAATGGGACTAATGGAGCTGATGGTATTTCAATTGTTTGGAGAGGTACTTTCACAGGAACTACACCTTCGAATCCTTCAATTAATCATGCTTTTTATAGCACAACCGACAAAAAATCATACATATACAATGGATCTGCATGGACACAGATGACACAAGATGGCGCAAATGGTACAAATGGCACTAATGGATTATCAATTGTTTGGAGAGGAACGTTGGCTTCGGGAACACCTTCAAGTCCATCTACAAATCATGCATTCTATAGTTCTGGTGATAAAAAATCTTATATCTATAACGGATCTACATGGACGTTAATGACACAAGATGGCGCAAATGGCGCTACTGGGGCTCAAGGATTACCAGGTGTTGATGGGAAATCTATTATTTGGAGAGGGCCTTCATCAGGACCTCCAAGCAGTCCTGCGTTAAATCACGCATACTACGACGTAGTTGATAAAAAATCTTACATCTATAATAGTTCTAATGGATGGGATATATTGGCTCAAGATGGTTTTGATGGGATCGATGGCACAAATGGTACCAATGGTACCAATGGAACCAACGGGACTAATGGGATTTCGATTAACTGGCGGGGGACTTTAGCATCAGCCCCTGGAAGCCCTTCGTTAAATTGGGCGTACTATAACTCGACCGATAAAAAATCGTACATCCACAACGGGTCAACTTGGGTAATTATGACTCAGGATGGAGCAACAGGTTCACAAGGTCCAATTGGACCTCAAGGTCCAGCAGGCACAGGACTGGTTAATAGGGGGAATTGGTCTAGTTCAAATTCATATGTTTCTGGAGACTACGTTTTTGATAGATCTTTAGCTGATCCTTTAATCAACTCGATGTGGATTTGTCAACTAAACAGATCTGCAACGGCTACGCATCCTTATCAGGACTTATCATACTGGACAGAATTTCAGGCACCCAAGGGAGAAACTGGAGCACAAGGGATTCAAGGGATTCAAGGGGTTCAAGGTGTTGCGGGAACAAATGGAACAAATGGCATTTCTCTTTACTGGAGAGGTTCTTTTTCATCAGCGCCAGGTAGTCCATCGCTTAATCATGCTTACTATAATACAACCGATAAAAAATCTTACGTTTACGACAACACAAACACATGGCAAATCATAGCGCAAGATGGGATGCCAATTAGTGGATCCACTGGACAAACTTTATACTATAATGGCACAACGTGGACTCCAAGTAATGTGCTTGTAAATAATGGTACAAATATTGCAATTGGAACAACTGTTTTCACTCCTACCACTAAACTTGATGTTAACGGGGGCGTTCGTTTGAGAAGTTATCTTTACGATGGATCTGCTGGACTTACCCCAGGTACATCAGGTCAAATACTTACAAGCACTGGAACTGGAGTGCTTTGGAAATCCCCTTCAACTCTTAGCCTTGCAAGTGGAACAGGAACAGCAGGGCAACTTGCAGTTTGGACAGGGACTAGTAGTGGTTTGCAGGGTGTTACGAACCTTACCTGGGGAAATAGCTTACTGGTACAAAGCAAAACAACTGCTGTAACGGATGACCCAATCTTTGAGGTTAAAAATAAGGATGGAAAGGTGATTTTTGGAGTTTACGAGGGAGGGGTTAGGGTATATTTTGATGATTCGGGAACAAAAGGGGCTCGTGGAGGGTTTGCAGTTGGAGGGCTTTCCCAAACCAAAGCAGGTTCAAATGAATACCTTCGCATTACTTCAGATAGCGCAAGAATATATTTAAAGGAAGCTCCGACGAAAGGTGCCCGAGGAGGGTTTGCAGTTGGGGGATTATCACAAACAAAAGGCACAATTGAAAATTACATGAATATTACACCCGATAATTACTTTATCGGCCATTTAAGTGGAAGCAAGACAACGTTAGGCCTTTATAACTCCTTCTTTGGTTTCCAGGCAGGTGCTTCAAATACCACAGGAAGCAGTAACGTTTTTGTAGGACATAATACTGGTTTTACCAATAGCACCTCAAGCAATAACGTTTTTATTGGTTATGAAAGTGGTTATACTTCAAATAGTTCTTTAGGGGGAAATGTTCTTATAGGCTATCAAACAGGGAGGAATAGCACAAGTCAATCTTTCAACTCAATTGTTGGCTATCAGGCAGGGATGAATAATACGGGTAGTTATAACTCGTTCTACGGATATAACACAGGAAACAACAATTCGGGGAGTTATAATTCGTTTTATGGATTTAATACGGGAAACACCAATTCTGGTAGTTGGAATGCATTCTATGGGTGGAACGCAGGAACAACCAACACTGGCAACTATAACTCGTTTTATGGTCCTTACGCAGGTTTTAACAACGATGGCGTATCAAACTCGTTCTTTGGTTACTTTAGCGGCTACTCCAACCAAGGTGGTTCCGACAACGTTTTCATGGGGAATCAAGCTGGTTATAGAAATACAACCGGTGGAGGTAATGTGTTTATCGGTTTCCAAGCGGGCTTAAGCAGCAAAACACCATCTAATAACGTATTTATTGGTTATAAGAGCGGATACTTTAATACTAACAACACAGATGTTCCACTTGGACAAGGTGCTTCAAATACTTTTATTGGTCATGAAGCAGGCTATAATAATAGGACTGGCTCAAGAAATGCCATCCTTGGATATTTTGCAGGACACGAGCTTACCAGTGGCTCCTACAACGTAGCTATTGGAAACCTAGCAGGGTTTAACTTAACAACGGGTCTTAATAACGTATTTATTGGCGATTCTGCAGGTTATTTTAATACAGTAGGTAATTACAACGTGTTCATCGGAGAATCTGCTGGAAATGGTATTTCAACCGCTAGTGGACACAACACAACTTACAATACATTCATTGGCTTTAGGGTTGGGAGAAAAAATACTGGTAGCAGTAACTCATTCTATGGTTATAACTCCGGTTATGCTAACTCGGGTAGCAACAACTCATTCTTTGGTATTAGTGCGGGTATGAATAATACTGGAAGTTGGAATGCTTTCATTGGAACTAACGCAGGTTATAAAAACACAGGCGATTTTAACGCTTTTATAGGTTACAATGCTGGATTTAGCAATCTAGGTGGCCAAAGTAACCTTTTCATGGGATATCATACTGGATATAAAAATTTAACTGGAAATAATAACGTTTTCCTTGGAAACTATAGTGGTTATTATAATACAACTGGAGCTAGTAACGTTTTAATAGGATACCAAGCCGGCGTTCGAAATACAACAGCATCAAACAATATCATGTTTGGTTACTTTAGCGGTGCTTGGAACGAAACAGGAGAAAGCAATACTTACATTGGTTATGAGAGTGGTTACTATAGTGGTTATTTAACGCCAACTGTTGACCCCAACTATAATACGTTTGTAGGTCATCAAACTGGTAAATATAACCAATCAGGCGCCTATAATACCTACATCGGCTATCAATCGGGATATTCATCTACAACATCTTACGGTACTGGGAATAATAACGTAGCCCTTGGTTTCCAAACAGGTTATAGCAACACATCAGGATACGAAAACATATTCCTTGGGAGTAATGCAGGGCGAAGTAATACAACTGGACATGATAACGTCTTTCTCGGAAATTACTCGGGTTATTCAAACGCAATCGGTAACTATAACGTTTTAATTGGCTCCGATGCCGGAAAACTAAATACAGCCAACTATAACACGATTATCGGCTATCAGGCAGGAAGTAGCAATACAACTAATAGCGGGCAAGTAATGATTGGTTACAAGTCAGGATATAGTTCAACCGGTGATAATAATACGTTCATCGGGTTTATGACTGGACAAACTAATACTACTGGTTTAAACAACACCTACTTTGGCTATAAAGCGGGTTACACAAACTCGACGGGTAGTGATAATTTATTCATAGGTTATCAAGCAGGTTATTCTGAAACAGGCTCAAATAAACTTTATATCTCCAATTCAAGCACAACAACACCTTTAATCTGGGGTGATTTTAACACATCCGACGTTAAGATTAACGGAGATCTCTCTGTTTATGCCGCTACAGGAAGTGCTAATTTTACAATAAATGGTGCTGCCACAACTGGAACCGAAAATCGATTGCTATTCCAGGAAAATGGTTCTACCAAAGTTTGGCTCGGTTATCAAACAACTAGTGAATACTTCTATGTTTATGAAGGGGGAACAAACGCTATAGTATCTCGTGCCGGTTTTGTAGGAATCAATACAACTGCTCCGGGTACAACTTATCGACTATTTGCAAATGGATCGGCTGGCGGCACAACTGCTTGGGCTAATACCTCCGATATTAGATTCAAGAAAAATATTGTAACCTTCGAAAACTCTTTGGATAAGATCAAAAAACTTAGGGGCGTTTCATTCGATTGGAGAGTTGATGAATTCCGTGATAAAGAATTTTCGAAAAAGAAACAAATTGGATTTGTTGCTCAGGAGCTAAAAGATATACTCCCCGAAGCTGTTGTTGAGGATGAGAAAGGTTACCTTTCAGTTGAATACACCAAGGTTATCCCTGTGTTGGTAAATGCAATGCAGGAGCAACAAAAACAAATTGAACAACAACAAAAACAAATTCAAATGCTTATTGAGGAAGTTGAAAAACTTAAATCTAAATAAGATCTCTTTCTAAAGTAAAAAAGCCGAGGATAATATTCCCGGCTTTTTTAATTATAACACTCTAACTTTTAATATTTAATCTCAAATCGAAGGAATTAACACTATCTTTTTTTTCTTTTATTAAAAAAGCGTACTTTTAGGCATCATTCAAATAAGATTCTGTAATGAAAGTTTACAAAATACTTATTCTGCTAATTATTAGTAGTTTATCCGTTTCAGCTCAGCTGAATAGGCTTGGTCATCCAATAATTCGTAACTACACCCCTGAAGAATATGGTGCCACAGAACAGAACTGGTCAGCAATTCAGGATGATAGAGGGGTTTTGTATGTAGGAAATGGCGAGAATGGAGTGCTTGAGTATGATGGGAAATCATGGCGTAAAATTCCTATTCCTAATAACTCTGAGGTTCGTTCACTTGCAAAGGACGATGAAGGAACCATTTATGTAGGTGCAATTGGTGAGTTTGGCTATCTTAAGCCCGATCTAAATGGGGCAATGCAATTTGTTTCTTTAAACTCTTTTAAGGACTCTATTAAAATTTCAAATATTTATAAAACCTATTTTTATAATGACAAAATATATTTTTGCTCATCAAAATATATTATCACCTACGATAAGAAGAAAACCAACATAATAAATATTGATAAAAAATCGGAATACTACAACCTCTTTTCATTCATTGTTAACAACCGATTTTATGTAGGGAGTTTTGTTAAAGGACTGACTGAATTAATAAATGACAGTATTGTAAACGCACCTAATGGTTCTTTTTTTTCTAAAAAAGATATTTGGTTTATTCTACCTCTAGAACAAAACAATGCTTTTGTAGGAACTGGCGAGGGCTTTTACATTTATAATCAGAATACTGGTGAAGTTAAACCTTATCAGGATAAACAACATATAACAAATAAACTATTAGATGAATCTATTGCCTATTATGCGCTATTTCAACCGAATGGGAATTTTGGATTTGCGTTCCCTCAAGCTACAAGCTATAATTATGTTGAACTTGATAAAAATGGCACCCCCTTCGAAGCAATTAACCCTTCAATTGGTTTAAAGGATGGTGCTATTACATTTCTTTATAATCCTACAAACGAAAAACAAGAACAACCCCTTTGGTTAACGCACTTTAACGGTATTTCAAGAGCTGAAACACAATCATCATTCCGCCGATTTGGTGAAGAATCTGGTATAGACGGCATTATTACTGACATTAAGCGCTATAACGGAACATTATATTTAGCCACGCTAAACGGTCTTTATAGGCAAGTATTTGAAAACGGGTTCTATAAATTTAAACTTGAACCTAAGGTAACGTCAAGTACTTGGTCGTTTGAAATATTCAACAATCCAGAAACAAACAAAAAATCTTTGATGGTCGCTTCGCTATCGGGTTTGTATGAAATTAATGAAAATGGTAGCATAAATTCAATAAGCGAACAATTTAAGAATGAAATTTCAATAGCTGGGTATAAAGTATTCCAATCACAAACTGAACCTTCGGTTTTATATATTGGGTTGCAAGCAGGTTTAGCTAAAATGAAACTTTCAAAAGGAAAATGGAGCTGTGAATGGATAAAAAAATCAGCGATTCGTACAAATGTTAGAAATATAGGTGAAGACAACAATGGAAATCTTTGGCTAGGAACATATGTTGATGGCGTTGCAAGATATAATATCAAAACTGACAGCGTTACTTTTTACGGCCGAGAAAGTTCATTGCCTGGTCTAAAAGACATACTCGTTCTTAAAATCAATGATGAATTGTTGTTTTCAACATCAAAGGGTTTTTACAAATTCGATTATATAACAAACAAGTTTGTCCCTTCTCCTCTTCCGGGTAGCAATAAACTTTACGAATATGGGATAAACAAATTTGCTAGTACAAAGAACGGTTATATTTTAGGTTGCTATGGCAGTAGTAGCTGGTATCAATTAGTTGAGATTGATAGTACTGGGAAAACGTCTATTAATGATATTCCCTTTAAACGATTACCTGATAAAAACAACGACGGGTTATTCGTTGATGTTGATGGTACAATATGGGTATCAAAAGCTAAAGAACTTTATAGCTATAACCCAAACACAAAAAGAAATTATAGCCTCCCGTATAATGCTCTTATTCGTAAAGTTAAAGTTCTTTCTAAGGAGGATACGGTTCTTTTTAATGGTTCATTTTATAAAATAGGGACCAATAAAAACATTATTGTTTCAGCATTTCAAAGCACCGATCAAATTATAAAACTCCCCTACCGATTCAATAGGCTTGTTTTTGAGTATAGCGCAACATTTTTCGAGAAAGAAGAAGATACAGAGTATAGCTATTTCCTCGAAGGGGCTGATGATAATTGGTCTATCTGGAACAAAGAGACAAAAGCAACATATACAAACCTAAGAGAGGGAAACTATTCTTTCAAAGTTAAAGCCCGCAATATCTATGGTACCGAAAGTACCATAGCAGAATACAAATTCTCTATTTCGCCCCCTTGGTACAGAACTATTTTAGCTTGGATACTTTACTCAATCCTATTCATTGTTCTTATTTGGGTTCTTGTTCGTTGGAACACCCGAAGGCTTATTGCTGAGAAGGAAGAACTTGAGAAAATTGTTAAGGAAAGAACGGCTGAGGTAGTTGCTCAAAAGGATGAGATTGAAGGTCAAAAAGAAAAAATATCACTCCAAAACGAGGAGATTAAGAGTAGTATCCATTATGCTAGCCGTATCCAAGGTGCAATTCTCACTCCTAACGAGCAGATAGATCAGATCTTCGACGATTACTTTATTCTTTTCCTACCACGCGATATTGTAAGTGGTGATTTTTATTGGGTATCAAAGGTAGGAAATAAAAAGATTTGCGTTGTTGCAGACTGCACTGGTCATGGTGTACCTGGTGGTTTCATGAGCATGCTCGGGATGTCGTTCATCAACCAAATTGTTAATAAAGGTGCATGGAGTCATGCTGGCGATATTCTTAATCAGCTTAGGGCTTCAATTATTCATGCACTGCATCAAACGGGTGAAGTTGGCGGTAGCAAGGATGGTATGGATATAGCCATATATGTTATTGATGAGACAACAAATACGCTTGAATTCTCGGGGGCAAATAACCCATTAATCCACATTCGTGGGGAAGAGCTCAACCATATCAAAGGCGATAAGATGCCTATCGGTATTCATATGCGGGCAAACGAACCATTTGCTACCACAACCCTACAACTCGAACCAGGTGATTGTATTTACACCTTCTCCGATGGTTATGCTGACCAATTTGGTGGCCCCGATCAGCGCAAATTCATGATTAAGAATTTGAAGGATCTATTGCTTGAAATTCACAATCAACCAATGGAAGAACAGCGCGATAGGTTACATAAAAACCTTCTCGATTGGCATGGCGATTCACCACGCATTGATGATGTTGTTTTAATGGGCATAAGGATTAAATAATTTGCTTAATCAATGGTTATGAGTTTTTTTCTAATTTTGCTTCAACCTTAAAAATCAAAAACATTGGAAATAAATCTCATTATCAGGGAACTCCTTGCAAAGCACGATTATATCAGCCTGCCCGGCGTTGGCAGTTTTTCACAAAAATATGAACCTGCTTTCCCATCGGCTGATGGGAAAAGTTTTATTCCACCAAAGCAGGTAATCTCATTTGATACCTCGCGGACATTTAATGATGAGGCAATTGAAAATTATCTTTGCGACAAAATGGGCATTAGCCATTCCGAAGCAGCCAATTTACTTAAGATATTTATCGATAAGCTAATCTATAACCTCGATAAAGGAAGGCCTGTAAAATTTGAGAATGTTGGTGAACTCTTTAAAAACAAGAAAGGTAAAATTAGGTTCGAGCAAGCTCAGGATAGCGATGCAGCCATTGCAACTTATGGCTTAAAAACACTTGAGGTTGAGCAAGTTTCATCAAAGAAAAAAGGAAAGGTTAAAGAAATTCAACATTCTGTTAAAAGCGATAGCAAATCAAAATCATCATCTGCTAAGGTATTGGTAATTTTCTCAATAATTATAGGAGTTGCAGCAATTATTGCTGTTTTTGTTTTCATCCCTGAACTCCGTGTTTGGGAGAGATATCTTAATAAAAATCAAATAGTTGAAAATTCTAAGACAGATACTTTAGATAAACAGGTCATAAACAATAATTCTATTCCAGCCGACTCATCAATTGCCAAAAAGGATTCTATCCAAGAAAAAGTAGATCAGAGCATTACTGATAAAAATGTTAAAAAAACTGCCCTTTACTACGAAGAACCTAAAGTTCAAGAAAGTAAAACCTATTATATCATTGTCGGTAGTTTTGGGAAAATTGAGAATGCTCAGAAATTGATAGATAAATACAAAGAGCAAGGCTATAATCCTGAGGTTATCAAAGGTGGTAATATGTTTAGGGTCTCTATTAGCCGAACTACAGATAAAAGTAAATCGTTGAGCGATTTAAACAAATTTAAATCCGATAATCCTAACGAATCTGTCTGGATATTAGGGATGTAACTGTATTATTCATTTTTCAACCATCAAACCCATTCGCCATGAGAGTAATTAAAACTATTCATTGGGTACTCCTTTTTTCCCTAATCAACCTATCACTATTTGCTCAGGAAAAGCACTTCATTACTGATCCAAAATATAGAGAACTCGTTCATTCCCAGTTTATGAAGAGTAAGGATTTAGCAAAGGGAAGAGACAATATCCTTTTTAAGGTATTAAGTAGTCCTATAACACTAGAGCAAAAAGAGGCTTTGGAGTTCCTTTATGCATTTATGCCCCTTAGCGATTTGGCTATGCATAATGGTGATTATATCCTTGGTCAAGCAACGTCAGCCATTAAAGCAAGAGATTTTTTTTCTTGGGGTAAAACCATTCCCGAAGATATTTTTAGACACTTCGTTCTCCCCTACCGCACAAATAACGAGTATACCGATACCGCACGTCAGGTTTTTTACCGTGAGCTGAAAGATAGAATTAAAGGTATGAGCATGTACAATGCTGCCCTTGAGGTTAACCACTGGTGTCACGAGAAGGTTTCATATAAAGGTTCTGATGAGCGAACCTCTGGTCCGCTAACAACTGTTCGCAATGCGCTTGGACGCTGCGGTGAAGAGTCGACTTTTACTGTTTCGGCAATGAGAGCTGTTTCTATACCTGCTCGTCAAGTTTACACTCCTCGCTGGGCTCATACCGACGATAACCATGCTTGGGTTGAAGTATGGGTCGATGGGAAATGGTACTTCCTTGGTGCATGTGAACCTGAATCAGAACTCAATATGGGCTGGTTTGCAGCTCCTGCAAAGCGTGCCATGATGACCCATACTGTTGTTTTTGGTCAATATCAAGGTTCGGAGGAGAAATTACAAATAGATGATAAGTATACACGCGTAAACCTTCTTGCTAACTACGCTGCAACTAAAGAAATTGCTGTAAAAGTTTTGGATGAAAAAGGAATACCTGTCTCAAATGCAAAGGTTGAGTTAATGCTATACAATTATGCTGAGTTTTATCCAATTGCTACGAAATATAGCGATTCTAAAGGCAAATGCTCATCCATAACTGGCTATGGCGATTTAATTGTTTGGGCATCGAAAGGTGTTAGATTTGGTTATCAAAAAGTTTCGGGCAGTTCCTCTGATACAACTATTATCAAAATTGAAAAATCAAGTTTTAAAACTTTTACCGAATCCTTCGATATCGTTCCTCCAATTGTTCAACCAGTTTCATCGGCTGATGCTGGAAAAGCAGCAGAAAATAATATTCGCTTGCAAAATGAGGATGCCATCCGTAACGCATATATATCAACATTCATCGATTCTTTAGCCATAAACAAGTTTGCTCAATCAAAAGGTTTTAAATCAAAAGATATTGCCCCTTTCCTAATCAATAGTCGCGGAAACTGGAAGGAGATATACGGTTTTATTAACTCTCTAGAACCAAAAGATACAGCAATTGGGTTGGCCATTCTTCGCAATATCTCAGAAAAAGATTTGCATGATGTAATTTCAACAACTCTTACAGATCATTTAAAAAGCATAAACAAATTCTCAAGCATTGATAAAAACATCACCAAAGAAAACTATAACCAATATATACTTGCACCTCGCATTGGGAGAGAGTTTGTTACAATTTGGCGGAGCTTTTTACAACAGGCATTTTCAAAAACAGAGGTTGAGAAATTCAGAACAAACCCTCAACTACTTATTAATTGGATAGTTCAAAATATTAAGATAGATACTGTTAGCAACTACTATAACGTTCCTCTAAGCCCCGAAAGCGTTTATGAGATGAGAGTTGCCGATAAATATTCGCGTAACGTATTCTTTGTTGCTGCTTGCCGTAGTTTTGGAGTTCCCGCTCGTATTGAAACAGCAACTCGTAAACCTCAATATCTACAAGGAAATAGTTGGATTGATGTGCTTTTCGAAAAGCAGATTGTTACAGAACTACCTAAAGGAGAAGTGGTGCTCATCAACCAAACCGATGATAAAAACTTTGTACCTCAATACTACACTCATTTTACAATTGCTCGACTCGATAAGGGTCAATTTACAACTCTTGATTACGAGTTCGATCCGATTTTAAAAACCTTCCCTTGCAAGTTGAACCTCGAAGAGGGCTACTACCGATTGATGACAGGCAACAGATTAAATGATGGCTCGGTAAAGTGCAGAATCGAGTATTTCAACGTTGAGAAAGGGAAGTCTATCAGCCTTCCAATCATAGTCCTACCAATGGAGGCCCAAACTGGAGTTCTTGGGAAAGCCGAAACATCGGCTGGGTTCAAATCGCTCGATAATATCGATTTTATGCTTAGTTGCTTTATGAGCATTAAAGATAAAGCATTGGTTGTTGCTGTGATCGATCCCGATAAAGAGCCTACCAAACACTTGATGGAGGATATTAAGCTGGTTAAGAAAGGTATTGATGATTGGGGCGGTCAAGTACTTTTCATTGTTGCAAAAGATAAATTGAATAAGACATTTGACCCAACTGTATATAAAGAACTTCCACGTAGTTGCTTCTTTGGCTACGATTCAACAGGAGATATTACTAATGCTATCGACTTGATGTGCGGCCAGAACCCGGGTCCTCAATCCCCTCAAATATCAATTATCAACCCCAATGGCGAAATTATCTTTTACTCCGAAGGCTATAGCATCGGGATGGGTGAAACGATTTTGAAGAATCTTAAAAGCGATAAGTGAAAAGCGACAAGTGTCAAGCGAAAGATTATTTGTAAATAATTCAAGAATACTTTTAAAACTAAAAAACTAGATGTTAATCCTTGAGGTTTGTGCAAATTCACTACAAAGTTCCATAAACGCTCAGCAAGCCGGGGCTCAAAGAATTGAACTGTGTGAAAATCTGGAGCAAGGTGGGACGACTCCCTCCTTTGGGCTTTTGACATTGGCACGAAAGCACCTCAATATCAAAATAAATGTGTTGATTCGACCACACTCAGGAGATTTCTTATACACCGATTTAGAATACCAAGTTATTAAAGAGGATATAAGAATAGCAAAGCAATTAGGCGCCGATGGTGTTGTTTGCGGAATTCTTCTTCCAACCGGGGATGTTGATGTTGAACGCACAAAACAGCTAGTTGAACTTGCAAAGCCCATGTCGTTTACATTCCATCGTGCATTCGATTTTACTAATGATCCTTTCAAAGCGTTAGATGATGTTATATCAACTGGAGCAGACAGAATACTAACATCAGGTCAACAACCAACAGCAATTCAGGGAGTTCATCTGATTTGGGATTTGGTAAAATCGGCCAAAGGCCGAATCATTATAATGCCCGGCAGCGGCGTAAATGCTGATAATATTGAATATCTAATAGAAACGGGAGCAGCCGAGTTCCATATGAGCGGAACATCTCCGATTGAAAGCGGTATGACATTCCGAAAATGGGGAATGTCATTAGGTAATCCTGATGGAGATTATAGTTTATTAGAGAGCAATATTGAAAACATAAAATCTGTATTAAACATACTAAATGGCAACTAGGAGGTAATTAATTACCTTTGTAATATACTACATCAGATAAGCCATTCACTGTGGATTTTAAAAAGAAGAAAATACTAATTGTCGATGATGAAGAGGATCTTTGCGAGATTCTCCAGTACAACTTTGAGAATGCAGGGTATATAGCTGAAGTAGCCTATTCCGCTGAAGATGCTATTAAAAAAAACATCCATGAGTTCGATATCTGCCTGCTAGATGTTATGATGGGTTCAATATCAGGTTTTGAGTTGGCAGGTATAATCCGAAAAGAAATGGGTTTAAGTACTCCTATAATCTTTCTTACAGCAAAAGATACTGAACCCGATATCCTTACTGGTTTTAACCTTGGTGCTGATGACTATATAGCCAAACCTTTCTCAATAAATGAGCTAATTGCTAGAGTTAATGCTGTTCTTAACCGTACTCGAGCAAGTAAAACCAATACTGATTTACCAATTAAATTTGGAGATATTGAGGTAGATTTGATAAACAAGCGGGTTCAAATTGCTGGTAAAAGGCTTGATCTTACAAAAAAGGAGTACAAGATATTGAAACTGTTCCTTGAGAATCAAGGTAAAATCTACTCGCGAGAAGATCTCCTCCATCTTGTTTGGGGTGATGAGATTGTTGTTAGTGAGCGTACTGTAGACGTTAACATTACCCGATTACGCAATAAACTGGGGCAATATGGACAACATCTGAAAAATAAAACGGGATTTGGTTACTTTTTCGAAATTGAAATATGATTAAACCTGGCAACAAATACCGCAATAATCTCCTAGCCTTTTATATCGCAATTTTTACAATAGTTGCTATAAATGTAATTGGTTATCAATATAAAAGAGAAAAGGAATTTAAAATTGCCACCCTGAATGATGAACTCTATAATATTACGAAGATTATAGACAACTTCATGATTAGTGGCTCAATCCCAATCAACAAGAATTACAATAAAATAGACTCTCTCAAAAAACTGCTCCCCAACCCCTCGCTTCGAATTTCAATAATTGATACGAACGGAATCGTACTATACGATAGCTTTGTAAAGGACTACGAGAAAATGGGCAACCATAAGCAACGACCCGAGATAGTTGAGGCTTCGAAGAATGATTATGGCATAACAATACGTAAATCGGAAACCACAAAACAAGAGTTCTACTACTATGCAAAACTATACAACAACCACTATATAAGGGCTGCAAGGGTTTACGATGTAACTGTAGCAAATTTTCTAAAAGCAAACTCCCAATTCTTAGCCTTTATCCTATCGTTTTTTGTAACTGTTGGAATAATCCTATTGGTTGTTACCAACCGTTTTGGGCAATCGATAACGCAACTAAAAGATTTTGCACTAAGCCTACGAAGTGGAAAGCCCTTTAAATCAGATTTCCCAAAAAATGAGCTTGGGGTAATTGGAACGGAAATCCTATCGATTTACAATAAACTACTTGAAACAAAAAATGAGCTTGAAATTGAAAAAACAAAAATATTCAACCATCTTGATGCGCTAAATGAAGGAGTTGCGTTTTTTTCGTCAGATAAAAAGATAATTTTCAAGAATGATATCTTCTCTCAGCTAACAATTCTTATCTCGGGCGATGTGCTTTGCACTCCTGAAAATTTCTTCACAATACCTGAGTTTTCTGATGTGGCCAAATTCGTTAGCAGTAATGTAATTTTCGATTTTGACAAAAAGGATCTACCTACCCTTGAATATCAGGTAACTCGCGATGGTAGGTTTTTCAAAATTCAATGTATCATTTTTAACGATCGTAGCTTTGAGGTTATCCTAAATGATATTTCAAAAGCCGCTAAAAACAGGTTAATTAAGCAGCAGATGACATCAAATATAGCCCATGAACTTAAAACTCCTGTAACTTCAATAAAAGGTTACATCGAAACGCTTGTTTGCGATGCCAATATTGATCCCGAAAAGCAGAAATACTTCCTTGAAAGGACTCTAGTTCAAACTGATAGGCTGATAATGCTTATAAACGACATATCCATATTAAATAAAATTGAAGAAACTGGATCATTCTTCCAACTGGAGAAAATTAATGCAAAGGAGATTATCCTAGAGGTTTGTGACAATTTCTCTTTTGCCTTTGAATCAAAAAAGATGAAAGTTGAAATTGATGTGGCAGATAATGCAACCATAAATGGAATTCGCTCGCTGATTCTATCAATATTTCAGAACCTACTCGAAAACTCAATTAGTTACGCAGGAGAGAATACTACTGTTAAAATTCTAATTTATAACTCCGATAAGCAGTTCTACCATTTTTCATTCTCTGATAACGGCATAGGAATACCTGATGAGCATATGGCTCGAATTTTTGAAAGATTCTATAGAGTCGATTCTGGTAGAGCTAGGATAAACGGTGGCACTGGCCTTGGCTTAGCCATAGTAAAAAATGCAGTTCAACTAAATAAAGGAGATATTGTAGTGAAAAGTAGACCAGGTGGTGGAACCGAGTTTCTTTTCTCGCTCCCAAAGAATGCCTAGGGTTCAACTTTTTAACCTAAAAAGAAACTTAGGATAAAATACATTGTGCTACCAATTACTGCTGATACTGGTATTGTTAGCAACCAAGCCCAAAAAATTTTGGTTGTAACACCCCATTTAACAGCAGAAAGTCTTTTGGTTGCTCCAACGCCAATAATTGATCCTGTAATTGTATGAGTTGTACTTACGGGAATCCCGAAATGAGTTGCACCAAAAAGGGTAAGAGCACCAGAAGTCTCGGCACAAAACCCTTCGAATGGTCTTAGTTTAGTGATTTTCTGTCCCATTGTTTTAACAATCCTCCATCCACCAAAAAGGGTGCCTAGAGCTATTGCGGCATGACAAGAGAGAACAATCCAAAGATCAATAGGAGCATCTTTTGCTACCTGATTTGTTGCAATTAGTGCAACCCATATAATACCCATTGATTTTTGAGCATCATTACCGCCATGACCTAAGCTAAATGCCGAAGCAGATACTAGCTGAAACTTTCGAAAATACTTATCAACGCTGTACGGCGAAAAGTTTTTAAAAAGATGCAAAACGATTATTGAAATAATAAAGCCCATTATCATCCCAATAATTGGAGCAATTACAATAAAAATTCCGATCTTAATAAGACCACTATATATAACCGAATCAAATCCGCTTGATGCTATTGCTGCCCCTACTAAACCGCCTACAAGAGTATGTGATGAACTCGAAGGTAGACCCCACCACCATGTAAGAATATTCCATGTAATTGCGGCAACTAATGCGGCTGCAATTACTGTCAAACTTATTATATCAGCATTTACTACCCCTTTACCTATAGTTGTTGCCACTTTAAGAGGGAAAACTAAAAAAGCTACAAAGTTGAAAATTGCAGCAAGTAAAACCGCTGAGAACGGTGATAATACTCTTGTAGAAACAACTGTTGCAATTGAGTTTGCCGAATCGTGAAATCCGTTTATAAAATCGAAAATCAGAACTAGGGCAATAACTATGTATAGGAAAGTCATATCTAGTATTATAAGTTAATCAACTTATTATGAGCAGCACAAAAGGCTAATTTGCCTCTGTTCAAAAGTTCAATCATCTTATTACAAATTTACTCACTATGCATTTCTATGTCAGATTTTTAGTGTTACGTTTTTGTTACAATTTCTCTTAACGTTAATTTAACATTCCCAGGTGATTTTTAACCTAGAGTTAATGTTCTCTTAATCATGAGGCAATGTTCATAGTATTTCTTTGTATCGAGAAAAAAGGAAAAACTAAACACTATGAAAAAGAGATTAAACCTACTAACAATTATTCTTCTTGCATTCTCGGTGAATGCAATTGCGCAAGAATCATCAAACCCTATAGATACTCTTGCTGCTTATGTTCAAAAGATGAACACAACTGTGAACACACTTTCAAAAATTAAAATAACAGGATACATCCAAGCACAGTACCAAAAAGCCGATTCAATGGGTATTAAATCCTTCTCAGGAGGGGATTTCGATGCTAAAACCGATAATCGTTTTGCAGTTCGTCGTGGAAGATTAAAGTTTGCTTACAGCGGAAACCTAAGTACTGCAGTTTTCCAATTGGAGGCAACCGAAAAAGGAGTATCGATAAAAGATGCTTACCTCGCCTTCACCGAGCCTTGGATGCAAGCATTCACAGTTACCGGGGGCGTTTTCAATCGTCCATTCGGGTTTGAGGTTCCATTCTCATCATCATCTCTCGAATCGCCAGAAAGAGCAAGATTTAACCAAACGCTTTTCCCAGGCGAAGAGGATTTGGGAGCATCATTAACCTTCCAAATGCCAAAAGCATCGCCTTGGAGTTTTATAAAGATTGAAGCAGGATTATTTGCAGGTAACGGTATCAACCCAGAGTTTGATAAGAAAAAGGATTTTATCGGTCGTATCGGAATTCAAAAAACTATATTCAACGAACAAGTAAAATATGGAATTGGCGTATCGCACTACAATGGGGGTGTTTACCAAGGCACAAAAACTGCTTATAAGATTGATAAAGTAAGCGGAGTAAACGTATTTTCGAAAGTTGTTGGCGATACAACTGTTGGAGAGTTCCAAAAAAGAGTTTACACAGGTTTTGATGCACAATTTACCATCGAAACTGCTCTTGGTTTAACAACCCTAAGAGGCGAATACATTTACGGCACTCAGCCTGGACAAAGCAAATCGACAAACAGTCCAACCTCTGATTTTACAAAAGTTACAGGAACCGCAACGGTACCAGAAACATATGTTCGAAATTTTAATGCTGGGTATGCAATCCTTACGCAATCAATCGCAAGAACTCCTTTTACACTTGTTGTTAAGTATGATTTCTACGACCCAAACACTGATGTTGAAGGTGATGAAATTGGAAAATCGGTGGTTGCAACAGGAGTAAAGGCTACAACTGAAGGAGATATTAAGCATACAACTTTAGGTGTTGGTCTTCTTTGGGCGATATCAAACAATGTAAGGCTTACTGCATACTACGATATGGTTACCAACGAAAAAACTAAAAATCTAAAACCCGATTTTACTAAATCAAACTCGAACTTCTCGAAAGACTTAAAAGACAATGTTTTCACTGTACGATTACAATACAAATTTTAATTAGAGTTTAATAAAACACAATACTATGAAAAGAATAATTATTTCAGCAATCGCGCTAACCTTTGCAATCAATGGTCAAGCGCAACGAATTAAAGGTAGCGATACTATGTTACCTCTATCACAAAAAGAGGCAGAAGTATACATGAAAGCCAATAGCAGCAATAAGGTAACTGTAACCGGAGGCGGAAGCGGTGTTGGTATAGCTGCATTAATTGATAATACAACTGACCTTGCACAATCATCGCGTAAAATCAAGATGGATGAGAAAATTAAGTTACAAGAGGCAGGCGTTACCTACAAAGAGGTAATAGCTGCTTACGATGCATTGGCCGTAATTGTAAATCCTGAAAATAAAGTAAGCCAGCTTACTCGTGAGCAACTTGAAGGAATTTTCACTGGAAAAATCAAAAACTGGAAAGAGGTAGGTGGTGACGATGCAAAGATTATCGTTTATTCACGCGAATCAAGTTCAGGTACTTATGAGTTCTTTAAGGAGCATGTAATGAATAAGAAAAATTTTGCAAACGATGTGCTTAGTATGCCTGCAACAGGCGCAATTATCCAAAGTGTAAGTCAAACTAAGGGCGCAATCGGATATGTTGGATTAGCATATCTCGATAAAAGCGTAAAAGCATTGAAGGTATCATACGATAAAGGAAAAACCTTTGTTGAACCATCAATGGAAACTGCTAAGAATAAGAGTTACCCTGTAGTACGTCCACTTTACTACTATTATAGCACAAAGGTTGAAGGCAAAGTAAAACTATTCTTAGACTTTATTTTATCTGCCGAAGGACAAAAGATAGTTGAGCAGGTTGGTTATGTGCCTTTAAAGTAGTTGAAAAAATGAACCACGGAGACACAGAGGACACAGAAAAGAAAACTCAATCCTTTTTTATCATAAACTCTGTGACTATCAGTGTTCTCAGTGTCTTCGTGGTTAAGTATTAAAATATGAAAACAAAACCTTTCCATAAAAAGCTGTTCGAAAAGATAATTGAGGGTATTCTTGCCCTTAGCGGGAGTATTACCAGCTTAGCGGTGATACTTATCGTTATTTTCCTATTCAAGGAGGGGTTGGGCCTTTTCAAGCGTAATCCTATTGCCGATGGATTTGTGCTTGTAGTAAATAAGAACAATCCCATTAACTCCCTTGATGCAAAAAATATTAAAAATATATTTGATCAAGAGATAACAAACTGGGAAGCAGTTGGGGGAAAACGGGATTCAATAATACTATTTCATCTCGAAGATATTAACTCCATTTATAGCGATGAACAAATTGGGGAAAACCTCGAAAATCTACCAACTTTGTTTAGCAATGTAACTGATAGTTTAAGTGGCATCGTAGCCTTTATCCCGAAAAGTTATGTTCACAACGATTTTAAGGGTAAAATAGTTGAAACCGAAAAAATCAAGTTAAGCGAATTTTTAGGTGGGAAAGAGTGGTTTCCGACTGCTGAACCTGCTGCCCAAATGGGGATTTTATCGCTTATCTTGGGTACATTATGGGTTAGCTTAGGGGCAATACTGATATCCCTACCATTAGGTTTGGCTGTTGCCATATATATGGCCGAAATTGCTCACCCAAGAGTTAGAAATGTATTCAAACCCATAATCGAGCTGCTTGCTGGGATTCCATCAGTGGTTTACGGTTTCTTTGGGCTTGTTGTAATAGTCCCTTTAATTCAAAGCATCTTCAACTTACCAGTTGGTGAAACAGCGTTAGCAGGAAGCATTATACTTGCAATTATGGCTTTGCCAACCATTATAACCATTGCTGAGGATTCGATACGAACAACCCCTCGATCAATGAAAGAGGCAAGTCTTGCTCTTGGAGCAAGTCGCTGGCAAACCATATATAAAATTGTAATCCCCTACTCCATATCGGGTATCACAGCAGCCGCAATTCTGGGAATTGGTCGTGCTATTGGCGAAACCATGGCAGTGCTAATGGTTACAGGAAATGCAGCATCAATACCACACTCTTTCCTTGAGCCTGTTAGAACAATTCCTGCAACTATTGCTGCTGAACTCGGCGAATCACCTCAAGGAGGTTTACACTACCAAGCATTATTCATCCTTGGCAGCATCCTTTTTGTGATAACGCTAATTGTCAACCTTTCGGTTGAATATATCTCATCGAAACAAAAACTGGCTAAGAGGTAATATTATGACACTAGAAAGAAGAAAGGAGTTAGAGCGTAGCAAGAAACGAAGCGAGAAAATCGCTTTTGGAACCTTCCGTGCCATGAGCCTTTTAGTGGTTGGGATACTTTTTGTAATACTCGGATTTATCGTAATTAAAGGCATATCAGTTATTAGTTGGGATTTTATCACCAAAATGCCTGAAGATGGCATGACCAAAGGAGGCATTTACCCCGCAATAATAGGAACACTCTACTTAATACTAGGAAGTATGCTATTCAGTTTCCCAATCGGTGTGCTTTCTGGAATCTATATCAATGAATATGCAACTAACGGATGGTTGGTCCGATTTATCAGAGTGATGACCAATAACCTTGCTGGTATACCATCCATTGTTTTCGGTCTTTTTGGGATGTCGCTTTTTGTAAACACCTTAGGATTCGGCGACTCAATCATTGCTGGATCTTTAACCTTAGGGTTAATGACACTTCCAATAGTAATTCGAACTACAGAAGAGGCGTTAAAATCGGTCGATAACTCATTCCGTCATGGAAGCTATGCGCTAGGCGCAACAAAGTTGCAAACCATTCGAAGAGTGACTTTACCAATTGCTTACCCAAATATCATAACGGGATTAATCCTATCTATTGGAAGAGTTTCGGGAGAAACAGCCCCTATCCTATTCACAGTTGCGGCATACTTTCTACCTAAGCTACCCCATAGCATTTTCGACCAGGTGATGGCGCTGCCTTACCACCTTTACGTTTTGGCAACAAGCGGAACCAATATCGAGGAATCAAGGCCAATGGCCTATGGAACAGCACTTGTGCTAATAATGATAGTGCTTATTCTAAACCTATTGGCCAATGCGCTCCGCAAATATTTTAGTAAAAAAGTTAAAATGAACTAATAATGGCAAAAATAGAAACAGTAGATGCCAACCTTTATTACGGCGATTTTCATGCGCTGAAAAATATCTCCATGAAAATGGAAGAGAACACGGTTACCGCTTTAATTGGGCCGTCAGGATGCGGTAAATCAACCTATTTAAGGCTCTTCAACCGAATGAACGACCTTATTGATAACACAAAGATTAGCGGTCAGATTTTAGTTGATGGTGAGGATATTTATGGCAAAAATATCAACGTTGATGAGCTACGGATGAAGGTAGGAATGGTTTTCCAAAAACCAAATCCTTTCCCAAAAAGCATATTCGAGAATGTAGCCTATGGACTAAGAGTAAATGGTGAAAAGAATAAATCATTCATCGAAGACAAGGTTGTTGAATCGTTAAAGCATTCGGCTCTCTGGGATGAGGTTTCGGATAAACTTAACAAATCGGCCTTTGAACTCTCTGGTGGTCAACAGCAACGTTTATGCATAGCGCGCGCGTTGGCAATATCACCTTCGGTGATTTTGATGGACGAACCAGCATCTGCACTCGACCCAATTTCAACCACTAAAATTGAGGATCTAATTCACGAGCTGAAGAAGGAGTACACCATTGTAATTGTTACTCACAATATGCAGCAAGCATCGAGGGTTAGTGATTATACAGCATTTTTCTACCTTGGCGAACTGATTGAATATGGAACAACCATAGATATATTTACAAAACCTCGACTTAAACATACAGAGAATTATATTACAGGTAGGTTTGGATAAACATAGTTATAGGAAGCTAAAGGCAAAGCCTATATTTTAAATATCCAAATAGTAAATAACTTTGAACACCAATACAATTTAAATTAAGGAAAAATGACACACCTAGATACTGAACTCGCAAAGCTGAAAAGGCAACTATTTGAAATGTGGTCGTTAGTGATTTCACAGGTTGAAACATCGCGCGAAGCGCTTATGAACTTTGATAAAGGGGCTGCTGCCGAAATCGCTTTTAAAGAAAAAATGGTTGATACTTTTGAACTGAAGATTGACCGTGATTGTGAGAATATCATCGCATTAAACACCCCTGTTGCATCAGACCTAAGATTAACTCTTGCTATTCTTAAGATTAATACTGACCTAGAGCGTATTGGTGATTTTGCCAGAGGCATTGCTAAATTTGTTAAGAAATGTCCAAAAACTAGCATCAATCCTGAGCTACAGGCTGTTTGTCAGTTCGATGATTTGATCAAAAATGCCATCGAAATGCTTACAGATGCGAAGAAAGCACTTGAAAATGAAAACTCAAGGTTGGCAGTTAGCATATTCTCTCACGACGATTTCTTGGATGATGTGCACAAGCACTCCAACAAAATAATTGCCGATTACATCCGCAAACACCCCGATGAAATTGAGGAAGCGCTAAATATGCACAGCATTATTCGTAAAGTTGAACGAATTGGCGACCATTGCAGCAATATTGCTGAAGAAATTATCTTTTACACCGAGGCTAAAGTATTAAAACACAGCGCAAATAAGAAAATAGAAAAAGAGAAATAGGCAATTATTAAACAAGGATTCTTTATTGTTTTGTTACATTTCAGGTTTATATGTATTTTTATCACCTCATACTGAAATGTAACGCACAATGGCTGGATTAATCAACCTTAAAGACGAAAAAAGCAGGGTTGCCTTTTACTCTGTTCTTGCAGCAATTCTGCTAACCTCCTTTAAAATTATTGTTGGTGTTGCAACCAATAGTTTGGGTATCCTTTCTGAAGCATTACATTCAGGATTAGATCTTGTTGCTGCTGTTATTACCCTTTTTGCAGTTAAAGCAGCCGATAAACCAGCCGATAAAAGCCATAACTATGGACATGGTAAAGTTGAAAACCTTTCGGCTTTAGCCGAAACTCTCCTACTTTTCATTACCTGTTTTTGGATTATCTACGAAGCGGTACACCGCTTAATCACTGGAAAAACTGATATACAGGTTACTTTCTGGAGTTTTCTTGTTGTAATTGTTTCAATTATTATAGATTATTCTCGTTCAAGATCTCTTTCAAGAGTTGCAAAGAAGCACAATAGCCAAGCCTTGGAAGCAGATGCATTACACTTCTCAACCGATATTTGGAGCTCTGGAGTTGTTCTAATTGGTTTAATTTTTGCCAGCTTCGGGTTTTTCTTTGCCGACCCAATTGCTGCACTAGTTGTTGCCCTTATAGTAATTTACGTTTCATATAAGCTAGGTAAAAAGGCTATTGATGCTTTATTAGATAGAAGCCCAGAGGAGAGCGTTGCTAAAATTGAATCTGTACTTGAGGCTGCAAAAGGCATTACCCGCTACCACGATTTAAGGGTGCGCACCATGGGTGCCGAAACGCTTGTAGAGATGAACATCCATGTTACTCCAGGAATTACCATCGAAGCCGCTCACAAAATATCGCACGATGTTGAACATGAAATTATGAGCGTAATTGAACGCTGTGAGGTTCATATTCATATTGAACCCGAAGGTGCTGATTAACAACTCTTAAAACACTTCTTAATACTTATTATCCAGCACTTACACAGCAAAGAAAAGGGTTGTTTTATTCTTTAATAAAAACCTTATCTTTGAACCTTCGTATTAGTTATTGGTTTATAATTTATTGATTTTTAAAGATAAAGAGGAGTAAGACATGATTATTAGCAACAATGACTTAAGTAAAATTGCCGTTATTTTAAAAGATAATAAAGTTACCTATCAGGAGCTATTCCAACACATTAATCAATACTCTCAGCTATTCAAAGAAAGGAACTTTAATAAAATTGCCATTTACTCCGAAAATCGTCTTGAATGGATTTACGCATTCTATGCTGGTTGGATGAATGGCTGCATTGTTGTTCCTGTCGATTTTGGCGCTTCTGCCGATGATGTAACTTTCATTCTTAACGACTGCAAACCCGAGCTGATTTTTACAAGCCAAGGTCAAAAAAGTGAACTCGAAAAAATTATAAAAGGGTTAGAATACACTCCCGAAACAATGTGCTTTGGCGAATTTTCAATTCCTATTCCCTCTAATGTTATCAACACCATTGAACCGAAGAACGTTGAAGATACAGCCGTTATTATTTACACTTCAGGAACAACAGGTAGCCCAAAAGGCGTAATGCTTTCGTATCGGAATCTAATTGCAAATGTTAATGGCGTTTCAAAGGAAGTGGTGATTTTTACGCCTGAAAGACAAGTATTAATGCTCCTTCCGATGCATCATATCTTCCCGCTTGCAGGCTCTTTGATGGCTCCGCTTACGGTTGGCGGTACAATTGTAATGTCGCCATCAATGCAATCGTCCGATCTGATTGAAACGCTTAAAAATAATCAAGTGGCGATCATGATTGGTGTGCCAAGGTTCTACGAACTATTGTACAAAGGGATAAAGAGTAAGATTGATGTTAGCTTTATTGCCCGCACTCTATTCAAGGTTGTAAAAATAAGTGGTAGCAAATCGCTAGGTCGTAAGATTTTCGGTAAAGTACACAAGGGTTTTGGAGGCAATTTAGAGTTCCTCGTATCTGGAGGTGCCGCGTTAAATAAAGAGGTTGGCGGATTCTTTAAAACCCTTGGTTTTGAGGTTCTAGAAGGATTTGGTATGACTGAAGCTGCCCCAATGATTACTTTCACTCGTCCCGGAAAAGTATTAATTGGCTCACCAGGTTTCGCTTTACCCGGATTACAACTTGAGATTCGTGATGGCGAAATTGTTGCCAAAGGGCCGAATATTATGAAGGGTTACTACAATCGCCCCGAAGAAACGGCTGAGGTGCTTAAAGATGGATGGCTTTACACTGGCGACCTAGGTCGCATCAATAAAAAAGGCTACCTTTTTATTACTGGACGAAGAAAAGAGATTATCGTTCTATCTAACGGTAAAAATATTAATCCTGTTGAAATAGAAACTAAACTCGAAAAATCATTTGCTTGTATTAAAGAGGTGGGGGTTTATCCACAAAACGATACGCTACACGCCTTAATCTATCCCGACTTTAATGTATTGTCTGATTTAGGAGTTAAAGAGCCTGAACTGTATTTCAGAGAAACGGTTTTACCCGAATATAATAAGGACGCAAGTTCGTACAAACGTATAATGCATTTTACCCTTGTTAAAGAGGATCTTCCTCGTACACGCTTGGGTAAATTACAACGCTTTAAACTCGAGGAAATATCAACAAAACCTAAAAAGAGGAAGGGTAAAGTTGAGCATCCTGATAACGAAGAGTACCGCGATGTTCGATCGTTTATTGAGAAGCAGGTTGATACGGAGATTTCACCCGACGATCACATCGAGTTTGATATTGCCCTCGATTCGCTTGGCCGCTTATCGCTTATTGATTACATCGAAACCCGTTTCGGGTTAAAGTTCGACAATGAACACCTTGTAAGGTTCCCATCCATAAAAGCGATGGTTGAGCATATTCGCGAGCATAAAATTTGGCATAAAAACGAAGGTACAAACTGGACAGAACTGCTAAAGCAAAAAGTCCATGTTAAGCTACCAAAAACTTGGCCTACACAAAACATTATCAAGAGTTTTGCTAAAGGATTTTTTAAACTTTACTTTAGATTTAAGGGCGAAGGATTACAAAATATTCCTGATGGACCATGCATCATTGCTCCAAATCACCAAAGTTTCCTCGATGGGCTTTTTGTAGCATCATTTATCAAACGAAAAACCTTTAAGCAAACTTACTTTTACGCTAAAAAGAAGCACGTTAAGGGCTGGTTCTTACGCTTTATGGCAAGCCGAAACAATGTTATTGTCATGGATATCAATAACGATTTAAAGGAATCAATCCAAAAACTTGCGGAGGTATTGAAAAGCGGGAGGAAGGTTATTCTTTTCCCCGAAGGAACACGTACAAAAACTGGCGAAATGGGTGAGTTTAAGAAAACCTTTGCCATCCTTAGCCGCGAACTTAATGTACCAATTGTTCCTGTTGCAATTGCTGGGGCTTATAATGCATTCCCAATTGGGTCAAAAATACCTAAGCCCGGAACTTTAATACAAGTAAAGTTCCTTGAGCCCATTTATCCAGATAAATTCGATTTGGATACCCTTGTTGATCAGGTAAAGGATATGATTCAAGAAAAAATTAAATAAACTTACAATAAAGAAAAAGCCTCGATTTCTCGAGGCTTTCTTATTTTAATTACTTCACTGTTGAGCCATTCTCAACCTTTTCGCCAGGTTGTACAAACCGAAGTTTGCCATCAATATCTTCGGCCATTAGAATCATTCCGTGCGATTCGATGCCTTTTATCTTTCGTGGCTCAAGGTTTACTAGGATTGAAACTTGCTTTCCAACAATCTCCTCAGGTGTAAAATGCTCGGCAATACCCGATACAACAGTGCGTTTATCAACTCCTGTATCGATCAAAAGCTTCATTAGTTTCTGAGTTTTTGGAACCCTTTCAGCCTCTAGAATAGTTCCAATACGGATATCCATCTTCGAGAATTCATCGTAGGTAATATTACCCTTCAAAGGTTCAACCTTTGCGTTAGCCTTTTCATTAGCTGCTTTTGTTGCCTGAAGTTTGGCTAGCTGAGCATCAATAACATCATCTTCAATCTTATCGAATAGCAATTCAGGTTGATTTAGCTGATGTCCAACTGCAAGAATATCGGATGCTCCTGCCCTATTCCAATCGCATTCATTTAGGTTAATCATCCTCCTCAACTTATCAGCAGAGAAAGGTAAGAATGGTTGAAGCAGGATAGATAGGTTTGCAGTTATCTGTAATGAGATATTTAGGATTGTTGCAACTCGCTCGGGTTGATCTTTATATAGTTTCCAAGGCTCAGTATCGGCAAGATACTTATTGCCCAAACGGGCAAGGTTCATAGCCTCTTTAAGCGCATCGCGGAAACGGAAACTTTCAAGGTTTTGCTCAATTGCCTCTTTAATCTTTGGAATCTCAGCAAGCGTCTCCTTATCAAAAACGGTTAAAGCATTGCATGTTGGAATTTTTCCCTCAAAATACTTTTGAGTTAAAACCATTGCCCTATTTACAAAGTTTCCAAGAATAGCAACTAACTCGCTATTATTACGCCCTTGAAAATCTTTCCATGTAAAATCGTTATCCTTAGTTTCGGGCATGTTAGCAGCTAGAGTATAGCGAAGCACATCCTGTTTATTGGGGAACTCAACCAAATACTCATTTAACCAAACCGCCCAGTTGCGCGAAGTTGAAATCTTATCGCCCTCAAGGTTTAGGAACTCGTTAGCAGGAACATTATCTGGCAAGATATAACTACCCTCAGCCTTAAGCATTGCAGGGAATACGATACAATGGAAAACGATATTATCCTTACCGATGAAATGAATCATACGGGTTTCGGAATCTTTCCAATATTTCTCCCAATCTGGAGTCAACTCTTTAGTTGCCGATATGTAACCAATAGGCGCATCAAACCAAACGTATAGCACTTTGCCAGTTGCTCCATCAACAGGAACAGGAACACCCCAATCTAAATCGCGGCTAACGGCACGTGGCTGCAATCCTTGGTCGAGCCAACTCTTACACTGCCCATAAACGTTATTTTTCCACTCCTTATGATCCTCAAGAATCCACTTCTCAAGAAACTTCTGATAATTATCTAAAGGTAAAAACCAATGTTTTGTCTCCTTAAGTACAGGTTTTGAACCGCTAAGCGTAGAACTTGGATTGATTAAATCAGTTGCATTAAGGCTTGTTCCGCACTTCTCGCACTGATCGCCATAAGCTCTTTCGTTAGAGCAATGAGGGCAAGTACCTGTGATGTAACGATCGGCAAGGAATTGTCCTACCTCTTGATCGTAGTATTGTTCCGTTGTCTTTTCAATAAAAGCACCATCGTCGTATAGCTTACGGAAAAATTCAGCAGCTGTTTGATAATGTACCTTTGATGATGTTCTTGAGTAAATATCGAATGCAATGCCAAAATCTTTAAACGATTGCTTGATGATGTCGTTATATTTATCAACTACTTGCTGTGGCGAAATGCCCTCCTGACGAGCCTTGATAGTGATTGGGACACCATGCTCATCGGACCCGCAAACCGAAATAACATCTACGCCCTTCATTCGAAGATACCTTGTATAAATATCCGAAGGAATGTACACACCGGCTAAGTGCCCGATGTGAATTGGCCCATTTGCATATGGCAGGGCAGATGTAATTAGGTAACGCTTGAAGGTCTTCATTTTAAAACTTTAAATAGTTAAACTAAAAAAACAAGCCCGGTTAAGGGGCTTACAGTTTTATCTCCAATCAGGCTATAAATCGATGGAAATATTTACCTTTATGGTACAAATAGGCAACAAATATACTAACTATTTTCCTTTCAATAAAATGGAAAATATCACTCCATCACCACTTAAGCCGGGCGACCGAATTGGAATTATTGCTCCTGCCCGCAAGGTTACACAGCAGGAAGTTCATTCCGCCATAAAATTCCTTAATGGTAAGGGGTTTATGGTTAAAACCTCGGCGCATCTTTACGCTTCGCATCATCAATTTGCAGGAACCGAAGAGCAGCGAGCCTCTGATTTTATGGAGATGATTGAGGATAAATCGGTTAAAGCTATCCTTTGCGCTAGGGGTGGATATGGCTCCATTCGGCTGCTCGATCATATGAACTTCCGTAAACTGCAACAGAACCCTAAGTGGATAGTTGGCTATAGTGATATCACGGTATTTCATGGATTGCTTAATGGTTGGTATGGCCTTGAAACTATCCATGGTCCTATGCCATTTAACTTTCCTGCTGATGGCTCTAGTAACGAGTCGCTCGAAAGCTTAGTAAATGTGCTTATGGGCGAAAACCCAACCTATCATGTAGCATCAAATCCTCTTAATGTACTAGGAAAAGCTGAAGGTCATTTGATTGGAGGTAACCTTTCAATTCTTTATAGTTTATCAGGCACCGATGCTGATATTAACCCACAAGGGAAAATCCTATTTATTGAAGATCTGGATGAATACCTTTACCATATCGATAGGATGATGATGAACCTTAAGCATAGCGGTAAACTCAAGAGTATTGCTGGGCTAATTGTTGGTGGAATGACTGAAATGAAGGATAATCAAACACCCTTTGGATCAACGGCTCATGAAATCATTGCCAATGCAATGAAAGATTACAACATTCCAATATGCTTCGATTTTCCTGCTGGGCATGTTGAGCGGAATTTATCCTTAATAATGGGTCGTCGTGTTAAACTCGATGTGAATCCAGATGGATCAACTATTGCTTTTGAAAAACCGGCTATTGTACAATCTTTTGGTAACCAAGAGGAATCTTAAAGAGATTATCGTTTAGCATCGACTCATTTATTGCTGTAACCAACACCTTCATTTTCTCTTTGCGTAGAAGCGTGCGCTCAACGACTAGCATAGGGAAAAGTCCTTTTACATCAGGAAAATAGGCAAACAAATCAACATCAGGTTTTACCTTACGAAGGATTTTATTCATTGTCATAAAAAAGTCGAAATCCCTTTCAGCAACCCAATAAGCAACCTCAGTATCGCGCGAGATGCTCTTAACCCTCATTTGGCAACAACTTTGCCCATCAAGTACTATCTTGTTATCCTTGTTAATTGTTGTTGCATCATCACTAGGCATTTGGATTGACCGTGATGGGCTTAGCTCATAAAAAAGCTTTTGCTTAGGCGAAAGGGCAAGAACTTTTTCCGATTCAAGGTTGATAATGTAAATACTTGTAACATTTTTCTTGCTATCGTACTCATCAAGTCGAACTTGATTCCCTCTTACCTGTATTATAACGTATGAAGTGTCATAAACCGTTTCCTTTTTTAGTTTGATGCTTCCCTCAAATTTATCTACATTTGAAAACGCGAGAACACTATACGCTGCGAACGTAGTAGCCAATATTAAACCTAACCGTTTTAAAATATTCACCAACATGAATTGATGTTTTTGATTGATAAATACACTGTTTATATCGATAAAAGTCAACTATTGTTACGTTAAATATGAAAAAAGAAGGTGATTCAAATCATTCAAAAGAACTTGGAAAAAAGGGAGAAGCCATTGCTGCTGATTATTTGATTAGTAATGGCTATAAAATACTTCACCGGAATTGGCATTTCAGTCATAAAGAACTAGATATTGTAGCATCAAAAAATAACATACTAATAATTGTTGAAGTAAAAACTCGTTGGACGAATTACTGGGAGGAACCAAAGGAGTCTGTTCGACGTAAAAAGCAGAAATACATTATAGAGGCAACTGAAGAGTACATACAAAAGTTCAATATTAATACCGATACACAATTCGATATAATTTCAATCGTTTTAAAAGATGAAACCTTTGAGTTGGAACATATACCAGATGCATTTCAGCCTTTATTCTAAACATTATGAACATTGAGGAGCTAAGAGAATACTGTTTATCGAAAAAAGGGGTTACCGAGCATTTTCCCTTTGATGAAGTAACCCTTGTTTTTAAAGTTGGCAATAAAATGTTTGCCTTAACCAACCTCGACGGCGAACCAAGCGTAAACTTAAAGTGCGATCCCGAGCGAGCAATCGAACTTCGAGAGCAACATTCGTCAATAATTCCAGGGTATCATATGAATAAAACTCACTGGAATACCGTTATAATGGATGGTACTGTTTCCGACAAGCTAATCTATGAACTCGTAGAACACTCATATAATCTAATATTTGAGTCACTTCCTAAAATAAAAAGGGAGAGGATTGTAAAGGGCTAACCCTTTTTAAGCTATTTTTGGTACGTAACTTGTAATAGGGTTATCATCATTTCATGAAAAGATAAAAATAAAATACAAACGCCATGAAACCAATTGCTTACATTTTAGTTTTCCTTTTACTCATTGGTATGGGCGCTCAAGCTCAAGATACTTATAATGTTACAAGAGTAAACGGAAATGTGACTTTTGCTAAAACAGGGAAACCCATTAAACCTGGAGACATTCTAAATCCAAATGATCAGGTAAAGTTCGAGAATTTTGACGCCTACGTGATCTCTATCAACCAGAAGATGGCTCGTTTTATGCTTAAAATGAACCCTCCTGTAACCAACGTTCCCAAAAACCAGACTTTAGTAGCAACCGTAAAGGATATTGCTTTAGTTACTAAGCGCAGAAGCTTAATGGCATCACGTTTCAATCCCAACGAAACAGAAATTACTGACCTAAAGAACTATTTTGGTACCGATAAATTTTCGATTATTGGTGATAATGTTGATGTTGCCCTCAATGCAACCAAATATCCATTAAGCGACAATAAATTCGTTGTTTTCCACTACAAGGTAAACAACAACCCTGTTTCAAAAAAACTAGCATTCGACAAGCAAACAGTTAAAATTGATAAAGCAGAGATTCTTTCTACAAAAGCAGGAAATGTAAACGGTAATGAGGTTTCGGAATTATCAGTTTACCTTTACGAAAAATCAACCCGTTCAAGCGAGGAGATTACAAAGTTAACCCTTGTGTTCGTTGATAAAGAGGCATTAAGAAATGAATTTAAAACCATTATGCCAATCCTAAAACGCCAGAAAATGGACGATGCCGCTATCAAGAAGTATTTAATTGAGTACTACTACGATTTTTATGGCGCAACCGATTCAAAATCTATAGACAACTTTGCAAGTGAAGTGGTAAAAGAGCAATAGTCCTTTTAAATATATTAAACCAAAGCCCTATTCTTAATAAAAGTAGGGCTTTTTTTATTTAATTAACGTCAGTTCGATGTAAGGAATATTAAGTATTAATCATAACAATCCTTACTTCTTTTGATGATTTTGCATTAATGCAAAATCATCAAATCTCTGCGCTCTTTGCGCTTCTCAAGAACAATTAGCTTCATTATGACCAATTCGGATTCTGTTAAAACGATCCTTTTATAAAATACAAAACACATAAACTTTGCGTTAAACTTAAGACGAACTCACGTTTCTTTATTTATTTTTATAAAAAGTTGTAACCGGTTTCAAAAGCTTGCGTCATATCCTCTGAACTATAAAAAATTATTATTATGGAAGAAAATCCTTTTATCCCGATTATTGCGATTCTATCGACATTTGGAACCATGTTTGGTTTGGTTTTTTACTACCTACACACTCGTAATAAGCAACGTCTAGCTATGCTTGAAAAGGGTGTCGACCCAAAAACTTTTTGCCCAAAGCCAACTGCTAATAAATACGCATCGCTTAAGTGGAGCCTGTTACTAATTGGTGTTGCATTGGGATTGTTCTTTGCTTCAGTATTAGACAAAGCAACTGACCTCGAAGAGGGCGCTCAATTTGCAATGGTACTTTTATTTGGAGGTTTAGGATTGTTGGGTTATTACTTTATCATACGTAAGAATGATAAAGACGGAGATTTATAAACTCTCCGACGAGGAGCTTATAACTCTTGTCGTAAAAAATCATCCCCATGCCATGTCTGCAATTGTAGACAGGTACAAGGGGATGGTTTTTACACTCTCGTATCGTATTCTGAAAAACCAACTCGATGCCGAGGAGGCTGCACAGGATAGTTTTGTTAAGGCATTCAACTCCATTGGCTCGTTTCGAAACGACAGTAAGTTCTCAACTTGGCTTTATCGAATTTGCTATAATAATGCGGTATCGAAGTCGCGGGGATTTAAGCCCATTCAAGTAGATGTTGATACAAAATACGATTTACCAGTTGATACTCCGAATGGCCTCGAAAGCCTATCGGCTAAGGATAGGGCAAAATATCTGAACAAGGCGATGGAAGAGTTAGAATCGGAAGAATCGGCACTGCTGACCCTGTACTATATCGATGGCGAGAGCATAAGCGATATATCCTCCATTACAAATCTTACTGAATCAAACGTAAAAGTAAAACTACATAGGGCACGGAAGCGCCTTTACTCGCAACTTAGCATATTGCTTAAAGAAGAGGTTTCAATGTTACTTTAATATACAAACACTATGAACGAGGATTTAAATATCAATAAAAATGACCTTGATCTAAATGATCCTTGGTTATCGCAAAACCTAATTATTACTCAGGTTGAGCCTCCTCTTGATTTTACAAAAAAGGTGATTGAAAAAGTTGAGATTAAGCCTAATCCATTAAGCGGCTCACCATTGTTTTGGATACTTGTAGCAATTCCTTGCATAATGCTATTATGGCTTATATCCTACGCTCTGGGAAATGTTGATAGCCAATATTTAGATTTTATCCCAAAAGTTAGCAGCGAAATATCGATCTATACCTTAAGCAAATACTTAATGATGATAACTCTAGCGGGATTGTTCTTTATTGGAATCGATTACTTTATAAGCAAAAAGTTGTCGCACAAGGAGTCATTCTTTGGATTTATTTTTGTTTAGCCCTAGAATATAGCCCTAACTTCCATGCTACCTGTATGAACTACATTTCCTCCGGAAATGTATCTGCCGTTATAGCCAATATTCATCTCGAAGTAGGTCGATATTTTTCTTTTGTAACTTAATTCCCAAGTTGCATTGTTGCCAGGTTTAAAACCTCTCAGGAACTCATACTCCAAAGGTGTTCCTAAATCGCCTTTAAAATCAACCATTGAGAGGTTTGATTTGATGCTAAGCCACGATTTACTTCTTATACTATAGCTTAACTCTGCAGATACTGTTTGCAGTTTATTCTCCTCAACCCCTAAAAGGTTTTTTGCCTGCTCGTACTCATAGCCAACCTCGGCATTAAAGCCAAACATCCCCGCATATCTGATATTTACCGAAGGGGTATTCCTTTTTATATCATGATTTCGTTGCTTGAAAAACTCCGAATCCTGTATTTTTCGATTGTACAGATAGTTTAACCTCATACTTATACTCGATGATACTGCAAACCAGATGCTTAGCTGATTACTCCGAACTCGACCAATTTCATACCCATTCGCCTGAACTTGTTTCATTATTGACCCACTGTTAACCCATTCAAGTCCAAAGATTCTGCTATACCGATTGTAAGCAATCGAGTTTCTGTAATTCTCGTTAATGCTGACAATGCTCGAATCGTAAGCATCATTCATTAAGGGATTTATCGATTTTGAAAAATCAGCGTAGCTATTCTTTTGCCTTGAGCTGTATGAGAATTGGTTTGAAAATTTCTTCACAAAACGACTTAAAGAGGATGTATCCTTGATGATGCTTTCAGGGAGAACATCAAACTGAAGGCTTAACGCGCTATTATTCACAGTTATATAACTGCTTGTGGGTAGATTTATTCTAATAAACTTGGCCTCATCCTTAAAGTTGGCAACCTCAAACTCATCCAACTCCTTAACGCCATTGGCGTTGTAATCGTTCCACATGTAAATTCCCTGCCCTGCTGGTACTTCAATATAATAGAATTGATATTTCGGCTCAAGACCATTTCCAATCTCGTAACCCACATTTGAGGTGATAAAACCCTTTCCTAAAACAAAGAAGTAATCCAATCGCCCTAAAAGGGTGTTTTCTCTTTTGACTGTTTTTGAGAGAGTTGTATCAACCGGGTTAAACATACGATAACCAGCAAACAGGTTTAGCCGACTATTCTGATTTTTAGCCAATCGCGCTTTTAACCCAAAATCCTGAGAGTATGAGTGTAAACACAAAAGACTATCAGGCGATTTCCAATCTTTACGATATTTGTACGATAGCCCAACCATTCGCGGAAGCGAATCGGGCAATCCTACTGATAATTCCGACTGAACCCACCGGAAAGTGCTAGGCAATAATCTTTGTGAATCTGCTGATTTTTGGCTATTATCCTCTCCTTCAAGAGTAATGGCAGATACAACTTTATAAATAGTCACATCAGCATTATACTTAAAACGGCTAAAGTTTGATTTCCTGAGCGAGTCTGAAGATGCGACATTGCTAAACTCTAACTTATTACCAAATTTTGAAGTTCTAAATCCAACGTCAACAGCATTTTTGAAGCCACTATAATCGTCGCCCATCTTTAATCCGTGGGTTTCACCCAGAATTGACCACTTTCTAGAGCGATACCCAATACCTCCCGATGCTTCTCTCTCATTACCTCCGCTTGTTGGATGGCTAATATTCCAATCGCGCTCAAACTCTACCGGGCGATACCTATCAACATAGGTAAAGTTTGTTGATGTAGCCACTCCATCACCAAAAATCCAAAATCTACGAAGTGTATCTTTTGATAAGCTCTTAGTAAACTCAAGATGCACAGCCTGACCCACATCATTGCCTTTATCGATAGTTGCGAAAGTATTGATATCATTTCGGCTAAAGGCAACTTCAGATTTGATGAAATCAGCGTACCCAAATCTTCTTTCAGCCTGAATAGAAACCATTTGTTTTCGTTTTGGCGATACAAGGTTTCTAACAGGCTCATAGCTTCCCGATGGCTTCCCGTTTACTGGTGCAACCCAAACGTATACCCTCCCGTTTGCATTGTTGTACTTAGGAATATAGTTCCCTTTGCCCTCGCCTAAATACGTGAAGTTTAAAACAAAATGTGAACTGGTTGAATTGGTTGATTGTTTGAATATCTTATAGGTTATAGCATTTACAATTGTATCACGTTTCTCATACATAATCTTATCGGGATTATAAGCCATCGAGTCAACCTGAGGCACAAAAGCCTCATCAATTCTATCACCTACGCTCTTGAGCAGTTCAATTTGCTGGCTACTCATGTTCTGATCAATAGGCTGATTTTTGCTATCCTGCTCCGAGAAAGCCTCAACCCGCAGGGTTGTTTTGCCAATCCGTTGCTCAACCCCCGATGCAACTATAAACCGGGCATAACTACGATCGGTATACTCAAACTCAATGCTAATTCGGCTATTGCCTGTAATCCTCATCATTGGGGTAAAGGTAAGCTCAGCTGTATTATAATCGATAGTATAATGGTTGGTTTCGCCTCGAGTTAGCAGCTTGCCATCGACATAAACCCTTTCACTGCCTGCTATTATAATGATGTATGTCTCTCCTTCTGCACCACTTAGTTTGTAAGGCCCTTGATTTCCTTCAACCCCATTAAATATTTTCCGTGCAAACTTTCCCTTTGCTGCTGACGCAGCACCATGAACTATAGTTGTATCGCCTTTTGATAAATAGTTATTGTTAACCGCAAGGGCTAAACCCTGCACTTTTCTGTTATACTGCAGAAAGCTTTTGCCCCTCAGTTGCAACTCAACATCACCTGCCTGAACTTCAAACTTTGATGTGTATGCTCTCAGATAAATCCTATCGAACTCCTCCAGTCGTTGCGTATTCCCTTGAGGTTGAAAGGGGATTGATTTATCGGAGATTGCACCCTCGATTTTAAGCCCATTCTCAAGTTCTCCGCTTATTTGAAGATTCAGATCGGAGTTGACCACTACATCCTGATTGTTCCCAAAAGTAATCCCTCGCGATATGCTTCCCGAAGCCTCAATATTATCGCCAAATGGTTTTCGTGGCTGAGTATTGGCAATATACCTAGGACTTTCTCGCCCCATTAGGCTATCGGATGAAATTAGCTTTGAGAAATCCTTATTAAAGTATTGCTTCGAAAATGAAAGAGGAAAAACCCGATAGGCAATTTTAAGTCCCTGTGCCTTGCTATATGATGGTTTCCAAATTAATAAAGCCTTCGAATAGTCTATGCTATAGAAAGTTGAATCAATCAAATGTCCTGAACTATCAAAAACAATAATAGAATTTGGAATAATGCTTAAAGTATCGAGTTTAATGGTATCGGAAAGTTCAGTATATCTTTTTAAACGTCGATTACTGTATGGCTGTGCAAAAACACCAATACCAACAAATAAAAAAACTACTATATAAAATGCTCGATACAAACGAATTATGAATTGAGTAGTGAGTGCACTAAGATAGTTCTATTTTTAAAAGGGATTATAACCTAAAATTGATAGAATAATCATCAAAAACATAATCCTAATCCTCAATGGTTTAAGAATTAATAAACGATTTGCTAAAAGATTTATTGTTAATGTAACGTACAGCAAGTAAATTTGCAACCTAACTCCAATCCTATGGTATTTCTTTACAATTTCGGCATAAGAATCTATCAAATCCTCGTGGCACTAGTCTCTCCTTTCAATAAAAAGGCAAAACTTTTCAGGGATGGGCGTAAGGGATGGGAGAAACGCCTTAGAGAATCGATAAAAGAAAACGATAGAGTTGTATGGTTTCATTGCGCATCGCTCGGAGAATTTGAGCAGGGTCGCCCAGTTATTGAGGCTTTTCGAGTTAAATATCCTGAAATAAAGATTCTACTTACCTTCTTTTCACCTTCGGGCTACGAGATAAGGAAAAACTACCAAGGCGCCGATTATATCTTCTATCTACCCTTAGATACATACTGGAACTCAAAAAAATTTATTGATATTGTTAATCCTGTTGCAACCATTTTTGTTAAGTACGAGTTTTGGTATTTCTACCTTAATGGGCTTAAAAAGAGAGGTGTTCCAACCTATGTAATATCTGCAATATTTAGACCCGAACAGGCATTCTTTAAATGGTATGGTGGATGGTATCGTAAATTCCTTGCTAATTTTCAACACCTTTTTGTACAAAATAAGAGTTCAAAAGAACTCCTTGCTAGCATAGGTGTAAACAATGTTACCGTTGCGGGCGATACCCGTTTCGACCGGGTTATTGCTAACGCACAAGCGGCAAAAGTTATCCCTTTAATTGAGCAATTTGTTGGAGACTCACAGGTAATGGTTGCAGGCAGCACATGGCCAAAGGATGAAGAAATAATAGTTGAACATTTTAAAACCAACCCTCACAATTTAAAGCTGATAATTGCCCCTCACGAAATTCATGAGCAAGAAATAGAAAAACTAAGGAACAGCTTTGGTTTAAAAACCCTCCGATACACAAAGCCCAACGAATGTAATCCAAGTGAGGCCCACGTTTTAATTATTGATACCATTGGCATTCTATCATCAATTTATAGATATGGGCATATCTCATATATTGGTGGTGGCTTTGGGGTAGGGATTCACAACACCCTTGAAGCTGCAGTATTTGGAATTCCAGTAATATTTGGACCAAACTACCATCGCTTTCAGGAAGCAGTTGAGCTGATTGGGATTGGAACTGCTAAAACAATAACTTCTTTGGAAGACTTTGATAATTCAGTAAAATTCTATATTTCATCAGCCCCAACTGGGTTAGATGTTAAAACAATTAATCACGATTTCTTTACAGCAAAATCGGGTGCTACAGCTAAGATTATAAATAATATAACGATAAACACTTAAACGCTTGTTTAAATCTGTTTGGTCGATTTTTCTTATTTGTTGGCTAATTTTTATGTTTTATTCTTTTTTATCAAACTGTTAATATTATTAACATCTACTTAATATGATAAATGCAGTTATCTGCTATTTTTACAAACGTTAATTTCTGTTAAAACCGTGTAAGTAATTTATAGATACTAAATTATACCTAAACTAAAATCTATACCTATGATTAAACAAATCCTTAACCAAAATCGAGTTCTAAAAAAACTGCTGTTGGTCCTTGCTTTTGTAGGGATAAGCAGTTTCTCTTTTTCGCAAGCAATTGTGAAAGGGGTACTTGTTGATGCAACAACAGGAGAGGCGCTAATTGGCGCAACTATAATGGTTGAAAAAACCTCTACAGGAACAGCAACTTCTCTTGATGGTTCGTTCACTTTAAAAGTGCAATCCGAAAAGATTACCCTTGTATTTTCGTATATTGGTTACATTGATCAAAAACTGGATCTTGAAATTCCTGCAAACACTGAAAAAGATCTTGGTAATGTAAAATTAGAGTCAAGTACAATCGGTATCGAAGAACTTCAAATTACAACATCTTTTGTTCGCGACCGCTCAACTCCCGTAGCAGTTTCAACAATTGAACCTCATTTAATCATTGAAAAATTAGGAAACAAAGAATTTCCTGAGATTCTAAAATCAACTCCTTCTATTTACGCTACAAAAACAGGTGGTGGATTTGGTGATGCTCGTGTTTATGTTCGCGGGTTTGATTCAAATAACGTTGGTGTTCTTATTAATGGTATTCCTGTAAATGGAATGGAAGATGGCAAAGTATATTGGAGTAATTGGGCTGGTCTTTCTGATGTAACTGAAAGTCAACAGGTGCAACGTGGTCTTGGTGCCTCAAAACTAGCTCTTTCATCTGTAGGAGGGACAATTAACATTATAACTAAATCAACTGAAGCAGAAAAAGGTGGATCTGTATATACTGGTATAGGTAATGATGGTTACAGAAAACAAACATTTTCAGTTTCATCTGGGATGCTTGCAAATGGCTGGGCTTTTACAGTTGCAGGAGGCCACACATATGGTGATGGTTACATACAAGCTACCAATTTTGATGGTTATACTTACTTTGTTAATATCTCCAAAAAGATAAATGATAAGCATCGTTTATCTTTTAATGCATTCGGTGCACCACAATGGCATAACCAACGAAGCAATAAACATAAGATTCAAGAGTATCGCGACAATCCAAATGGGATTAAATGGAATTCCGATTTTGGATATCGTAATGGCGAGATATACAACATTGGTTACGCATACAATTATTACCATAAACCTCAAATTTCATTAAGCCATTATTGGAGGATTAACGAAAGTTCCATGTTGTCAACTCAAGCTTATGCTTCAGTTTCAAGTGGTGGTGGACGTAGAGTTTCTGGAACAAATTCAGCGTGGTTAAGTATTAGCCAAGCTGATGGAAAACCAATGTCAACAGAGGCATTAACTCCTGAGGGTTATTTCAATTATGATTATGTAATTGCTCAAAATAAAGCAGCGCTTAGTGGCTCTAAATGTATTATCGCAAACGGAATCAATGATCATCAATGGTATGGTGTATTATCTACATTTACCACTGATATATCTGATATCAAGATAACTGCAGGTTTTGATGGAAGGTACTATAGTGGAGTACATGCTTATAAAATTGATGACCTACTTGGTGGATCATATTTTCTTGAAGCAAAGAATGTAAACCGTCCAGCATCTCAACCTCTTTATAAAGGCGATTATATTAACTATAACTATCTTGGTCAAGTTCTTTGGTTGGGCGTTTATGGACAAGCTGAATATGTTAAGAATCAATATTCTGGATTCCTATCACTCTCAGTTGCAAGCAATAGCTATCGTAGGGTAGATTATTTTAACTATACACCAGGAAATCAAAAATCACCATGGCATAGATTCCTCCCTTGGACAGTTAAAGGTGGATTTAACTATAAAATTAACGAAACACATAATGTATTCGTAAATGGTGGTTATATAACCAAAGCTCCTATTTTTGCTAACACATTCTTAAACAGCAAAAACGATTTTAATAAAGATGTAAAGTATGAAAAAATCATAACAGCAGAATTAGGCTATGGATATGCTTCACGCTTACTAAATGTTAAAGTCAACCTATTCCATACAAAGTGGTTAGATAAAGGATTGGTTAGAACAATTGGAACTCAAGTTGTAAACATTACTGGTATTAATGCATTACACCAAGGAGTTGAAATTGAGGGTATATTCAAACCTGCTTCAAAATTAACTATCAAAGGTATGCTATCAGTAGGTGACTATCGTTGGATTGATGATGTAAACTTCACTCTTTATAATGAAGATCAGTCAGTTGCAGGTACATACAATGCATACATTAAAGACATTCATGTTGGTAACTCAGCTCAAATATCAGCGGCTCTTGGTTGTGATTATGAAGTCCTTCCAAAATTAAAACTTGGAATTGATTTTAACTACGCTGATAAAAACTACTCCGATTTTGACCCAACTGCAAGAACAACTGTAGCAACAAAAGGTGAATCATGGCAATTACCAGCATACTGGTTAGTTGATATTAATGCTAACTATAAATTCAAAATTGGTAACCTTAATGCAACTCTTTATGGAAACGTAGCTAACCTTTTCGATACAGAATATATTGCTGATGCTACTGATGGTACAAACCATTTAATGGAAAACGCACTTGTATTCTATGGATTTGGTCGCACTTGGTCAACTGGTTTAAGAATTAACTTTTAATTGTAAATGAATCTAAATATGAAAAAACTCTTAATATTTCTCCCTGCAATTATAGGTCTTTTATGGTCTTGTGACCCAATGGAAGATACCTATAATACACTTGACAACGAGAAGAAGCCTTATAGTGAAAGCAATAGAGCCTACACTCTTGTTGCCGCAGATTATTCCACTGCTAGCAAAGCTGCTTTAGTTGATGCATTAAACGCATCTGATACTTCAAATGCTAAGTTAATTGCATCTCAGTTAGCTTTTAACCCTCGTTTCACTGCAAATGATTATATGGCACCTGTCCTAACTAAAGTTTTCCCTGCACTTAACGAGAAATCTTCTGCTATTGTAACTTATGCTTTTCAAGATAAACCAGCGTATTTGACAGACCTGTCTAAGATGGATATTCTTGAAGATACTATCTACAGAGTAGCATGGACTGCAAGTGACTACGTAATGGCCTTTACTCCAGCGAAAACTGCTGCATCCAAACTTCCTAGCGTATTAGCTGCAATGTACCCAACTCCACCCGCTAGTGGAACATATAAATTTATCGAGTATAACTATTCGTCTACAGAAGCTGTTTCTCAGTCTAATGACTTCAAATATTTTTATCAAGACTTTGCTTATCATACAGCGGCTCCATCACCCTATACCGCTATTGGAGAATTTGGTTGGATGAACAAAGACAGGCAAGGAACTCTAAAGTGGATGTGTAGAACTTCAAGTGGAAATAACTATGCTCAGTTTACTTCAAATGGTTCTGGAACAAAGAATGAAGCCTGGTTAATTTCAAAGAAAATAGATTTGCACTATTCAACTGCTCCAAAATTAACATTCAATGTTGCTGTTGGTTATTACAATGCTTTATGCTTAACTGTATTAATATCAACCGATTTTGATGGTAACACTTCTCATATAGCTAATGCAACCTGGACTGATATCTCTTCAAACTTCACTTTCCCAACAGGAACAGGAAGTGTTGGTGCTTTTGCAAGTGCAGGTGAAGCCGATTTAAGTGCTTACGTTGACAAAAGAGTTTATATCGCATTTAAGTATACTGGTGATGGAAGAACAGATGCAGATCGTGGCGCAGATCCTTTGATGACTACAACTTATAGAATTGATAACGTTAAGGTTTCTGAAACAAAAACTTCATTGTACATACCAAGTTCAGAGAGACAAATGGCTGTATACAAGTATAATGGAACCGCTTGGATTGTGCCAGCATCTACAGATCCTGTATTCCAGATTCTCTTACCTGCTGACTATACTGCAATGGGTTTGACTTCAGTTAATAGTACACAAGCACTAACTTATCTTCCACAATTCCTTGCTCAAAAGTACCCTTATGCACAAGCTGGCGATGTAAAAACCCTTGTTTACAAAACAGGAAGCAATGTTTATAGTTCAGCCGTATCTAACTTCACATTAACAAACGGTGTATGGGTAACAAATACATTTAAGATTAACAAAACCGATCAGTTCGTTCATACAGGCGAGAAATGGATTTTCGATCCAACTGTTCGATTTACTCCTGGTTCTTCAGATTTTCAACTATTAGTTGATTGGGTTTATGCCAATAAAGGACGTTCATACGGTAGTTCATACGGTAATGATGAGTTCTACTATGGCGCTAGCGCTTATCAGAAGAATTTCGACCTCCGTGTTTCTACAAGAACACAATATAATGTTCCTGGTTATGCTGAGCTTACTACAACTGAGGAGAAAATTGCAAAGACTTGGAGCATGCTAGAAGAAGGTCTCATTCAACTTCTAGTTATAAAGTATCCTGCAGCTCAAACAGAAGTTACAGGAATCCCTATCTACTATTGGGTAACATTCGGCACTTACGAAAATGATTTGGCTAAAAATACTTATGTTGGAATATTTAAGTGTTCAACACCAGGTACTCCTCCTGTTTTTGTAAGAGATAAAGCGTTTGAAGATGCTCAAGTTTCTGCTGGGACTTTAACCGCTACTCAAGTTGGATGGAATAGATAATTTTATCTTTAATTAATCATATTAAGCCTGTCGAGAAAATCTCGACAGGCTTTTTCCTTGTTAATAACCTCTAACAACTCACCCTTGACTTTTTCTACCCTCTTGTGATTCTGCACCTTAATCCTCATCATCTAAATACAATATCAATTACATACCACATCTCTCTGTATACGTGATAATTAAAGCATATCTAGATATGTTGATTTCATTAATTTTATTCATTAAAAACCTCATTGTCAGCTCATCAAACTCAACAAAATCCTTACAAACTGAAAACTAATGCGTTTGTGTATTTATCTGAATTACTGATGATTGCCATGTTAATAACTATGATTTAATGTTAATATTTATGAGCTATAAACATAGCTTTCGATTAGCTTCTCTTTAATAACTTCGTAAAAGTTTTTTCGCTGGGAGAATTTTAACTAATTCTCTTTTTTTTCAGCTACATACAAAAACAGACCAAACACACCATAAGTAACACCTACAACCGGTATGAATAAGGAGGATAATGCAATCGTGATGAACGAATTAAAGAACAAAGTTAAGACCTACTCGCACGATGAGGCTGTAGAGGCAAGTATCAAGTATTTCAAGGGCGACGAGATGGCCGCCAAAGTTTGGGTGAGTAAATACGCCCTAAAGGATTCTTTCGGGAATATCTTCGAGCTAACCCCCGATGATATGCACCGCCGTTTGGCCGAAGAGGTTGCACGTATCGAGAAAAGATACCCTAACCCATTAAGTGCTGACGAAGTATATGAACTTCTTAGAGATTTTAAATATATCGTTCCACAAGGTGGTCCAATGACCGGTATTGGTAACCAGTTTCAAATCGCTTCGCTTTCAAACTGCTTTGTAATTGGTACTCGCAACGAGGCCGATTCATATGGTGGTATCATGAAGGTTGACGAGGAACAAGTTCAGCTAATGAAACGTCGTGGTGGCGTTGGTCATGATCTTTCGCATATCCGTCCAAAGGGAAGCCCTGTACTAAACAGCGCGCTAACCTCTACAGGTGTTGTACCTTTTATGGAGCGTTACTCCAATTCAACCCGTGAGGTTGCTCAAGATGGCCGTCGTGGTGCTTTGATGCTTAGCATCTCCATTAAACACCCCGATTCGGAAAAATTTATCGATGCTAAAATGGAACCTGGTAAAATTACAGGTGCCAACGTATCGGTAAAAATTGATGATGAGTTCATGAACGCGGTATTAAACAAAACTAGCTACGTTCAACAATACCCACTAAGCGCTGCCACTCCAAAATATCGAAACGAGATTGATGCCCTTTCGTTGTGGAATAAGATTATCCATAACGCTTGGAAATCGGCTGAGCCAGGAGTCCTTTTCTGGGATACCATTATCAAGGAGTCAGTTCCTGATTGCTATGCCGATTTGGGCTATAAAACTGTTTCGACAAACCCTTGTGGAGAAATTCCACTTTGTCCTTACGATAGCTGTAGGTTAATTGCTTTAAACCTATATAACTACGTTGAGAATCCATTCACATCAGAAGCTCGTTTTAATTTTGACCTATTCAAAAAGCACGTAATCGCATCGCAGCGCATTATGGACGATATTATCGATCTAGAACTTGAGAAGATTGATGCTATCCAAGGTAAAATTGATACTGACCCAGAGGATGAGGAGGTTAAACAAGTTGAGCGTAACCTATGGCGTAAAATCCGCCAAAAAGCAATTGAAGGTCGTCGTACTGGTATTGGTATTACTGCCGAAGGCGATATGCTTGCAGCATTAAACCTGCGTTATGGATCTGATAACGCTATTGATTTTGCCGTTGAAGTTCACAAAACGCTAGCAATTGAGGCTTACCGTTCATCGGTATACCTTGCTAAAGAACGTGGCCCATTCCCAATTTTCGATCCACAACGCGAAAAGAATAACCCATTCATCAACCGTCTTAAAAACGAGGATGAAACCCTTTATAGCGATATGATTAAGTATGGCCGAAGAAACATTGCTCTACTTACCATCGCCCCAACAGGTACAACCAGCTTAATGACCCAAACCACTTCGGGTATTGAGCCTGTTTTCCTACCTGTTTACAAACGTCGTCGTAAGGTTAACCCAAATGATAAAGACGTTAAGATTACCTTTACCGATGAGGTTGGCGATCATTGGGAAGAGTTTAACGTATTCCACCACATGTTCCTAAAATGGCTTGAGGTTAAAGGGTATAATGTAGAAGAGGTAAAAACTTACGTTCAGGAGCAGATTGATGAACTAGTTGCAAAATCGCCATACTACAAAGCAACCTCTAACGATGTTGACTGGGTAAGCAAGGTTAAGATGCAAGGATTAATCCAAAAATGGGTTGACCATTCAATTAGCGTTACCGTTAACCTTCCTTCGGATGCAACAGAGGATATGGTAGCCAAGGTATACCAAACTGCTTGGGAAAGTGGCTGTAAGGGTTGTACTGTTTACCGCGATGGCTCACGCGATGGCGTACTTGTATCAACAAACGATAAAGGGAAATCAAAAGATTCTGATAATGAATCAGCATTCCCAACCAAACGCCCTGATGTTCTTGAGTGCGACATTATTCGCTTCAAAAACAATCACGAGAGTTGGATTACATTTGTAGGCCTTTATAATAATCGCCCTTACGAGATATTTACAGGTATTTCTGAAGATGATGTGCTACCTATTCCAAAGCTCGTTACAAAGGGTAAAATTATCAAGATTAAAGATGCTAACGGTAGCCGTTACGACTTCCAATACGTTGATAAATTCGGGTATACAAATACACTAGGTGGTTTATCGCATATGTTCAACAAGGAGTTCTGGAACTATGCTAAGCTTATCTCAGGTGTATTACGCAACGGAATGCCTATTACCGATGTGGTTAACCTTGTATCATCGCTCCGTCTAGATAGCGAAACCATCAATACATGGAAGGCTGGTGTTGAAAGAGCCCTTCGTAAATATATCCCAGATGGTACAAAGGCAAAAGAGGGCAAAAAATGTACCTCATGCGGCTCTAACTCTTTAGTTTATCAAGAGGGCTGCCTGATTTGTAAAAACTGTGGACACTCTAAATGCGGATAATTTCATAGCTTGATTTTTCTGCAGAAGAAACCCTCCGAAGTAATTCGCGAGGGTTTTTTATTTGGTTTAGTTCTACCTTTCAATCGGGTAAAAAAGACTTTTAACCGCTAAGATCACAGAGGTTACGCAAAGTGCGCTGAGTTAAAATATCATAGCTAATGCTTTGCAAACTTTGCGATTCACTTTGCGTACTTCGCGGTTAAACCGTTAAATCAATAAACTCGTACCCATTCCCCTTCCATTGAAGGAAACGAATAAAATCGTTGTAGCCAATTATGAGCGATGCAGTATTTAAATTTGGATGAAAGCTAAGCCGTTCGGCTTTTTGAAGGTTCTCATCGAGAAAAAGGTGAACATGGTTTGATGTATCATGAAGCAAACCGAATGGCGAAACCGAACCGGGTTCAAGCCCAAGGTACTTCATCATACGTTGTGGTGAAGCAAAAGTGAGTTTCCCTTGCTTTAGCAACTTCTCGAGCTGATGAATATTTACTGCCTGTCGGTATTCAAGGATAACCAGGTAGTGCTTATCGCCCTTATGATTCCGAAGGAAAATGTTTTTGCAATGCGTTGAATCGATACCAGCCCAATACTTTGATGCTTCCTCAACCGTTGGTGCTGGTGGATGTTCGTGATATTCGAACTGAATATTTAATTCAGATAAGGTCCTGTAAACAAGGGAATCGCCTCTATAAAAATCAAAGGAGTTCATGACTCGCCTCTAAGCTGAGAAAGGGCTTGATTAACCTCATCGAGGTTAAAATAGTTGGGATCATAATCCTTACCATACCATTCGGTAATAAGTGAATAATCCTTTTTGGGGCTTAAACTGATAAGTTCAAGGGACATCTCATAACCAGTAACTCCGCCCGAATCCTCAGGGGGTGACTTTCTTAAACCATCTATACAAACAGGATATTTATTAATAGCAGAATCATCGAAAATGCGAATTAACTCACATTTAATTGTCCACGAATCACCATAATCGTAAACATATTTAAGATCTTCTCCTTTAGCAATTGCATCGGAAAGTTTAACCTGATCTTCCTTCTTAATATCTTGCGATTTATGATCCTGGTAAAAATGCAAATGAAAATTTTCCCAGCCAAAAAGAGCCTGAAAAACTTCGTGTAACACTTGAAGGTTAATCGAACTATCAACCTGAAAAGTTCTATAAACCTCAGATTTCAAACCTTGAAGCGTTGCTTTTATCTCAAATATTTTTGCCATAGAATAAATTTCGCTTGCAATATACCAAAACTACAAAACAAATGGATTTAAATCCATAGGTTAACGATTTTTTTTAACAAAAAAAGGCTGCTCAAATGAGCAAGCCTTTTAGATAATAATATGAGGATTAGTCTAGATCAACCCCTTTTTATGCTTTTCACCAATAACCTTAAGCATATCATCGGTCATGGTTTCGAGATTCCATTTTGGATTCCAGCCCCACTCCGCGCGAGCGCAAGAGTCGTCCATTGAGTTAGGCCAGCTATCGGCAATGGCCTTTTTAACAGGCTCAACATTGTAAGCCATGTTAAAATCGGGGATACGTTTCTTAATAGCTGCGTAAATCTTCTCAGGATCGAAGCTCATCGCAGTGATGTTGAAACTATTGCGATGCTTTAATTTTGAAGGATCTGCTTCCATAAGCTGAACGCAAGCCTCAAGCGCATCAGGCATGTACATCATATCGAGGAAAGTGCCTGCAGGAAGAGGACAAGTGAATTTCTTATCTTTAATTGCACCATAGTAGATTTCTACTGCATAATCAGTTGTTCCACCACCAGGTAATGTTAAGTTTGAGATGATACCTGGGAAGCGTACGCTACGAGTATCAACACCAAAACGGGTATAGTAATAGTCGCTAAGCATTTCGCCTGTTACCTTACAAACACCATAAATTGTGGTTGGACGCATTACTGTGTCCTGTGGAGTATTATCGAGTGGTGATGATGGACCAAAAGCTCCGATTGAACTTGGGGTAAATACTGCGCATTTATTATCGCGAGCAATTTCGAGTGAGTTTAGAAGAGCACCCATGTTGATTTTCCAAGCAAGCTGAGGATTCTTTTCGCCAGTAGCAGATAGTAAGGCTACTAGGTTAAAGATTGTATCAATCTTATACTTCTTTACTATCTCAACAAATTTGTTGGTATCTAATGCATCGAGCTCCTCGAAAGGGCCATTTTCAGCAAGTTTATTACACGCGCTACAGTTGATATCGGTTGCAACAACGTTGTTTTGTCCGTAAATTGTTTGCAAGTAGGGTACCAACTCAGACCCTATTTGTCCACCTGCTCCAACAATTAATATCTTCTTCATATAATAAATGTTATAATTCTTTATTAAAAAGTGATGTTTGCTATTAATCTGTAATTAATTCGACAAAAGTAGATATTTTATTGAAATCTTAATTGGATAAAAATCATGTTTAAAAAAATAACCGCTGAGACGCTGAGGGCGCAGAGTTTTTTTGTGTACCAGGATTATTTCTCTACGTGCTCATCATTTCTGTGGTGAATGAATTACTCAACAATTATCTCATCAATAAAAATGTAAGCAGGTGAACCAGCACCTGGATGCCACTGAGGAATAGAGCCCAAATTTTTTGCGAAAACCTTAACGTATCGAGCCTTTAGGTCAACTTTAGCCTCAAAGTCCTTAATTACGACCTCCATCTGATTTTCGGGGATATCGTTGTTGATTGTAGCCACTAATGTAAAGTTTTGACCATCTTCAGATATCCAAAATTCGGCATACTTGGGCATCCAAATCCATGGGCGAGCATCCTGCAAAAAGCTAGCGGCTATTCGCTTAATGGGTTTAACGCTTCCTAAATCGACTACAGCCTCAAAATCCTGACCCTGATAGCCTTGCCAACCGCCTAAACGAAAATTACTTTCGCCTCTGATACCATCAATCAGCCCATTAGGTCCTCCTGCTGTGTACTGCTTGCTGCAGTTGCTCTTTAGGGTAATGGATTTATCGGCACTATAGCGAAAGAACTTTCCTTCAATGGTGTAGCTTTTATTGCCACTCTTATCAACTGAATATGACGATACCATTGATGATTGCTTTATTGTGAGGCTATTCCCTTGCTTCCACTCTACTTTTGCATCTTTGGAGTCAATTGGAACAATTGAATAAAAAACGGTTTGATCCTTATCGAGAGTTGCAATGCTGATATTCAAACTATCGGTAAATGTTTTTGGGGCATTTGTAAAATATGGTGAGATAGTAAAAACAGAGCCATCAATCCTATTCTCAGGCGAGCCAACAACTCCTGATGCCCAATCTTTATTTGGAGTATTTGACATTACAAATTTCAGTTCGCCACCATTCATTATATCAGAATAATCAATCCAACTTCGATTTAAAGGCTTTCCATTAAGCGACGCCTCTTTTATGTAGAAATTATCCTTCGAGTTATTCTCAGCCACAATGGTAAACTTCTTCCCGTTTTCGAGATTAATTGTTGCCCTCTTAAATAAAGGTGAACTAATGGCATACTGCGTATTACCTGGACAAACAGAGTAAATTCCCATTGCGCTAAGAACATACCATGCGCTCATCTGACCACAATCCTCGTTACCACAAAGACCATCCGGCTTTGGAGTGTACATCTCATCCATTATTTGACGGGCAATTTTTTGAGTTTTCCATGGTGTGCCTGTGAAATTATATAGATAAGCCATATGGTGGCTTGGTTCGTTGCCATGTGCATACTGTCCTATTAATCCTGTGATATCGGATTGCTCACGTCCAGATAAATTCTCCTTTGTACTAAAAAGCTCATCGAGCTTAGTCTCAAATGGCTTAATTCCTCCATGTAACTTCATAAGTCCAGTAACATCTTGAGGAACAAGGAAACTATACTGCCAGCTATTTGCCTCGGTAAAGTTATTATCAACTTCAGTTGGGTTGAAAGGTGTTTTAAATCCCCCATTATAACGAGGACGCATGAAGCCTGTGGTTGGATCGAAGATGTTTTTATAGAATTGCGCTCGAGTTAGATAATCTTTATAATCATCCCATTTACCAAGTGTCTTAGCCATCTGGGCAATACACCAATCATCGTAAGAGTATTCTAACGTTTTAGAGATAGATTCAGGCTCCTTATCACCCGGAATATGGCCATACTTGCGATATGCCTCTAACCCAAGGTGGTTCATGTTTGAGCTGTGCTTCATCGCTTCAAAAGCATATTTGCCATCAAAACCTCTAATTCCTTTCATCCATGCATCAACAATTACGGGAACCGAATGGTAACCAATCATACAGTATGTTTCGTTGGCATCAAGCTCCCAAACAGGAAGTAAGCCACCATACTTATAATGCGATAGAAAAGTATTCACATAATCAGCAGTTCGCTTTGTGTCGATAACTGTCATAAGCGGATGCCAAGCCCGATAAGTATCCCAAAGCGAGAAAACGGTATAAGGAGTAAAGCCTTCGGCTTTGTATACCTTCTTATCCATGGCTAAATACCGACCATCAACATCGGAAAATACGTTGGGAACAACCATTGTATGGTAAAGAGCTGAATAGAAAGTGGTCATCTGTTCGGGGGTGCCACCATCCACCATAATCTTACTTAGCTCCTTATTCCACAAAGCATAAGCATTGCCAGTAGCTTTATCAAAATCCCAATCGGGAATTTCTGCCTCAAGATTTTTAATTGCTCCAGCAACACTTACTGCTGAAATTCCAACCTTAACTAGTAGTTTTTTTCCTTTAATAGATCCAAACTTAAACCATGCTTTTAGGTTTTTGCCCTCAATCATTCCACCATCAACATTTGCCGTTAGCTCACTGCCATCGGCAGTTTGAACCTTGCTAAGCTCAAAGGGTGTTGAAAAACGAATTACAAAGTAAACTCGCTGATCCTCTGCCCAAGACTTTGACTGGCGATAGCCACGAATCTCGTTGTTACCAACGATTTGAATCCACGAACTCAACACCTCATCGCGATGCTGAAGGTCTAGAATGATATTTGCCTCCTTCGTTTTTGGGTAGGTATAACGATGAAAACCGACACGAGCTGTAGCCGTTAATTCAGCTAAAACCTTTGGCTTATCTAGATAAACAGAGTAGTATCCGGGTTTTGCTTTCTCTGTCTCCTTTTTAAAGGTTGATGAGTAAAGCTTATTATCAATCTCGGGTTTACCAACCGTTGGCATGATAAGAATATCGCCCAAGTCGAGACAGCCTGTACCACTTAAATGGGTGTGAGTAAATCCATAAATCAGCTTATCGCTATAATGGTAACCCGAGCAACCATCCCAACCATCGAGCCTTGTATCGGGACTAAGCTGAACCATCCCGAAGGGAACTGTAGCACCAGGATAGGTATGCCCATGAAAATCGGTTCCAACGAAAGGATTAACGTACTTTGCAGGGTCGTTTGCCTGTGCAAATGCCATAATCGAGAAGACGATTGGCAATGCTGATAATAGTGTTCTTTTTAGCATAATATTTTTATTTTCACCGCTGAGACGCTGAGAACGCGGAGTTAAAATTCATTTACATATCGCTTAAAACCTTGTTTTAGAATTGGTACATTAAAGTTGATTAAATACCCAAGTCTTTTATCAGCAAGTTTTAAATATGTTATTAATTGAGTTTCATGAACTGGAAGTAAAATTTCAACCGCTTTTAACTCTATAATAATTTCATTATCAACAAGAAGATCTATTCTAAAATCTTTCCCTGTATTTTGGCCTCTATAAATAACAGGTAAAGAAACTTCTTGCTTAACAGAAATACCTCGGGATGTTAATTCTGTAAATAAACACCATTGGTAGACAGATTCAAGAAGCCCGGGACCAAGTTCTTTATGAACCTGAATTGATGCGTCCAAAATCTGACCTCCAAGAAAATTTAATCTCTCTTTTTCCATTTCCTTTTCTTTTCAATGCGGAGACGCTGAGAATTGCTATTCAATAAAATCTCTGCGCACTCCCCGCCTCTGCGGTTAGTTCTTATGAATATAATCAAAAAGTGTTTTAACCTCAATATCATTAAGAATCCCTTTAAAAACCTTAACCTTATACTCTTTCCCGGGGAGCATATTAAAAAAGTTGTTATCAACTTCAATATCATTTACTGATGAAATATTAACGTAAAAAGCAGGTTTTGTGCATGTTAAAACAAGATAACGACCTTCAATTCTCATCTTAATTTCAGGATTTTGCGTGTTCAAATAACCCAATTTACAATTGAAAGCATACGATTTAAAGGCTTCGCCTGATGTTGATATAAACTCTGAATTGACAAAAACATTTGCAGAATCGATATCCGCAAACTGATATGCCAGATGACTAATCGATTCAGATTTATTGGGTTTTACCTCAACTTTGTTGCTCCAATTCTTAAGAACTTCACCATTAAGATTGTAAACCGATACATTCAAAACTCCATCAACAGGTTGTCTTAAATCTGAAACAACATTTATATCGATATGGCTTTTACTCGCTTTTGTTGATAGTAAAATTGGCTTATAAGCATCGCGGACGGTGTATTGAACAGCTTTCCAATGACCATAAAAATCGATACTCGACCACGATACAACTGGCCAGCAATCGTTCAGTTGCCAGTACAATGTTCCCATACACTTTGGCATAGCCAAACGATGCGACTCTATTGCAGTTCGGTAGCCTATGGATTGAACAATCTGGCTTATGTAAATTCGATCATCCAATGTTTTAGGGTAAAAACCCTCGCGTTGCGAGTATTTATCGATGGTTTGATAACCAACTGGATGTTTCTGATGGGCAAGTAACTCCATTGAATCAGGCTTTTCTGATCCATTTCTTGAGAACAATGCAACAGTTTTGGCATCAGGAAATCCTTGAAATCCGAACTCCGACATAAACCGAGGAACCTTAGTTTGATAAACGCTGAATGGCTCAAATCCCCACCAAACACCCCAGTAATGGGAGTCGCCTTCGGTCATGCTCTGCTTTCGCCCCCATCCATTCTTGGGCGACGACGCCCAATAGGGTCTTTCGGAATCATGTTCTGCAATAACATCAGGTATTAACTTTTGGAAAAGGTTTTTGTAATCAGTCCATATCTTTGTGGAATCAGCCTTTGACATATTATACTGCTTTTGCCATCCCCAGTTATACCAAGCCTCATCAACCTCATTATTGCCGCACCAAAGCGCAATGCAAGGATGGTTGCGGATCCTTAATACCTGCTGGGTAATTTCCCCTTTTACATTATCTAAAAATACTGAATCGCCTGGATACATGCTCCCTGCAAACATAAAGTCTTGCCAAATAAGAATTCCTAGGCTATCGCACAGGTTATAAAAAAGATCATCCTCATAAACTCCACCTCCCCAAATGCGAAGCATATTAACACCGCTACTTGCAGCGCTTTTCAGCAGTTTTCGTAGCTCTGCCTTTGATGCAGAAGGGATAAAACTATGACGAGGAATCATATTAGCACCCTTCATGAAAACAGGAATTCCATTAACTTTAAAAAAGAAACTCTTCCCAATGTTATCTGGTTCTTGAACTAGTTCAACGGTTCTAATGCCATAATTCATGGCCTTCGCTTGACTAAGATTCTCTCCTTCAACCTGAAAATTAAGTTTGTACATATAAGACTCACCCATTCCGTTACTCCACCAAAGCTTAGCATCTTTAATTTTAAAAGAGACGGAAATCAAGCGATTACTTGTTCCCGCTCTATCATTAAAACGTCCAATCAGCTGATTGCCCTCTGATACTTTAATCTTTAAATGCTGAAATCGAGCCGATGAAATTAAAATATTTGTCTTTAAATAGGCATCTCCACGATATATTGAATCGGTATGCACCTGAATATCCTTAATAGTAAAATCTCTCCACGATTGAATGTAAACAGGCTTCCATATCCCAGAAGTAATAAGCCTTGGACCCCAATCCCATCCAAAATGGTATGGTGCCTTACGAACAAAAGCCCATTCTCCACCCGGAAGTGTATAAGGCAAATCCTTTGACTTGCGCTTTACTTCTGCTAATGCCGATTTAAAAATTATGGTTATGTTGTTACTCCCTGCGGTTAATCGCTCAGCACAATCAATAGTCCACCTTCGGAACATGTTATCTGCCTTGAGCACAAGGCCACCATTCAGGTAAACATCGGCATACGTATCGAGCCCATCAAATACTAGCTCGACATGCCTATTCTTAAGCAAACTCTCGCTTACATAAAAATCTAATGAATATTCCCAATCCGTTTCATCGATCCAACCAAGGTTAAGGTTGTTTGTACCTAAGAATGGATCTTCGATCTTACCATTCCTCAACAAATCTGTATGAACAGTTCCCGGAACCGTTGCTGGAAGCCACTCATCGGAAGAGCCAAGTTTTCTGAATTTCCAATTAGAAGATAAAGGCAATACCAATTCCTGTGCATGGATAAACCCTGCAAACAGCAACAACCAAAATAAACAGAATAACCCTTTACTCCTCTTTTTCACCATTTCTTAGCTTTCCAAGTAAGTCGAGTGTGAACTTAAATAGCGGCAGCTCCATCTCGGCAACTGGTTTATTTAACTTTTCAATCTGAATCCGAATTGCATTGGTTTCAGCAGCGCTATTCTTAATTTCAGAGTTGAATTGAACTAACAACTTTCGAGTAATAGATGCTAATTCAGCAAGATTATCAGACAAAGGCAAGACCTCTTTTAATGCCACATTATCAGATGCTAAACCGTAAAATGCCTGCTGATTATTGCTCCACTTATCGAGTAAATCCATCATCTTAGAATAGCTATCACGATTTTTTGTCTTTAGATAATCATTAAAGCATAACCTGAATCTTACAAAATCAGGGGCATCGGAAAGGGCAACATCAGCAACCCTTGATAATGGGAACTCGGTTGTGTAGCGCTTACTGCCATGGCGATGATAACCTTCCAATGGTTCAACGGCATCAACCAAAACCCTTAACGGATCAATATTATAGCCATTGCATAAGCGACGCATCATCGCTTCGCGATTTTTGATATGCTGAATACCCGTTTCCTCAAGTAAGAGGTTGATTTTATCAAGCCTGCGATACATATCATCCACATCGTTTACAGATGAAGGCGACCAAAGTCGTTCAGCAATTGCAGCTGTTCGAGGCCAAATCCGCGAATCAACCGACTCGCCATTTACCAGTTCAGCCCACATAGTAGCTTCGCCACCAAGGATGCGGGATTTCTCCTCATCAGTGAGTTTGCTATCGGCAGGAAGCGGATCGTTTAGATAATGCTCTGAGCAATTATGAAATAGATCGATGTAATAGCCGCTTGAAAGTATACTTCGATAACCCTTTCGAGCAGCCTCTTCCATCGATTCTCGTCCTCGCCACGAATGGATTACAATTGTTTTTGGAAGTGTAGGTTGAAAAATCTCATCCCAACCAATCATCTTTTTGCCATTCTTTTCAAGAATTTTCAGGAGATTCCCATTGAAATATGCTTGTAATTCATGGTTATTCTTAATTCCATTCTTTTTCATGAACTCCTGAATCTTAGGATTTTTATCCCACTGCACCCCATTGTTCTCATCGCCTCCAATGTGCATGTAATCATCGGAGAATAGTTGAGCCATCTCCTTAAAGAACTTCTCGAAAAACTTATAGGTCTCCTTTTTGGTTGGATCAATGGTTGGATCGAATACACCAAAGTACTTCTCAATTTTGTAAGTCCCTTCTGCAGAAGCAAGTTCCGGATGACCAACCATCCATGCGGTTGCATGACCGGGTATATCAAACTCAGGCATAACCCTGATACCTCTTTCGTTGGCATAAGCAATAACCTCTTTTATCTGGATTTGTGTGTAGTAATCGCCATTAGAGCCCAACTGATGAAGTTTTGGGAAAACCTTGCTCTCAACCCTAAAGCCCTGATCCTCGCTCAAATGCCAGTGCAGAACATTCATCTTAACGGCAGCCATCGCATCGATATTGTGCTTAACAACCTCAAGTGGAATAAAATGACGGCATGCATCAATCATCAGCCCACGCCAAGCAAATCGGGGTTTATCATTTATGGTTACGCATGGGAAAAAGAATGAATTACCATTCCTATCGAGCATTTGTAACAGAGTTTGTAACCCGTGCATTGCACCAAGTTCTGTTTCAGAACTTAATAGGATAGAATTCGCTTCAATTTTTAAACTATACGATTCATCCTCACCAAGTTTAACAACACCCGGGCGATTAACCTTAATAACCATCGATGCCTCAGCATTTGTGATGATGGTATCTCTGTCGAAAGGAATTGTTGTTCGTTTGCTAAGCTGTTGGATAAACCTAATAAGATTTGGATGAAACCGCTTATCTGGTTGTCCATCAACCTTAATTCTTAAATTCTTGTTGATATTGAATTGTCCCTGAACCATTTTTATTTCTGAAGGCCAAGGCATCAGGCTTAATTGTTGTGATTTAGAAGTTAAATTGCCTATTGCTACTAAAATCAATACAAATAATATTCTTTTCATATTTAATTTTTTTCACCATGGAGACACGGAGAGCACTGAGACACTTTCAAAATTTCTCTGTGTTACTCTGTTTTCTCTGTGTCTCCGTGTTTTTTGTTTTGATATTAAAGTTTACTTAACGCAAAAGCATACGCCCCAACCGATACAGCCTGACTTGTACCCAAACGGCTTAAGCCAACACCAATCCGTTTCATTGGATCATAATCGACCATTCTGTCGCTAAAAGGAACCTTAATTTTTGTAAGTCCTCCCTTAGTGAAAGCCTTATTTCCAGCCTCATCTTCTAAACTGAATGCCTTCATTTCGAGCCTATCAACGGCATCTCCTCCAAGTGTATTAATTTTACCATTGAGGGTATTCAGCATTGCGGGAGCAAAAAATTCCCAAGCGTTTGAAAGTCCACCACCAATTACAATGATAGAATCGGTAAGGGTTACAGCATTTGCAAGCGCATCGCCAACAACAATGCCTAACTGCTCAAATGCTTTGAGCGCTGCATTTCTATTCCCATGTTTCTTGCCATCAGCAATATCATAGATATCCTTTGGCGTTAATGTAGAACTATCATTGGATATTTGCATGTAAACACGTTGCACCGCACGAATACTTGCACCCTCCTCGGCAAAAAGTGTATTATTGGCATAGTTACGCATTAGCCAAATCTCGGCTGCAGCCGAGTTATCACCTAAAAAAAGTTGATTGTTGTAAACCAATCCCCCGCCAAATCCAGTACCCAATGTTATGCCAAATAGATTTTTGTATTGCTTTGGATTGCCTGATTTGGTAAGCATGGCGTTAACCTCTGGAAGTAGCCCTGCAATGGCTTCGCCATAAGCAAAAAGATCTCCATCATTATTGATGAATACAGGAATCCCAAATATCTCCTGTAACATAGGGCCTAATGCAACTCCCCCACGGAAAGCAGGTAAGTTCCCCAAATCGCCAATAATCCCATTGGGATAATCGGCTGGACCAGGAAATGCAAAACTTATGGCTACTGGTTTTTCCGGCAATCGCGATTCAACATCTTTAAATCCAGTAATGATTGCGTTTAGGCATTTATCCAAATTATCGCCATTACTTGGAAGTGTAATTGGTTCAACAATAGATTTTAAACCCTTAATGGCAGAAAAAACAAAGTTTGTTCCCCCTGCATCGAGAGTCATTACTATGCGGTTATCGGTTTGGTAGCTCATTTTTACAAATAGTTTTTATATCACTAATAACCTTTTTATTTTTTAATTGATTTTAAAGCAACGAAAAGAATATACAAAACACATATTGCTGGAACAATAAAGCCAAGTAATACATCAACATCTGCAACGGCACCTGTTAATGGAGGTATTGCAGCACCACCTAAAATTGCGGTAACCATAAGTCCTGAAAGTTCATTTGTTCGATCAGGTAAGGCATCAACTGTTATTGAAAAAATAAGTGGAAAAATATTTGCAAAACCAAAACCAATCATAAAAATTCCGGCAAAAGCAAAATATTGATTCCCGAAAAATAATAGTACCATTCCAACAAGAGAGAGTATTACGGTCACTAGAAGGAATCTACTAGCTCTCATCGTTTTTAAAACAAATGAGCCAAGTAACCTCCCTAAGAAAATTGGGAAAAAGAATAACGCCCATGCAAACCAAAGTCCAAAATTTGAAATCCCATATACTTTATTCATTAAAATAGGAATCTGTGCGCTCATTGAAACTTCAGCACCAACATATAAGAAAATACCTAAAACCATCATCAATACGAAGGGATTTGCTAGAAGCGAAATACTTGAAACAAACGAAGCAGGTTTGTTACTAGAGACCTTCTGCTCAACTATTTTTATTGAATTTACCCAAATAAGTGTTACAAATATTAAAATAGAATAAATAGGAAATAATATTGTCCAATCCATCCCATACCATGCTGCAACCGCTGGAGGAAGAAGAAAACCCAAGGATGATCCTATTGCTTTAATTGATTGTCCAAAAGAAAGATTACTAGAATAATGGCCTTCCTTAGAAACATCACGCATTAAAGGATTCCCTGCAACTTGAAGAGTAGTAGCACCTGCTCCAAGCAAAAAAATTGATGCAAAAAGCGTAATCAATTTAATGTTTGAACCTGATTCTATCTCAACCTTGGGGCCATACATTCCAAATATTATAGGTATAACAAGTCCTATTAATGCTATGATAAGCCCTAAAGTAAGGATATATTTTTTCCCTTTTTTATCCTGAAATATTCCCATAGGAATTGAGAGTATTCCAAACATAAGAAAACCACTCGTTGTCATTAAAGAAGCTGTAAAATTTGAAACATGAAATGTATCTTTAACTAGAGATACAAGCGGCCCTACTACATCACCAAAACCCATACATAGGAAGGCTAATAGAATTGGAAAAGTTTTACGATTCATAATCTATAAGTTTAAGTTTAATACTATTTCTTTATTGTTGATTCTCTGATTATCAATTCAACTGGGAGAAAATGAACTTTATCTTTAATTTCATTTTTTTCATCCTTAAGCAATTTTAAAAGCAATTCAAAAGCCAAAGAGCTTATATCATCAACAGGTTGAGATATTGCTGTAACTGCTGGATTCATAAAGTTGAAATAGGGAACATCATCAAAACACACAAGTCCAACTCTATTAGGAATATCTATATTAAATTTACGTAACACTTGTAAACAGGCAGTTGCAATGTTATTATTTATTGCAAAAATGCAATCGGGGAGTTGTTTTTTTTGTAATAATTTCTCAACTAATCGCTCTACCTCACTGAATGCATCATCAAATGGTAGGTACTCAACCTTTGGAGTTATTGAATGTTTCTCCATTTCTGTAATAAATCCCTCGCACCGCTCACGGATAGTGAAAACATGAGCAGGTTCAATGGCTAAAACCAAAGGTTTATTATATCCTTGATCAACTAGATGAGCAGCCGCTTTTTTTGCACCCTCGCGATTTTGAGCAACAACACAGGATGCTTCAAGTCCATCAAAACTTCTATCGATTAGTACAACTGGAAAACCTTCTGCTTTTAGCCTGTTAAATTCATCTGGTTTCTCCTGCGATGATGAGATGATAAGCCCATCAATCTGTTTTCCCCTTAAAAGTTTTATTAATCTTAATTCTCGTTCTATATCCTCATCGGTGCTACATATGATAAGGTTGTAGCCATGTTCCTCGGCTAAATCTTCAATACTGCGGGCAATTCGGGAGTAAAATCCGTTGGCAATATCTGAAACGATTAGCCCAATGGTGAATGATTTCCCAAGCCTTAACCCACGAGCAAAATGGTTTGGTTTATAGCTCAGCTCTTGTGCTTTTGCAAGTACCTTTCGTTTTGTTTCAGCAGAGATTCCCTGTTCAGCATCCTTCCCATTCAGCACAAGCGATACCAAGGCACGAGAAACGCCTAAACTCTCGGCAATATCGTTCAGCGAAACACGTTTTTTCTTCATAATATTCTTCTGAAGCAAATATAAAAAAGTTTTCCTAAAACGTTTTAGATTTATTTAGAACATTCATCAAAATAAGATTTGGTCTTTAATTTGTAAGAATAATTAACTTTGGATTTATAAAGTAGAACAATAACTCAACCCATATGAAAAAAATAATCCTTTTACTTCTTATTACTCCTTTTCTGCTTAACCTCAGTGCACAGGAAAAGAGAGTTAAATCGAAAGTTGTTTCAGCAACTGTTTTTTCACAGGGTGCTCAAATAACAAGAGTTGCCAAATTTAATCTTGAAAAAGGTGAAAATCGAGTTGTTTTTACAAATCTCCCACCTAGTTTGGATGAAAATTCGATACAAATTAATTGTGCTGAGGCAACAATAGTATCGGTATCGAATCAGAAAAACATGCTTGATTCGCTTGCACAAAATCCTGAATATATAAAACTTCAATTGCGTAAAAAGGAGATAGAACGAAAACTTTACCTTGAAAATGGATTTCTAAAAAACATTGGTACGGAGAAAGAAGTATTACTTTCAAATAAAGAGTTAATTGGGGATCAAGGAGTAAAACTTGAGGAGTTAAAATTAACTTTAACGTATTTTAAATCAAAACTTGAAGAATATAGTCGATCATGGGCTGAGAAAACAGAAACTATTGCATCGCTACAAGAAGAATTGCAGAAAGTTGAAGGTCAACTACAAAATCTTTCTACTCAAAAAGTAAAAAATACAAGCGAAGTGCTTGTTACATTTTCAGCCCCTCAGCCCGTTGCTGCAACCACTATTTTGAAGTATTTCACCTATGAAGCCGCTTGGTACCCTGCCTACGACGTTCGGGCAAACAACATAAATAGCCCGTTGAACATCGTTTGCAAAGCAAACATTTACCAAACATCAGGAGAGGATTGGAACAAAGTTAAACTATCGGTATCATCAGGTAATCCAACATCTGGCTCAACAGCCCCTGATATTTATGCATGGTTTATTGATATCATTCAACCTTATAAAGATAGGGTGATAACAGCATACGGTATTAAACGACAAGCAAAATCAGAAATTGTTTATGATGAAGTAGCTTCAGCTAGTTTGGAGCAAAAAGAAGATTCTGGTAATTCTTATGCTCCAACTTCTATTTCCGAAAGTCAAACCAACTTTACCTTTAACATCGATATCCCTTACGATATCCCATCGAAGCAGCAACCAACTGTTGCTATACTGCAAACTCCTGAGGTTAAAGCAACCTATCAATATAAAACAATTCCTAAACTCTCAGAGTATGCATATTTAGTGGCAAGTTTAACTGATTGGCAAGGCTTAAATCTTACAAATGGAAATGCTAATATTTACTTTGAAAACAACTACGTTGGGAATACATTTCTCGATACCAAAGCCTTTGGTGATACCTTAAAACTTTCATTAGGCAAAGATGAAAGTGTATCGGTTAAACGTACTAAGGTTAAGTCGTTTACTGAAAAGAACCTTGTGGGTTCAAAGGTTACCGATTCTCGCAGTTGGGAAATAACTATAACCAATGGCAAAAAGCAGGATATTGATATTCAGCTTGAGGATCAAATCCCCGTATCATCAAACGAAAAGGTTAAAGTAAAACTCGTTGAGCAGGGTGGTTCAGATTATAACGCTTCAACAGGTATTATGAAATGGGAATTAAAGCTGAAACCTTCTGAAACAAAGAAAATAATCTTTACATACAGCGTCGAATATCCTAAAGGAAGCATTGTAAGCTTAGAATAGAATGCTTTAATCAATCAAATTATAGAAAACGTCCATATTCATTGGGCGTTTTTTTCTTTTTGTCATCATTTTTCAAACATTGACAAAAATCATCTTTTTCATGTTCAAAGATCTAAGTCTCTATAACATCAATAAAATTGAGGGTTTTATAAGTACACAATTCATATTTATTATAATTAACCCATTTTTAAAGAGTTTGGTCTTTTGCAACTGAATTGTAGCATCATCAAGTTTTTATATCTTTGCAAGTGATTTAAACGATTGTTAGTCTATTATATCAGCTATAGAAAATCGGTTTATTCAAAATTTTATTTAACAAAATACAAAAAGTATGACCGCTGGACAAGATTTGGTGCGCGTTGGCGTTTTTTATGATGGTAACTATTTCCTGCACGTAAGCAACTACTATAACTATTTTCACCCACGTCGGAAACGACTTAATATTGCTGGACTCCACGAGTTTATTCGTAATATGATTGCCCGCGAAGAGGATGTTGATTCTCGTTTCTGTCAGGTAATCGAAGCTCACTACTTCCGTGGTAGAATTAGCGCTCAAGAGGCTAGTCAACGCGGCAATCAGCTTTATAACGACCGTGTGTTTGATGATATCCTAATGTCGGAAGGTGTTGTTACTCACTATTTACCTATCCGCACACGTGGTGGTAAAAAGGATGATAAAGGCATTGATGTTTGGTTGGCTCTTGAAGCATTTGAACAGGCATTCTACAAGCGTTTTAACGTTTTGGTGCTTATCACTTCCGATGGCGATTATGTTCCGCTTATCCGCAAGCTCAATTCGCTTGGTTCAAAGGTTATGGTACTTAGCTGGGACTTCGACTATACCGATGATATGGGTCGTGAGGTGGTTACCCGCACATCGCAGGATTTAATCCGCGAGGTTACCTACCCCGTTGCAATGCATGATGTGATTAACCATGGGCTAAAAAATAACGACAAGCTAACTATCAACCTATTCTCACAGCAGGATTATAATCAACCTAAACCTCAGGCTGCTGATTTTGATGATAGTTTGATTAAACAGGGAACCGCCATGAATATGAATAATGGTTATGGTTTTATCCAATTCCCTCCTAATAACCTATTTTTCCATTATCTTGATGTTATTGAGTGCGACTTTAACGATATTCACGATGGTGATATTCTAGAGTTCACCGTTGAAAAGAACGATAAAGGACAGGATGTAGCCAAGAATGTGAAAAAGGTTGAGCACGAAATAAGCGACGATCCCAACGCTTGGTAAGCAAAAACTAAATAAATACTTAAGGGGATTGTTCGCATTCCCCTTTTTTATTTTTCAATTTCTACTCACTTTTATCTTTTCACTTACAACTTTTCACTTACAACTTTTCACTTCTCTTGCCACTTTTTTATACTTTTGCAACTTATTGATTCATAATTGAAATTTTTATGGAAAGCACATTGCTTATTTACAACACGTTAACACGAAAAAAAGAGGAGTTTAAGCCAATCAATCCTGGTCATGTAGGGCTTTACGTATGCGGTCCAACCGTTTACAACGATGTGCATTTAGGCAATTGTAGAACTTTCATATCTTTCGATTTAATATATAGATACCTACTTCACGTTGGGTATAAGGTTCGTTACGTTCGCAACATCACCGATGCTGGTCACTTGGAAGGCGATAGGGATGAGGGCGATGATAAATTTGCCAAAAAAGCAAAGCTCGAGCAGCTAGAACCCATGGAGATTGTACATAAGTATACCCTTGGTTTCCATGATGTAATGCGCACTTTCAACACTTTACCCCCAAGCATTGAGCCAACGGCAACAGGTCATATCAGCGAGCAGATTGAGATGATTAAGCAAATCCTTGATCAAGGTTATGCTTACGAAAAGAACGGAACCGTTTATTTTGATGTTGAGAAGTATAGCAAAGAGTATTCATACGGACAGCTTACCAATCGTAAATTGGAAGAGTTGCTCGAAGGAACACGCGAACTTGGTGGTCAGGATGAAAAAAAGGGAAGATTAGATTTTGCTCTTTGGATTGTTGCTAAACCCGAAACCTTGATGAAATGGCCTTCGCCATGGGGCTGGGGATTTCCTGGATGGCACATTGAATGCTCGGCAATGGGTAGAAAATATTTAGGCGACACCTTTGATATTCATGGTGGAGGTATGGATTTACAGGCAACACACCACACAAACGAAATTGCGCAATCACAAGCTTGTAACCATAAAGCACCTGTTAACTATTGGGTTCATACCAATATGCTTACTGTAAATGGTGTTAGAATGTCTAAATCGGCGGGGAATGGATTTCTTCCCAACGAGCTTTTTACAGGTAACCATCCTCTACTTGAGAAAGGCTACTCGCCTATGGCTGTGAGATTTTTTATGCTTCAATGCCACTACCGTAGCACATTGGATTTCTCCAATGAGGCGTTGCAAGCCTCAGAGAAAGGCCTTCAGCGCCTAATGGCTGCAAATCGATTTATCGATAGGATTAAACCTACCGATAAATCAACGGTAGATGTTAACGATATAAACAGAGCCTTTGAGGCGCTAAACGACGATTTCAACAGTTCAGTTGCCATTGCTGTTCTATTCGACTGGGTTCGAAATATCAACCTACTTGCCGAGAATAAGGAAACCATCACCGAAGGTGATTTAAATACGCTTCGCAAAAACTTTAGAACAATTATTTTTGATATTCTTGGTCTTAAAGATGAGCAAAATGAAGGCTCAAAGCAAGGCGAAATTACTAGTAAACTCATCGATATGCTTCTGAATATGCGCCTTGATGCGAAAGCCAATAAAGATTTTGCCACATCGGATAAAATCAGAAATGAGCTAACCCAGATGGGTGTTACAGTTCGTGATCGCAAGGATGGATTTGATTGGGAGATAGCCTAGTAGTTGTCAGTTGCTAGTTAACGGTTGACAGTTAATTAGCAACTGAGTTTTAGAGTTTTTCGCTAAAATTCCTTAAATCCTATTATTCTTCTTACATCTTTAATTGTTTTCGAGGCACTTTCGCGTGCTTTATCTGCTCCTATTTTCGCTACTCTACGAAGGTAATCGTTATCGGCAAGGTAGCCCTCAATCCTTTCGCGAACAGGGGTTGTAACCTTAATGATATCCTCAGCAAGCTGTTTTTTCATATCCCCATAACGAACTTGACAGGTATTATACTTCTCGTCGAAGAAAGAGTATGTATCTGGAGTTGAAACAATTCGCATTATTGTAAATAGGTTTTCAATAGCCTCTGGCTTTGGCTGATTGGGTTCTGTTGGGCCGCTATCGGTAACCGCTTTCATTACCTTTTTTCGTATGGTATCTGGATCATCGGCAAGGAAAACCCCGTTGCCTTCCGATTTGCCCATCTTTCCTGATCCATCAAGACCTGGAACTTTAACTAACTTCTCTCCAAAGTTATATGCAACGGGTTCTGGGAAATACTCCACATTATACATCCGGTTAAAGCGGTTAGCAAAAGTGCGGGTCATCTCTAAGTGCTGCTCCTGATCCTTACCAACTGGCACTTTATGCGAGCGATGGATAAGAATATCGGCAGCCATAAGCGTTGGATAGGTCAGCAATCCAGCGTTTACGTTTTCGGGCTGCTTACGAATAGTGTCTTTGAAGGATGTGCAACGCTCAAGTTCGCCCATATAGGCGTTCATATTGAGTAAAAGATATAGCTCAGGGATTTCAGGAACATCGCTCTGAATGTAAAGCGTTGCTGCCTCAGGATCAAGTCCACATGCAAGGTACTCGGCTAATACTTGTTTAACCGAACCGTGAAGATTTTCGGGCGTTGGGTGTGTTGTTAATGAATGATAATCAGCAATAAAGAAGTAACACTTGTTCTCGTGCTGCATCTTCAAAAAGTTTTTCATTGCACCAAAATAGTTGCCCAAGTGCAACTTGCCAGTAGGACGAATTCCGCTTAAAACTATATCCATCGTTTTACATTTAGGTAGGCAAAAATATAAAAGAAAGTTGATAGTACACTAAGAGATAACAAAATGAAGAAGTTCTTCATCAAGCCTTAACAATTAAATTTGAATTTAAACTGGTATGCAAAACATCTATCCATTCTCCTTTTAGTTTAATTTTGGTAGAGTAATCTCTTCAATTACAAAACATGATCAAGAAATGTTTTCTCCTACTTTTTTGCATATTTATTCTTCCAGGATGCAACCCGAAAAATAGCAAAATTGATATCGTTAAAAGCAAAGTAATTCCAACATCAAATCAAATTGCATATCAAAGGCAAGAGATTATAGGGTTTGTCCATTTTGGAATGAACACATTTACCGATAAAGAATGGGGCTTCGGAGATGAGAATCCTCGAATATTTAACCCTTCGAAACTAGATGCCGAACAATGGGCAAAAGCGGCAAAAGAAGGTGGCCTTAAAGAGTTGATATTGGTAGCAAAGCATCACGATGGCTTTTGCTTGTGGCCAAGCAAGTATACCGAGCATTCTATTAAAAATAGCCCTTACAAAAATGGCAAAGGTGATATTGTAAAAGAGTTTGTTGACGCCTGTAGAAAGCATGGCCTAAAAGTTGGCCTTTACCTCTCGCCATGGGATAGAAATCATAAGGATTATGGAAAACCAGAGTATATTGAATATTACAGAAATCAGCTAACCGAACTACTCACAAATTATGGAGAGATAACAGAAATCTGGTTCGATGGGGCAAATGGTGGCGATGGCTACTATGGTGGAACTCGCGAAACTCGCAAAATAGATCGCTCAACCTACTACGATTGGCCAACAACAATTGCTCTAGCAAAAAAACTACAACCAAATATCCTAATATTTTCTGATGCTGGTCCCGATATCCACTGGATTGGCAACGAGAATGGCTTTGCTGGTGAAACTTTTTGGTCGACAATTGATGACTCGAAACTTGTTATTGGTAATTCAGATATGAACTACCTTAACACCGGTGATCTGAACGGGAATAAATGGATTGTTGGACAGTGTGATGTATCGATTCGCCCGGGCTGGTTTTACCACGAAAAGGAAGATTCGTTAGTTAAAACACCTCAGCAACTTTTCGATATCTACCTTAAATCAGTGGGGCGTAATAGCATTTTGCTGATTAATATTCCCCCAAATAAAAATGGCCTATTCAATACGATTGATATCGAAAATCTTAAAGGGTTGAATGTTATAATTCAAAAAACCTTTGAGACTAACCTTGCAACGGGTAAACCTGTTATAGCAAGCAATACAAAATCGAATAGCAAAAATTACGCACCTGAAAATTTACTAGATAATAATACATCAACCGTTTGGACAACTGAGAACAACTACTTATCAGCAGAGATAATCATCAAAATTGGCTCATCGACTAAAATTGATATTATCGAACTAAAAGAGGCTATTGAATATGGTCAGCGAATTTCAAAATTTCAAGTACTAGCAAGAGTTGACGGAATTTGGACTCCCATAACTTCGGGAACAACTGTTGGGTTAAGGCGCATACTTAAATTTGAAACGGTTAATGCTGATGAAATAAAAATTGAAATACTTGATGCATTTAACTCTCCAGTATTATCAGGTGTGGGAGTTTACAATTCATTAACAATAGAATAGGTAATATTTGTTTATTAAATCCACTATCTTTGCCAAAAATATAGGAGATGGAAGGCACAAGGTTAAGCAAAGTTTCGAGGTTGCTTCAAAAAGATTTAGGCGATATCTTTCAAAAGGAAGGCGTATCGCTGTTTCGTGGAAAAATAATAACTGTAACATCTGTTCGGGTTAGCCCCGATCTTGGTGTTGCAAAGGTTTATATAAGCATATTCCCAACCGATAAAAAGGAAGAGATATTAGAAACCGTTAAGGTTCATTCAAGACAAATACGTCACGAATTGGCTCAAAGAGTAAGGCACCAACTACGTGTAGTCCCTGAACTAATCTTTTACCTCGATGATTCGCTCGATTACATCGAGAATATTGATAAACTTTTGAAGAGCTAGTCAGATGATACAGCGAATTATCTCTCTTGCCTCTCGTTTTATTCCGCGTCATTACCAACAGGTGGTCGTTGCATTTTTGCTACGCTCCATTGCCATATTCTACAAAGGGAATAAAATTGAGGATCCTATTTCGGGTAAAAAATATCGTAAAATTCTTCCATACGGAAGGCTACAATCAAGACCAAACGCGTTAGCGTTACATTCACTATCCCTCGAAAGGCATCGCCTAATTTGGCTTTATCTAAAGAATAAAACTGATTTCTTTACAACTCCAAAGCGAGTGCTTCATATAGCCCCAGAGTACTGTTTCATTAAACCGTTTAAACGTTCATCTAACCTCGATTATGTAACAGCCGATTTAATATCGCCCTGGGCCGATGTTAAACTTGATGTTCAGAATATTCCATTCCCCGATAATAACTTTGATGTTGCTATCTGCAACCACGTTCTTGAACACGTTGACGACGATAGAAAAGCGATGAGTGAACTTTTACGGGTTATGAAGCCCGGTGGATTCGGGATATTTCAGGTTCCATTAGATAATTCAATTGAAACTACATTAGAAGATAAATCGATTAATACTCCCGAGCTACGCGAAAAACATTATAAACAACGCGACCATTTAAGACTTTATGGACGAGATTACGGGAAAAGATTACGTGAAGTTGGGTTTGATGTAACAGAAGATGATTATGTAAAAACCTTTACAGCAGATTTGATTCAGCGATATGCGCTTCCGAAGGATGAGATTCTTTATATTTGTAAGAAGAGGTAGTTAGTCTGTAGGGTTTTAGACTGTAGGTTGAATAATTACCTAATTACTTAAACAATATTTATAGTTGCAATAAAAGTCTGAAATCTTGCGTCAAACATCTAACATCTGATTAATGAACTTCCCCTACTATATTGCCAAACGATACCTTTTTGCGAAAAAGTCGCATAATATCATAAATATTATCTCTTTAATTTCCCTTTCTGGTGTCGCTGTTGGTGTTGCAGCACTAGTTATTGTTTTATCCATTTTTAATGGTTTCGACTCACTCATAACCAGAATGTTCTCAACCTTTGATGCTGAGATTAAAGTGTGCTTGGTTGAGGGGAAAACATTTAGCGTTAATCAACCTGAAATTGAAAAACTTCGAAAACTTGACGGGGTTGCTGTTTTTGTTGAGGTTCTAGAGGAAAATGCTGTTTTTAAATGTGATGAAAAACAGTACATTGGAATGATAAAGGGGGTTTCAAGAAACTATCCTGAGCTTACGGGTATTGATTCAATGATTATTGATGGTGGTTTTGAACTGTGGAAAGCAAACCAACCGCATGCTATCATGGGACAAGGTGTAGCCTACAACCTTGCCGCAAGAATCTCTCAGTTTTATCCACTCACAATATATGTTCCCAAAAGAGGCAAATTAACATCACTTTCTCCCGAACAGTCCTTAACCATTAAAGGAATAATGATTTCGGGGGTTTTTGCAATAGAAGCAGAATTCGACTCAAAGTATGTTATTGTACCCATTGAGTTTACAAGAGATCTTCTAAACTATTCCGATGAAGTTACTTCAATTGAACTTAAGGCAAAAAGCGGTGTAAAAATTGATGATCTCCAGCAAAAAGTTCAAAATCTATTGGGCTCTAACTATAAGGTTCTTAATAGATTTCAGCAGAACGAATCGCTTTTTCGTACCATGAAATCTGAGAAGCTGGCAATTGGGCTAATCCTTTCGTTAATTCTAGTAATTGCATCCTTCAATATAATTGGCTCCCTTTCGATGCTTATCATCGATAAGCGCAACGATGTAGAAACCCTTAAAAGTATGGGAGCCGACAACGAGTTTATTCAAAATATATTTATGGCCGAAGGGATGCTAATTTCTATGGGTGGAACTTTATTAGGAACTGGCTTTGGTTTGCTTATCTGCTGGGCACAAAAAGCCTTTGGCTTTTTAAAACTCTCGGGGGGCAATTTTATTGTTGATGCCTACCCTGTTGATATTCAAATATTCGATATTAGTATTGTGCTGCTAGTTGTTATTATCATAGGCTTCCTCGCCGCTCGTTTTCCTGTAAGACTAATAACAAAGCGTATCTTGAATGTTAATGATAGAGGGAATTTGTAAACCTACTTATATATTCAAAATGAAAACGTTAATAGTTTACGCATCAAGCCACGGAACAACCGAGAAGGTAGCAAATCTCATCGAGGAAAAACTTAATAGTACTGCAGTTCAAATAATTAATCTAAAAAGCAAACAAAAAATTGACCTATTAAGTTACGAAACAGTAATTATCGGTAGTTCAATTCATGCAGGCAGCATACAAAGCGACATGAAGAATTTCATTAAAAATAATGCAGGCACACTTATGGAAAAGAGGATTGCTCTATTCCTATGCTGTATGAACGAAAAGGAGGAGCAAACGGAGTTTAACAATAACTACCCAGAATTGCTAAGAAATCATTCAACCTACAACGCAATTGTTGGTGGTGAGTACATCTTCGAAAAGATGAATTTTATTGAAAAGTTCTTAGTTCGCAAGATTGCTGGAGTTTCAGCATCAATTTCAAAACTAAGATTTTCAGAGATTGATAATATTGTAAACGCCGTAAAAGGACGATAAGAGAGTTCCGAACTTTTTGAAAGTTCGGAACTCTTTCCTTTGTTCATTGCAACAAAACAATACTAAATCCCCTTTTAGATTTTTAAACCTAAAACGGTAATATCATCGGTTTCTTTATTGCCATACATTATAGAAATTGTAGATATATTTTGAATCAAAAGACTAGAATCCTAAGAAAAGCCTGACTGTTTCAGATATTTCTCAACATCTACAAACCCATCCGTAAACCATCGCTTGAAATCTTACTTTTTTTATTACTTTTAAAAAGAGTTGGCAACTTGAAATGATTTGCATTACCTATCATTGTCTTGGTGAAACGAAACATAATTAAATAGAAACTTTATGAAAAGTCTTTCAATCTTAGCATTGATGATAATTGTAAAAATAAGTCTTGCCCAATCTGGAAGTACTACATCCATTCAAGCCGATTCTGCACGAATTATGGATATGACGATGGTTGCTTGGAACTTAAAGTTTTCTGACCCTGATTCTGCAGAACTAATAGCAAAAGGAGCCATAGAATTAGCCTCAAAACATCATGAAACAAATCTTTCAGGATATTGCTACAAAACCTTAGGTGTGATATATGCAATTGGAGGAAAAACAGATAACGCATTAGCAATCTTAAACAAGGCATACGAATCATTTAAAACCATTCCCGATGAGTACAATATGGCTATGGTAAATATGATCATTTCAACAGTTTACAGGAATATGGGAGATTATCAAAATTCTTTGTTGGGATTTGACAAATCCTTAACTCTTTTTACCAAACTTGAAGACAAAAAGGGAATAGCTGATTGCAATGTAAACATTGCTAATACTTTTATTGATATTTCACAACCAGACACAGCAATTAAATGTCTCATTATAGCTAGTAAAATATACGATGATTTAGCCGACACTCTTGGGATGGCTGTTTCCCGTTTAAATAGAGGTAATGCATTGTATACAATAAAAAATTACACAGAAGCGATCAGATTATACAATGAGTCTCTACCCCTTTTTGAGAAATTAAATAGTCATAAACATATAGGTCTTACACTAAACAATATAGCAGCAGCCTATAAGGATCTAAAAAAATTCCAACAAGCAAATAAACTCATTAAAAGAGCAATTACTATTAGGTTAAAACAAAACGATATTGGTGGTCTAGGAAGTTCTTATGACAACCTTGCACAAGTCTTTCAAGAAAGTAATTCGATTGACTCTGCTATATACTATTACGAAAAATCGCTTAAATATCGCCAAATGGCCAAAGATTGGTCTGGAATATCATCTGTTTATAATAACCTAGCAGTACTTATGTTACTTCGGGGTGATTTAACAAATGCAGAGTTACTTGCAAAAAAATCACTTAGCATGGGTGAAAAAAATGGATCTATTCAAAACCAAAAAAATGCATATAAAGTGCTTGCTGAAATTTATTCTCAAACAAAGCAATTTCAATGGGGTTATCGAGCCTTGCAAAAATACATTCAATTTAGCGATAGTATTTATAACACTGAAAAAACCAATACCGTAGCTAATTTAAATATTAGGTATCAAACTGAAATTAAGCAAAGTAAAATAATAAAACAGAAAATATTAATTGATAATCAACAACTTAAGCTTAAATATAGCAAATATAGTGTTCTAATTGTCGTGATAGGTTCTATTTTTCTAATTGGATTGATCCTTTTTTTATGGTGGATTCGCCAGAAACGAATCGAGAATGAACTACAACTGTTTAAGAGCAGGGAGGAATTGGCTGTTCAGAAGTATAGTAACTTATTTCATCAATCCCAGATGCAAGCCATTCGGGAAAAGATTTCTGGTCAAGAAGAGGAGCGCACCCGCATTGCCCGCGAGCTGCACGATGGGATTGGCGGAACGCTAGCTGCTGTTAAAATGCGCTTGGAGAAGGTTAATCATCAACCCAACCCCGAGGACATGGCCAGTTTGGTAAGCATGGTTGCCAGCTCTTGGGAAGAGGTTCGAACGATATCCCATAACCTAATGCCTCCTCAGTTCGAAGAGGTTTCGGTTGACCGAGTGCTCCAGAATCATGTTAGGGAGCTAAACAAATCGAACAAAACAGATTTTACAATCCAATTTCTTCCTAAGAATGGGTGGGAGAAGATTCCCGCTGAGCTACAGGTTGAACTTTACCGAGTTGTTCAAGAGCTCTGCACCAACATCATCAAGTACTCCAACGCCACTACAGTTGAGATACAACTTTCTCAGCTTGAAGGCAGCATAAACCTAACGATGGAGGATAATGGCGCACCATTTATTTATAGCAGCAAGGGTATTGGCTACCGTAACCTGCAGGAAAGGATAAAACTATTGAACGGATCATTTGAAAAAAATACTGGCGATAATCAAGGAAATACTTATCTCGTTCAAATACCTTTTGCGCAAATAAAAGCATAGCTTAACATGGATTTTAAATTTATTACCATTCTGATAGCTGATGATCATCCATTACTGCTTGAAGGTCTTATCAAGCAGATTGAAACATGTGATTCTTTCAAGATAATAGGAAAAGCATCAAATGGAATTCAAGCATGGGAGCAATTCATTAATTTAAAACCTGATATTACTATCCTTGATATTGATATGGACGGAATTGATGGTATTCAACTTACAGAGAAAATCAAAGTTCATGATAGCAAAGCGAAAGTAATATTATTGACTATGCATACTGAACCTTGGACATTGGTAAAGGCTAAAAATGTTAAGCCTAATGGAATACTTCTAAAAAATATTTCTCCAAACGAAATAGTCAATTCAATAAAGAAAGTACACAAAGGAGAAAAGATTTTCTCTCCCGAAATTTATCAAATTGTTAATAATTGCACAATTGATTATGATTCAATCCTTTCACTAACAACTAGAGAAATTGAAGTGCTTAAATTAATCACTCATGGCAATACAACAATTCAAATAGCCGAGAAACTATTCCTTTCCGCCAATACAATTGAAACCTATCGCAAGAACTTACTCCTAAAATTCGACACCCCTAACGTAGCCGCCTTGGTTAAACGAGCAACCGAAATGGGTATGCTTTAGTGAACTATCATCTATAATGTAATTCATGGTCTGTGTTCTAATGCTTTTTTAAAAATCACGGAAAACCGTGATTTTTTAAACTTTCCACTTACATAATTTTGCGTTTACAAACCTTAAACCAAAAATTATGAAACGATTAAAACTGTTAACACTGGCTTTTCTTACCATTTCTAATTCGTATGCTCAATTTGGAATTGCTTTAAGTGAAGGCTCTTCACAAGAAATTTCTAAGATTTCGCCATCCAAAACAATCCCAGTAAAGGATATAATACCTGATTTAAGCTCTGAGATTACGGCTGCTCCTAAAATGAAAGGAATGACCTCATGTATTATAGAGTTCTATGATAAAGATGGTAAAAAAATAAGTGAGTGTCCAGATAAAATAAATGGGATGCCTTCGAATGGGTCTTTTATTGAAGGTAACACCAAATACCTATTTGTTACTTTTGATAAAGATTTGGCGTCTTGGGTATTTCAACAAATTGAGGTTTCTACAGGTAAAACCCTATCTAAGGTTAAAATTCAAAGCCCTTCGCCAATGTCGATGATAAATGTTGGTGGCTTTAATGAATCAAAAACGGAGTATATCTATGTTGGTGATCCTAAAACAAAAACATCTGATACTTCAATTGCCGTTATTAGCGTTAGTAGTGGTGAGATAGTAAGAAAATTCGGGTTGTCAAAAACCCGGGTTAATAAAATATTGACAAAGGTTTTAAACGATAAAGCACTTATTTGCGCACTAAACCCCGATAAAAAATCTAAAGTAGTAAATGCAGAAAGCGCATCGAATTTGGCTGCATTCGATATAATTACAGGTGAATATCATCCTATACTAAATAATTCTTTTAAGGATAATAAGAACACCCCAACTAACATTTATTCTGATGGAAATGGGAATATTTATGTTACATACAACGTAGGTAAACCTATAGCGGTTGCGTATGAAGTGGGTTCTGGTAGCTCGTTTCTTGAGATTAAAGATTTAGGGATACCACAATGCAATACTAAAGATGGCAAGTATCTGTTTTGCGCCTCAGGTAATACAATAAAAGTATTGAATGTTAACGAGAAAAAAGTTGTTAATCACTTCTCCGAGGATGATCAAATTCCTGTACCATATACAAATATAAAAATATCGAATGATGGACAATATTTATATGCTAATCGTGTAGGTTATTACGCATATGGACTGGAAGCAAAAGATCATATTTCGGTTTGGGAAATTTCAAGACTAGTTAAATAACAATATACCCCGCAATAGTCTTGCGGGGTATCCTTTTCCTATAACAATTTAGCCAGGATTGAACTTGAAATCCAATTGCATATTTAGTCACAAATTTGAATTGTTATTCAACTAAATTCTTTAGAAAATGATAAGAAGATGCTTATTTACTTTGTTGTTAGCCTTTCCATTATTAGGTTTTTGTCAAAATAATTATCCTTCAACTAACAAGCAAAATCCTGATTCTTTTGGGAAGCTCTTTTTGCGTTCATTTGGGCTATCAATTGCTGCGAACTACGATGTGTTTAGCACTGAATTCAAAACCTCTTTATTGACAGATATGGGGTATAAATTCGAAACGGGATACAAGACGGCTAACATGATGCTTGATATCCAGCTAAATACACCGATTGGTGTTTTTCGGCAAAAATGGTCCGAAACCAGCTTTAAAGGCATAAATGGCGAAAACCTAAACTATAACATTGTACGAGAATCGGGAATGTCTGCCTTTAAGCATAAAGTATTTCAGTATTCACCCAATGGGCTTAGGTCAGGGTTAAGGCTAATGTTCAACTATAAAGATGTTAAAAATCAAGGATTAACACCTCAATCCATGATAACGGATATGCTACTTCCCGATTTTTATCGAGAAAAACTAAATGGAACAAATCTGAGTTTTTCAAAAACTGAGGTATTCGGGCTTTACGGTATGGTTGGGTATTCTAATGTGCTTTTCTCTAACATCAATTCGAGTAATCAAAAGTTAGAAGGTCAGCTAACAAAGCTATACCTAATAAGCTTAACAAATGTTCTTCGACGATCATGGATTGAGTACATGCTATATGTAAATACAATGGTTGCAAAGCAAAATGGTAAAACGCATAAAGAATTCCTTTACTCCATGAATGAGTGGTATCGGCCTTTCTGGAAAAGGTTCATACCTCTGCCCATGCTCGATTTCTACAAATTGAAAGAATCAATCAAAATAACCGACCTGAATAGCAATAGCGTTTTATTCGAATCAAACCCCAAAGGGCTATGGGGCTACAATGTTGGCGTTGGCTGGTTTAACTATATTGCCATTCCAAAGCTAAGAACGGTTATTGTACCCTCGGTGTATTACTATTTCCTTGATAATGCAGGAATACTTGAAAGCGCTAATGAGGATAATACAAATCCGAATAACGATCCAACTAACATGATACAGCAGAAAAGATTTTTCTTATCTTTAAAACTTCAAACGTTTTTTTAATGGGCTGTACCTTCAGAACCATGGACAAAGAAGATTTTATTAGCTAGATTCTGTTTCTTCGTAAACTGGAGTTTGCCGAAAAGCCAAAATAAGTGAGTAGGTGAAATTTTTAAAAAGTAGAGTATTATGGAAAGAAAGGGTTTTCTTTACTCAATTGTGTTTCTTTTATCAGCCTTTTTCATTGGTTGCGCACCTTCCATGCAACTTACAGTCAAACGACCCGCCGAGGTTAATTTAAAGTCCTATAAGAAGATTGCCATGGGTAAAGTTGACAATATGAACCGTACAAAGCATACAACAGCAAAAAGGATTGAAAGTATATTTGTTGATAAACTATTTGAGAGCGGCTCCTTTGAAGTGCTTGATAGGCAGAATGTTGATAAGTTAATTCAAGAGCAAAAGCTTGGAGCATCAGGGCTTATTGATGAAAGTACTGCAGCACAAATAGGGCAAATCATTGGTGTATCCGCAATGATTTTTGGTAAGGTGCTAGAAGAGGATTATGATGAACAAACTTCATCTTCTGAATATAAAAGTAAAGAAGGACGAAAATGGATTTATAAGCGCGAAGGAAGATTGTCGATTTTAGTGAATTTTAGTATAGTTGATGTTAGCACGGGTAAGGTGGTGGTAACAAAAACCCTCCAAGGTAAAAAATATAGTAAAACAGCTGCAGAGGGTGAAAAAGCCCCTCCTATTGATGTTAACAAGCTATACGAAAGCTGTTATAATACCATTGGTAATAATTTTAGAAAAATGATTGCACCATACGATATTAATATTAAGGTATCCTTCGAGAGCGATGCCTCACTCCCTGAGCTCGATCAGGCTCTTACCAATATTAAAATTGGTGAATGGGACGAGGGTGTGAATATACTTAAAAAAGCAACGGAGAGAGGCAACTTAAATCCAAAAGTATTAGCTAAAGCACATTATAACTATGGAATGCTAGTAATGTATGGTGGCAATTATGATGAGGCAATAAATAGTTTGAAGAAAGCAAACCAGTTAGTGCCTGAAAATAAAAAATATGTGGATGCTATAGTATTAGCCCGTAAGGAAAAAGAACAGGCAATAAAGTTATCTCAGCAAACTGAATAGAAAAATTGCTCTACTATTCATTAATTTATTCTTGATAAAGAAAAATGATAAAGAATCTATTTCTATTTATATGGCTTACCCTCTTATGTTTAACGTCATATGGGCAGAAAACACCAAGCTGGGTAAGCCAAACTCCCATCGATAGTAAATATTATGTTGGCATTGGTAGTTGTCCGATTCGTTCGGACAACTATATTGAATGTGCCAAAATAAAAGCCCTTGAGGCTATCGCTACTAGTATTTCAATAACTATTTCAAGTGAAACACAAATTAATACACGTGAGGTTGGCGGTTTATACGAGCAGGCCTTTTATTCAAATATATTAGCACAAACAAAAAAGAACTTACGAGGGTACGAACTTGTAGACACATGGCAAAATAACAATCTGTTTTGGGCATACTATAGGCTAAACAAAGAAGATTATAATAGTTGGGTGTTCAAGCAAATGGCAACAAACATTAATAGTTCGGAACAGTATTTTGAAAAGGGCATATCAAATGAAAAAGAAGAAGATTATAGCAACGCTATTGGCAACTATTTATTAGCCATACATTGGTCTGCAAGCAATTTGCTAAACCAGCATCCTGTATATACGCCGCAAAGTCAAAAACTTTTAAATTCTGCATTAACTAGTTTAAAAGGAATTTTAGCTAATATAACCTTAAAATTTAAGGATGTGAAACTTAACCCGTGTTATGGGAAATCTCAAGAGTTGCCAATTCTTATTGAGGCATTATACAAAAAAACAGATGGTGCTTCTATACTAGTCAAAAATCTTCCAATAGTATTTTCAAATACATTAAACCGGTTTTCCCTAAGCGATACTTTGATATGGACATCCTTTAATGGTATTGGTTCAGTAAAGCTGAACAAGCTGCTTAAGTCCGATCCCTTACAAAAATTAGATGCAATTCTAAGCGTTAAGTCTCTATTACCAGCAAATCAGGAGGCAGAAATTTTAATCCCCCATTTTTTACCTTATGGCCTCATTCCAAAGCAAAGCATATCACTTAATGTTAATCGAGCTAAAGTCAAAATTGATGGAGCAGAAGAGTTACTTGGAGAAGCCCTCACTCAACCGATAATTGCACCATATTTAAATCATTTTTTTTCAAGTAACGGAATAGATGTAACAGAGAACTCTTCATTGGCCGATTATACTCTTAAATACTGGGCAAAAACGAGGAAGGGTAATACTATAAGCGGGCTGTATTTTTCCTTTCTCGACTTGCAAATAGAACTCTACAATCAAAATCAGGTTCTAACCTATTCTAAGCCTATAAATAATGTAAAAGGGGGGAAACTAAACTACAATGATGCTGCTATAGACGCGTATATGAAAGCGATTGAATTATTGGTTCGCGATATATTCCCAAACATTAAGAGGTTAACTATCGAATAAATTTTCTTGCCTACACAAATTAGCAATTCCTTATCAATTTTATAGGTGGATAATGAATGAGAACTCACCAATAGCAAAACTTTAAGATCTGCCTAAAGAGATAAATCTTCAATGGCTTTACTAAGCAATTCATTTGAACTATTAGGTCTTTCGTAAATTACTTTTGCATCAGAAATATTGATATTCCCAATTTCGCTCTGCTTGCAGGTTTTGAACAACCCTTTATCTGATAAATACTCTGCAAGGTAAACCTGCTCAGTTTGTCCGGGTGTTGGAACGATTAACCCTTTTGCACCTATCGCTGTTAAGTCCATTAGGGTGGTGTAGCCCGAGCGAGTAATAAGGTGTTTTGTAGAATTAATTACTTCTCCAAAATCTTTATCGCACAAGTGACCAGCATAGAATATTCCATCCTTTTCAACGATACTCGTTCCTTCAGAGGGTAATCCTTTTATTATAAGTGTTTTAATTCTTTGACTTCGGGCAAGTTTCTCAATCTGCTCAATAAGTAGTTCTCTTTGGGGCGATGGACCAGAAACAACTCCAACTAAATCCCAATTCGTATTGGTTTGATTAATCTCAACTCCTCTAAATCTCGATAATATTCCAATGTATTGGGCGTTTGATGGTAGCCTTTTAGGGTGCGATAGCTTTCCTGCCAAATTATTCGAACCTTGAAAATCTGGTATCCAGCATTCATCAAATTTCCTAACAAAGAACCTAACAAACTTCTCGCCAACTGGCTCAAAAAAACGGAATGGCGTTGGAAAGAATAACTTTAGCTGATGTGTTATGAAAATCGACTTAACCTGCCTATTCCAAAGTCCGTATCTATTATCAGAAATAACTAAATCAACTTGATGCTCCTTTATCAATCTTTTTAACACAAAGTGTTCTTTGATTATATAGAATGGAAGGAAAAACGCAATGCGCGTAAGCGGCCAGAGCTGGCTTTTACCTTTCGAAAATTTTACCTTAAAGGATGGAAAATCGATTGCTTTAATGCCTGTGAAGCGTTGGGTCAATAGGTTAATCTGCTGCTTATCCCCAGCAACAATAACTTCACACCCTTTACTTAGAAAATTGTCAATTATTGGAATATCTCGGCTTGCATGACCAAGACCCCAGCCAAGCGGACATATTAGAACCCTTTTCTTTTCATCATCCATGTTTTACGCTGATACTTGGACCGGTATACCCAATGCTTCAACCTTTGCTGCAATTGCCTTTAAATCCTTAAGCGATACCTTCTCAAGACCCGCTGCTGGGGTATCACGCGCAATGGTATAAATCATAACCTCCTTTGGGCGAATATCCTGAACCATTTCAAGCCAACCGCTCACCTCTTTATCCGTAGTATTATCGATGGTTTTACCATCGAAGTTGCCACGTAAAAATAGGGTTTGGATGATTAGATTTCCTTCGAGTGATTTTAAATTCTTCACTACCTCATCTGCTGAGAATTTTACCCTTGGTTGGTTAAGTAACGAAATAGTTGAATCGAAAGCCGAATCGAGCTTTAAAATGTTTTGATCAACCTTTTTTAGAGCATCAACAACGGCTGGTTTATACAGCATTGTTGAGTTTGAAAGCACTGCAATTCGAGCCCAAGGGAAATATTTATCCCTCAACTCGATTGAGTCATCAATAATACTAGCAAACTGTGGATGCATAGTAGGTTCACCATTACCTGCATAGGTAATTACATCTAGCTCTTCGCCCTTGGCTTTCATATCTTTCAACTTCTCATCAAGATACTTTCGAACATCCTCCCTTGTGGGAAGTTTACCCTTCTGCTTCTCGTCAGTCCAGCCGCACTCGCAGTAGATACAATCGAACGAGCAAAATTTTGAGTTAATGGGTAAAAGGTTTATACCTAATGAAGCTCCGAGCCTACGGCTTCGGATGGGACCAAACACAATGCTATCGAACAGAAACGTTGCCATACTAATTATCTACTCTCATTAAACCACTGAAAACTTTTATAGTTTGCAAAGGTATTAAAAATTAAGACCGAATGTTCATGTTTGTATATCAGGTGCTTATATGACAATCGTCATAGCGTTTAGCATTTGTACTTCCTAAATTTAATTGCTCAAAACATAAACATTATCGATATGGAAAGTACTAATAAGCAATCGAATAGTATCGCAATGGTCGATAAAGGACATCAGAAATTAGCTGAGATTCATGCGCATATAAAGAATCTCTTAAATAATAAAGGCGATAAAAACGACTTGACTGAGATATTCTTCTCGCTATCATATTTTTACGAGAATTACCTTATAAACGAAGAACTTTTTCTAAAAAAGACAGGGTATCCAAACCTCGAAAACCACACGGCTTCACATAAAGAGTTTATAAAAGAAATCGAAACGCTTAAGGATGTAATTAGTGAGGATGCAATTTCTGTTCTTAAAGAACTGGATGAATTTATTACCCGCTGGTTAAGCAACCACGAAACAACCTATAATGCTGATTTAATAAATTACCTAAAAGGGAAAGGGTTGCTACAAAACTAAATCAAACGTTTTACTCTACTTTGAGAAGTTGGCTTCATCTGGTTAAAATCAAAATTTGTTATCAGGTTTAATCCTGGTTTTTTCCCTTTTTCGAAAGAGCCATATATATGTTCAACGCCCAAAGCCTTTGCTCCGTTAAGAGTAGCCCATTGGATCACCTCGTTAAAATTGAGTTCAGGGATTTTTTCAAGAAGAATTTTAGCCTGATCAAATACCGATAATGTATTAGAACTTGCATAGCTGTCGGTACCAAGAGCAATACATGCTCCTGTATCCTTTATCATCCGCACATCGGGTAATCTCCCCTCAATAAAAAGGTTTGACGAAGGGCAAAGCACAAAATAGGGTTTTTCAAAATGAGATATGATAGCATCAACCTCATCCCTTTGTGCGAACGTATTATGTACAAAAAGCGTAGCGTTTTGCTTTGGAAGATAAGTCTTTATGATCTCTAATGGCGTTGTGTTTGACGCGATTCCATCTGAAATACCTAAGGCTTTGAAGTTCTCGGCAAGAGCCCCAGATTGATCTTTTAAGAAATTATATTCCTGTTGACTTTCACCATAATGAATGCTAACAATTGAATTTGATCTTTTCAGCTCCGCGCTAATCAAATCCCATAGTTTACTAGAAATTGAATAGGGGGCGTGAGGAGTTAATGAGTTGGTTTTATTTGATGTTGCTGCTTTGTTCAAAATATTCTTTGTATTATCAAACCTGAGCTCAGCATCATCAGAGAGCAATCCAAATAGTTCAATAAAGTTGTGAAAGTGTAACTTTGATAATTGTTTTGGAGAGAAACTATCCGTAGTATTACAAATATCCCCAACGGCAACCGTTCCATTAGACTCTAAGGTTGATATGGCTTGTTGAATCGATTTATAAATCTCCAAATCAGTTGATGTCCTAAGTGATCGAATTTGTGAAACAAAACCAGCAATTCCTTCTTTGCTATTATCGAGCTTGCCTTTAAGGTGAGATAGCTCAATGTGGCAATGAGCATTCACAAAACCTGGGGCAATTATCCCATTGTGAAACTCCATGGATGCTAGCTCCAAGGCCTCTCCCTTTGGATCGATTACATCAACAATCCTACCATTATCATCGATAACAATAATGCCATTTTTAATGGGGCTACCATTAATTGGAAAGATATAATTAGCCGAAAAACGCTTCACTATCTTAAATTAGATTCACCCTGTTCTCTTCTTCGAAGTTTATTCTTATTTCTTTGTTTTGGGTTTTGAGATTTCTTATAAGTTACTTTAATGTTGGAAATGGCTGCATGTTTAGAGACTATTTGCTTACTGTTAGTATGGTTAAACAAAGATCCTTTTAAATGAGTAACAAGAGAATTCTGTAAGTCGAGTTGAATTGTATAATTAATTGTATCGGGACCTTTAGAATACGCTTCAGAGAAAAATGAACTTCTATTTCCATCTTTTGATTTATCATCAAAATAAAAGTACGCATTCATTGACGGAGCAGCTGATTTATCGTCATCAAAAACACAAACATCAGCAGCAATAGTATATATACCTAGCCCTTTAACAGGTAGTGAGAAGTCTACTGTTCCTAAAGATGAATCTTTAGGAAACTCTATCTGGGGTTTTAAACTCCATAAATTTTTAATACTGTCGCGTTCTAGAGAATCTAAATAATCCTTATTTAGGCTTGATATCTTTGTCTCAATTTTTGATAGTTCTATGATTACCTTATCATAGATTGCATCGAGTTCCTTTGGGGTTCGAGAATAAAAACTCAATGAGCTATCAAATTGAGCCTTTGTATAACCAAATGCTTGTATTGTTCTGCTATAGTAATCAATCGTATCTTTTTCAAAATACCTATTCCTGTAATTATTTTGCTGAGTAGTAGCGTCAATTATTTGTATTTTAACTAAAATTGAAACCATATCCTTTTCGGGAATAAAGGCGCGTTGCTTACATGATGCAACCGTAATTAGCAACAAAATGAATCCTAATGCTTTTCGCATAGCTTTAAATTTAATTGCAAAATTAATCCTCTTATCAATATATAGCACCTTAAAACAAAAAGATTCCAGCAATATTGCTGGAATCTTAATTATTATTAACAATTCCTACTATTATTTTATCTTATCGAATAAATAACCAATCATAATCTCATGCGTTCCCGATTGGTATTGTCTGATTGAAGTATAGCTATAATCGTATGAGTAGCCAAAAATATACCTTTTCTTATAGTTGTAGCCAATCATAATTGCTATTGCATCTCTGTAACGGTAGGATATCCCCCCCCACATCTGCGATTTATAGGTGACTTTTGTATTTAATTCGAATTGGAACTTGCTCCCAAAAGGAAATTTGAGAAGGAGTGCTGGCTCAATATCGTAATAACGATTAAGGATGTAGCGTGTTCCTGTACAGATAATTATATGCTGCTTTAATCGGTTTACACCAATAGTTTCGTTATAAAGTTTAAGTGGTTGTCCAAAAAGTTGATGAGCAGATATCCCTAAGTAATGCAAACTGTTGTATACATAAAACCCAATAGTTGCATCAGGAGTAAATGTGGAGTTTACATTGTTAATAGCAGGATCCGAAATGTTTGTGCTATTTCCAGAATTATCTCCAAGAGTAAATTTAGATTTATCAACTTTATACTGCAAAAAACCAAGCGAAATCCCCCCTGATATCCTAAACTCATCATTAATGGGCATATTATATGCATACGAACCCATAAGGCCCATTCGGCTTGTAGGCCCAGTTATATCCATAAATACGTAACTCCCCCATCCCATATCGCGCTTTTGCAATGGTCCAAAAATACTTACTCCTGTAGTTTGTGGAGCATCCTCCAAACCAACCCATTGGTATCGGCTGTTAACTCTTACTTGATAGTAGTTATAAGTTCCTGCAACTGCAGGATTAGATAAATAATTATTAAACATATACTGAGTGTACTGCGGAATTTGTTGTGCTCCAGCAGAGAAAGTTGCAATTACACCCGAAATGGTTAATAGGATAATCCAAATACGTTTCATATGCAAGATTATATATTTCATATTGTATCCTCCTATCTTACTATTGTTACAGATCCAGTAACTGGAGACCAGTCCTTATCGGAAGTGTTGACATTAAATTTAACAACGTAATAGTATGTTCCGATTGGCAGTTCTTTGCCATTATTTGTTCTTCCATCCCAGCCTCTAGCCGCGTTATCACCACTCGCCGACCAAACTAAAGCACCCCAACGGTTAAAGATCTCAATACTTAGGTCAGGGAATAAATAGTCCCTTGGCACATCCCACCTATCATTTAAACCATCACCATTTGGAGAGAATACATTCCCAAACGAAACATCATTTACAATCTTGGCATAAATTTTCAAAGAATCTTTACATCCCTTCTCGGTCACAGATTTTACATCAATCAAAATGAACTTTGTCATTTTTCGAGTTTCAGGGTCTTTAAGGGTAAGAATTCTATTTGCTGGGATTTGTGCATAAATCTCCTTATCGGTATAAATGCTTGAATTCCATGAATCAGCAGGATCGAATAGAATTTCTGGTTCCCATTTAAATGTAGTTTCGTATTCAGAGTTTTTTGGTATAACGTCAAGGTTATATGTGTTGCCAGAGAGTATGGCAATTATTGTATCCTTCTTGCCATCATTATTTTTATTTCGCTGAAGGGCAGAAATATAAAGTGGCACGCTCATATCCGTTTTTGGATAGACATCAATATAAGCAGTATCATTGCTAAAACAACCACCATCATTTCGAATTTCAAGATAATACAATGTTGGGGTTGTTGGGTTAACAACAAATGTTTTACTAGTACTTAACGGAACACCTGAAGTGTTAGGCACCTCGTACCAACTATAGGTATAAGTCCTTCCAGGAATAGAATTACCATCACAATTCTCTTTAGCAACTAAATTTAATGTTCCGCTTCCACAAAGTGTAGTATCCTTATAAGCCCATGCATCCATGAAAAAATTAGGATCTGAAGGTACAGTAAGCGTTTCCTGATATGTACAATCATTATCATCTTTAATTGTAACAATATACTGCCCGCCAGAAAGGTCGCCAAGATAGTCTCCTGTTGTACCTCCCAGTGGGAAATTCCATGAATAGGTGTAAGGACTTGTACCTCCAGTAACACTTTCAATTTTAATGCTTCCAACATCGGTTGATGATTCAAGTAGCTGTGAGCATTTTGCAGGTGTTATTGTAACATCTGTGATAGCCATACTTAGCGGTGCAAGAATTGATGCCGTTTCGCTATTAGAACAATTAGCAGCATCAGTTACCGTTAAAGTATATGTTCCAGCTGGAGCATCCGTCAAATCTTCTGTAGTTTGAACAGGGTTTGTATTCCAACTAAAAGTATAACCAGGAGTACCTCCCGTAACAGTAATATCTATTGAACCTAAACTATA
>CAYMII010000007.1:0-97326 GCA_964390565.1 uncultured Rikenellaceae bacterium
AAGAAAAAATAGTAAATTAAATAAAGAGGTATCTTTATTTTTGGTCTTTTAAAAATTTGAGAAATAAATGTTAATATTACAAGGATAGAAAGAATATAAAAAGGTAGAATTCCGAAATAATTGATCGTTACAAAACCAAATATTGGGTATACAAGAAATATATAAAACGGAAAGTTTTTAAACATTTTCACTGTGAGAATAAATACAATTAATTACTTTGTTTTTTAAACATTTTTTCAGTTACAATTTGTTTAAGAAACAAATAATCATTCATTTTAAAAAGTTCTAATACTATAATAAAAATAAAAATGTAGGATAAACCTTGTATGATAAGAATCATCAAAATTGATGTTTTAAGAAATAGACCCAATAAAAAAACAAAACTACTAATACAACCAGAAACAAGAAAAGAAGGAAAAATATCTCTAATTTGTTGAAAAATGGAATATCCAATTAATTTTCCTGAATAGTAACTGTCTAGAATATAAGAAATTATTGAGTGTATAATCATTCCAATAATCATAGTATTTATTCCATAAAAAATTCCAACAATTACAACTGGAATGGCTATAATTTTTTTAATGATCTCAAGTTTTAAAACAACACCTGAAAGGCCCTGAACTTTGAGCATATTCTGGTTGATGGCTTGCAACGGAAAAAAAATACCGACAAAACAGAGTAATTGTAAATAAACAATAGATGGTAACCATTTTTCTCCAATCAATGTAAGAACAAGCGGTTTTGCAATTGCTGCAAGGCCAAGCATTAGAGTAAATGTAATTAGCATTGTACTTCTAATCAATTTTTGATATGCTGATTTTAATCGCGGAATATCATTCTGAATAGATGAAAGTGCAGGATAGCTTACACGTTGAATGACAACCATTATATTTTGTGATGGCAAATTTTTAAACTGATCGGCACGTGAATAAAAACCTAACTCCGTAGCTGAAAAAAATTTACCAATAATTAATAAAAAGCTATTATTATAGGCCTTATTTAATAAGTTGCTCATTAAAAGATTCGATCCAAAAGAAAACATCTCTCTAAATGACCTCCAACTAAATACAAAAGAGGGCCTCCACTTATTCCAGTACCAAAGAAATATAGATGTAAAAACAAACCCAGATAGTGTTTTTATAACAAGACTCCATACACCATAACCATTATAAGCCATATAAACTCCAATTATGCCCGAGCTAATTGAAGCCAGAATGGTTATTTTAGTTTGAAGTTTAAAATCAATTTGCTTAATTAGAAAAATCTGATGAATAAGCGTAAATGACTTTATTACTAAGCCCAAGCCTAGGATTTGTAAAATAGATTCTAGTTTGGGTTCATTAAAAAACCTACTAATGAATCCTGCAGATAAGAATAATATAGAATATAATATTATGCCAATAATAAAATTAAAAAAAAAAACAGTTGAGTAATCAGTCTGTGTACAATCCTTTTTTCGAACAAGAGCCTGTCCAAAACCGCTATCAATAAAAGAATCTGAGAAGGCAAGAAAAATTGTTGTCATTCCAACTAATCCAAATTCCTTCGGCGAAAGTAGTCTCGCTAATATTATACCAATAATAAAAACAATGCTCTGTTTTGAGAAATTATCTATAAAACTCCATGTTAAGCCAGATATGGTTTTTTGTTTTAAACTCATTTTAAATTATCTAATATCTTAAGTGTATCTTGACGAAATACTTGTATTAATTTATCATTGTATTTCTCCACTCCGTCCTGATTTAAATGATAAGCATCAACAAAATGAAGCGAATCGTCTAGACTTATAATTTGATTGAAATTAAAATACTGTCCACGTTTCTTCATAAAATGATCAAAAAAATCATTGTTTTGATGAGAAAAGTATAATTTTGGAGTAATCGGCGATTGCACAATGACATAATTAATACGATTTGACTTTAAAAATGTTATTATTTCGTCAAAAATTGAAAATTGGAGTTTTGAATAATTCCATTCTTGATCCTTATATTGAATTTTCTTAAAATAAGATAATTTATGTTCAACATAACCACCGCTTATATAAGTTGCATCATTTCTTATAACTTTTGTTTGATAGTTCTTTTTTCCAATTATTTTATCTTTAAAATAATCGTAAATTAATGTATTATATACCTTTAAATTATTCACAGACATTGCCATTTTTATCATATCAGCATTAAAATCATCATTAGAAATTAAATCTAAAGATGATTCAACACCATCAATAGTAAACATCAATGGGTTAACATCAATAATAAGTAATTTTGGATTTGCTTTTTTCAAATAACGCATTAATAAATACTTCGTTTGAATTGGCGTTTGAGCACTTGATCCAAGATTAAATGAAGTATATCCTAATTTATTAAAAATTCTAGTATCAAATCCACGATATGAGGTAGATGAACCAAGAAATAGGATATCAACTTTATTTAACTTCTTTAATTCTTCCAACCTAAGCTGCATTTGACCAATTGAACCCTGCTTATAATTTAAATTATTTTTGAATTTATTTGGTACAAACTCACCCCATAGTATTAACAGTAAAAAATATATGGGAATAGTGAAGATGAAAAAAAAGAATATTTTTTTAAAAAATATCGTCATTTTTAAAATTGAAAATAAATAAATGGCGTTTCATTGGTTTGCATGTACATTCCAATAAGAAACACTATAAAAGCATAGAATGTCCAGTTAATATATTTGGGTCTACTTTTCCCAATATTAGATATGGCAAATTGTTTTTCTCTACCAATCCATTCTATTATTATAAAAAAGAAGATTAAACCTAAGACCGAAACAGATCTTCCGATCCCCTGATAACTAGGTACTGCAAAAAGAGAACTTGAAAAAATCTCGGAAATATATGCAATAGCATGATGTAAATTTTCCGCTCTAAAAAATATCCAAGCAAAAAGTGTTAATCCAAAAGTAAGGCTAATGCTAAAAAATTCTCTAATTGTAGGTAATTTCCTTCCTTGTGCAACAATATCTAAATTATTCCTGTTATTCTTAGAAATAAGTAAAGGCAAGTAATAAATTGCATTTAAAGCACCCCATATTATAAATGTCCAGTTTGCTCCATGCCAAAAACCACTTACTAAAAAAATGATGAATGTATTACGCACTTTAAACCATAATCCGCCCTTACTTCCTCCCAGAGGGATATATAAATAATCCCGAAACCAAGATGATAAAGAGATATGCCAACGCCTCCAAAATTCTGCTATGTCTCTAGAGAAGTAAGGGAAAGCAAAATTTCTTAATAGTTTTATTCCAAATAAGTTAGCGGTACCAATAGCAATATCAGAGTAGCCCGAAAAATCACAATAAATTTGAAATGCAAAAAATAAAGCACCAATAACTAAGGTGCTACCATTTAAACTTTCTGAATTATTAAAAATATAATTTGCGTATTGAGCGCAATTATCGGCAATTACAACTTTCTTAAACAATCCCCATAAAATTTGCCTTAAACCATCAACTGCCTGTGCATAATCAAATTTTCGTTCTTTAATAATTTGGGGCAATAAATGTGTTGCTCTTTCAATTGGCCCAGCAACAAGTAAAGGGAAGAAGCTAACAAATACTGAATAATCAATAAAGTTTCGTTCCGGTTTAATTCTACTTTTATAAAGGTCAATTACATACGATAATCCATGAAAAGTATAAAATGAAATTCCTACTGGTAAAATTATCTTTATTGTCCCTAAATTTGGCTTAAACCCCAATAAAGATAATCCATCAGCAAATGATTCAGCAAAAAAATTGTAATATTTAAATATTCCAAGAAATCCTAAGTTAACGCATATACTAAGCCACAACCAAAATATTTTTTTTCTCTTATCAGAGACCTCATATATTTTAATTCCAGTAAAATAATCTAAGAATATTGAAAAAACAAGCAAAAATAAAAACCTCCAATCCCAACAAGCATAAAAGAAATAGCTAGATATAAGAAGGAGTATATTTTGAAATTTAAGATTTCCTTTTGTAGCAAACCAATAAAGAATAAACACTATTGGCAAAAAAATAACGAAATCTATAGAATTAAAAAGCATGATAAAAGGAAGTTAAACACATTTAATAATTCTTTATTAACTCTTTTTCTAATTTAACAGATATGAGTTTGGCTAGTTCTTTATATCCCTTTCTGGTATAATGAACACTGTTTGTATCTTTTCTATACTTATTATGAATTTCCTTTGATTCTAAATATATGTCAAATACCTCAATAGAGTGCTTTCTCATCACTTCTTTTGCCGCATTATTATACACCAGTACATCATCATGAAACATCCCTGCTTCTTTTTCAGGTACATATGTTGTTGTAACAAAAACTAACTTCGCTTTTGTTGTTTTAAGGATTAAAACCAATGAGTCGAGGTTTTTTTTATAAACATCTAATGTGCTTTGCTGTATACCATTGAACTTATCTTTCTTTCCAACAGAACTTGTGCTAGTTGCTCTGTAACACAAATCCCAATGACCCCAATTAAATTGAATCAAATCCCAATGATTATTTCCAATCCATCTTTTAATATTATCAAGGCCATACTGAGTATGTTGAGCATTTTCATTTATATGAAAAACTAAAGCCTCCTTATGTAATTGACTTTTAACATAAGGGGTATACCCAGCAGAAATAGAATCGCCAATAATTAAGATTCTAGGTTTATCCTGATTACATGAAATTATTAAACAGGATAAAACTACAAAACTTAGAAACCCTAATTTGTAATATTTAAATGACATCAAATCGATAATGCAAATAAAATAATTACACACTAACCGTTAACTGTTTTTTGATAAAGCCGACTTATCCCAAAACACCCAGTAATAATTATTATAGCATCAAGGGGAAGACGGTATCTCCAGTTTGTATAAGGGATAGTTAAAGCATGTAAAAGTGCATAAATTAAGATAGTAAAAAGAAAAAGATAAAAGATCGATTTATTTAGCTGATATAAATAATAGAATCCAAGAAAAGAGAATATAAATATTATTCCATAAAAAAGAAAAGTTGCAATATTATGTCTTAACGATTTTTTATAATAATAATATCCTGTTTGTTCGAAATGTCCTTTTAGCTGAAAGGGTTCAAACATGGTTCTTAACCTTGAGCCCATAGCATTTAATCCTGTTAATGGAGAAGGTCGTAAACCATTTTTCATTGCTTCCGCTTGTACTTTGGGTATTTTAAAGCCATTATCAGTAACTGTTTTTTTGCTAGAAATTACTGAGTCGATTTGATTATCGGCAATATAATACCGCCCTTTAATACTTGTAAAATCATCCGAAAAATATTCCTTTTTCTGTTCATTCCCCAACAACTTATCGGTGTATCTCTCCGTTCTGGTAGATAGAATAACAACTTTATTATACTTATAATAATTTCGAACGGTCCATGGTATCATTAAAAGTATTGTAAATCCAATAAATAATAGAGATTTCTTTACGCGTAACTTAGTAAAGAAAGATGTTTCATAATAAAGAATAAAGAATAGTATAAAAGGAGAAAATATAACATACCTTTCGTCAAGGTGGAAAGAAACAACAAAAAGAAAAATGAAAAATAAATAAGATCGATAATTAAATTCCTTAATTATAAATAATTTAATTAGTTGGTAAATGAGAAAAATCAATAAAAATGACATCCAAATATCCTTTCCAGGTGTTGGAGTATATAAAAAATAAAATAAATAAATAGTTGACCAAAAACCGATTAATATAGATGTTCTCTTATCAAGAAATAAACGAGCAGTCTTATAAGTATAAAGGGTTGTTAATGCCGAGCCAAATGCTGTTATAATATAAAGGCCTAGGTAATTTTTTCCAAAAACAAGCATTGTTAAAGCGTTTAACCAAGGAATTATGGGTCCAACTACATCGTAATATGGATTATTAGTATTGTAAAATATTTGTCCTTTTGAGATAATCTCCTGAGCTAATTCATAATATAAGTTTGTAGCAGGTAATGGATAATAATAAAAATGAAAAATAGCATATAAAATCCTCAGGAAAAGAGCTACACCAAAAAGAAGAAAAGCGATTTGCTTTTCCTCTAAATGTTCAATTTTATTGAACCCTATTTTAATCATGTAGTTTGCATTTTAAAATTCTTAACCTATGCGTTATCTTTTTCTTTAATTTTTCGGATTTCATGTTCTAAAATACTAGCATTAGAAATTAATTCCTGAATACGATCACTCATTTCAGAAATTTTTATTGATAGGTATAAAACATAAATAAACAAGAAAGAAAGAAGGCCAACAATAATTAAAAAAGAAGCATCCGTTAAGCCTATTTTTGTTGCAATCCATTTATAAATCTTCTCAAATACAACAAAACTTAACATAAAGAATGCAATAACTAACCATAAAAAAGAGTAAAATGGTTTTATTGCCTTACTTCTTACTAGTTTGAAAAAGATAACTAAAAAGAATAGGCTATATATCAACGCAATTATTTTAAAATATAGTGACATACTACTTCTTTTTTTGGGTTAACGTTCCTATAAGGTTAATACTGCTATAAATTGGAAACTTAATGGCATTAATAAAATTAAACTCCGATTTCCCGGCCATTCTTGGTTTCATCTTAACTGATGTTTCTCTTAATTTAAGACCATTATAAGATGCAAGTAAAAGCATTTGAACACATGCCTCCAATTCATGCTTGTGCTTTTTTGAAAAGATTTCAATTGTCTTTTTATTATATGCACGAAATCCTGAGGTAATATCTGTAAGCTTCGTTTTTGTTAAAAGAGAAATTATTTTAGAAAATAAAAAAATACCCTGTCTTCTAAAAAAATATGATTGAAATCCCTTTTTTTCTATAAATCTTGAGCCAATTACAATATCAACTGAAGGATCCTCAATAATAATATTAACTAATTTATCTAATTCAGAAGCAAAATGCTGATTATCTCCATCCATGTGACAATAGATATCATAATCATGATACATTGAATATGCTAAAGCAGTTTTTATTACTCCAGCACTTCCGCCAGTATTAACTGGATGTTCAAGATAATCGACTCCTAATTCTTTTATAATCTCTAAACTTCTATCGGTTGAGCTATTGTCGATTACAAGAATATCTGAATTAATGGTGCTATTATTTCGGATATCCTCTATGGTCGCTTTAATATTCTTTTCCTCGTTATAGTTTGAGATTACTGTTAATATTTTCATTATTTCATTCGTTTTGCAGGACATCCAACATAAATTCCAGGTTCGTAAATGTTTTTAGTAATTACTGCCCCAGCACCAATAACAACATTATCAACAATTCTGAGATTGGGGAGAATAGTAGAATTTGATCCGATATAACAACTCTTTCCAACTGACACATTCCCAAGAATTACCGCATTGGGTGCAACCGTGGTAAAGTCGCCAATTGTTGAATTATGCATAATATTACAACCCGTGTTAAGTTTAACAAATTTACCTATTTGACTCTCGCTAGAGATGTTAACAAAAGATTGAATGATACTTCCATTGGATATAATTGCTGATTTTGATATTTTGGAATATTTTGAAATCAATTCGGTAAAACTAAAGCCCAATTTTGAATATTGAGTATATAATTTTTCTCTTATAGTAGGCTTATCGGGAGTGATAAGTAATGGAATATCTAAATACGAAGAAAAAAACTCCTCAGAGTTCTCATCTGAACCTAATACAGGATAGCCCAAGTATTCTCCGGTTTTAGTATTATCAAAATAACCGTGTATCTGACAATTATTCTCTTCAGCCAATTCAACAATTTCAATAAAAGCTCCAACAATTATTATCCTTTTATTCATTCAAAACATCTCTAAGTGTTAAAGTAATAAATTCTATATCTTGAGTGTTTAACTTTGAATACATTGGTAGGGTAATCATATTGTTTTCTACATAATCAGTTATAGGAAGTTCTACATAAAAATCTTTGTAAATTGAGAATCGGTGAGCAGCGGGGTAGTGAACACTAGTTTGAATACCTTTCTCAGCAAGGCTTTCACGAATTCTATTTCTCTTCTGAGTATTAGAGTTTTTAAGTAAAATTGGAAATATATAATTTGAAGAAAATTCTTTATAATCTTTGAATGGAATTATTATACCATCAATTTTCTCAAGTTTTGATATATACTCTTTTCTTAACTCTGCTCTAATTAATAGATCTTTTTCAATCTTCTTTAATTGCTCAAGGCCTATAGCGGATCTAATATCTTCCATTCTATAATTATACCCTAACTCAATAACATCGTACTCAGTACTGTGTCCCTTTGCACGTTCATAGGACATTGTGGTCATTCCGTGTGAGCGTAATAATTTGGTTCTTTCGAAATACTTTGAATTATTTGTAACCAACATTCCCCCTTCACCTGTACTTATGTTCTTGTTTGAGAAAAAGCTGAAACAACCTATATCTCCAATGGTTCCTAACTTTTTACCCTTATACTCCGAAAGTGGTCCATGACAAGCATCTTCAATAACCTTAAGATTATGCTTTTGGGCTATAGCTATAATTCTGTCCATATCACAAGCAAAACCCCCATAATGCATTACTACTATTGCCTTTGTTTTGGGTGTTATCTTTCTTTCAATATCTAACGGATCAATTGTAAAATCTTCGTAACCTTTAATATCAGCAAAAATGGGTACCGCGTTTTCATATCGAATAGCATTTACTGTTGCAACGAATGTTAACGATGGGCAAATAACTTCATCCCCAGGTTTAATATCAACCAACTTCATGGCGAGGTGCAATGCAACCGTACAATTCGAGAGAGCAACAGCATGTTCAATTTGAAGCATGGTTGCAAATTGTTTTTCGAATTCGGCTGTTTTGGGGCCTGTTGAAATCCATTTGGAACGTAAAACTTCTATTACAGCGATTTCTTCTTTTTCGTCGAAATTGAGATCAAATAAAGGAATCTTATACATACAAAAAGCTATTGATTATAAATATTGGCTTTATACTTTTTAAGGTTTTCTGGTTTAATAAACCAATCTACTGTTTCTTTTAATCCCTCCTCCAAAGAATATGCAGGTTCATAACCCGTTATTGTTTTAAGAATAGTATTATCGCCCCACAATCGATGAACTTCAGAATTCTCGGGTCGTAAACGGTTATTATCTGTAATAAAGTCAACATCGGAGTTCATTATCCGCTTAATAATATTAAGCGTATCTGCCATAGAAATTTCACGATTAGAGGCAATATTAATCTCTTTACCAATCGTTTCATCGTTTTCTGCAATTGAAAGAAATGCCCTACAAGTATCCTTAACAAAGTTAAAGTCGCGTGTTGGGGAGGTATCTCCTAGCTTAATTTGTGTAAATCCATTTGCAATTTGAGTTATAATTGTTGGAATAATTGCTCTGGCTGATTGACGTGGACCATAAGTATTAAAGGGTCTAACGTTTGTAATTGGCATGTTAAACGCATTATAAAAACTCATAGCCATTGCATCGGCACCAATTTTTGAAGCAGAATATGGTGATTGAGGCTGCTTAGGATGTTTTTCATCTATAGGAACATACTGTGCAGTTCCATAAACTTCTGATGTAGATGTATTTAACACTCTTATTCCGCCTAACTCTTTTGCTGCTTGGCAAACATTTAGAGTTCCTCGTATATTTGTGTCAACATAGCTATCGGGAGCAATATATGAGTAGGGTATTGCAATTAATGCTGCAAGATGAAATACAATTTCTTCACCAATCATAATTTGCTTTACGAAATGAGGATCGCGAACATCGCCACAAACAATCTCAAGATTTGGGTGTGCTGGAATATCCTCAAGCCAACCCCAATAGTTAAAGGAGTTATAGTATGACAGCGCTTTTACATGATACCCTTTTTCAAGTAATTGCTCTGTTAAGTGAGAACCGATAAAGCCATCAGCCCCTGTTACTAAGACTTTTGTAGCCATACTCAAGAGTTAAATTGTGTTTCATAATCCTCCTGTGCCTTCTCATAATCATTAAGTCGTCCAATATCAAGCCAATATTCTTTCAGGTCATATTTTGTAACGGTGTGCTTATCGCTTATCATCTTCTTAATAAGATGATCCATACCAAAATACTCATTATCAGGAAATAAATTAAATATTTCGGGTTTCATAACATAAATACCAGCAAGTATATACATTACAATATTAGGTTTTTCTTGAATATCGGTAACCACATCGCCATCAAAGAAAATGTTACCAAAAGCAAATGGTGTAATCTCCTTCTTAATTGAAATGGTGAGCATTGAATCTTGATTAAGGGCAAACTTATATAGTTCTCCAAAATCAATCAAACTCAAGATGTCTCCATTCATTACAATAAAAGGATCCTTAAGTTCATCTTTGAGAAGAAGTAAGGGGCCTGCTGTACCAAGAGGTTTAAGCTCTTTACTAATTTTAAGTTTAACACCATAACGAGAACCATCTCCAAAAAAACCTTCGATATACTCAGATTTATAATTGGTGGCAAGATATATTTCATCAAAACCGTACTTTTTAAGCCTCTCGATTTGAATCTCCAAAACCGATTTTTCACCAATAGGTAGGAGGGGTTTGGGGATTACCTCAGTAAATGGTTTAAGTCTACTTCCTAAGCCACCTGCAAGAATTACTGCTTTCATAGTATATTTAAATTCATTCTTCCATTAAATTGTAACAAGATTACGAACATTTATTAAGAAAAGAATCTAAGTATCTTATCCTTAAATGTTAGAGGTTGTTCTTCATCTGTATAATATCCATTTTTATCGTTGTAGTACCCATAACCAGAACCATAATTATAACCGTAGGTATAAGCATAACCGTAGGTATAACCATAAACTCTTTTGTGTTGAAGATCGTTAATTACTATTCCTACACTCCTAGATCCATCGGCAGTATTTAACGATTCTACAAAATTTAAAACATCCTTACTCGAATATTTAAACCTAATAACAAATAGTGTAGCATCGGAAAAACGTTGGGCAAGCAAAGCATCGGTAACAATAGCAATTGGAGGTGTATCAATAATTATATAGTCAAACTTTGCTTTAGCCCAGTTTATGAATTCATCCATTCTAGAGCTTCCAATTAATTCAGCAGGATTTGGCGGTATTGGACCTGAAGGTGCGTACCAAAGATTCTCAATATTAGTTGATTGTATAATGTCCTCTTCCGAATCGCGTCTGATTAAATATGTACTGAGACCCTTTTGGGTATTTGACCCAAAAATATTCTGGAGTTTTGGCTTGCGTAAATCAAGCCCTATTACTAGAACTTTTTTATTTGCTGATGCAATTATAGCGGCAAGATTTGCGGTTATAAAGGTTTTACCTTCTCCACTAATAGTTGAAGTAACAGCAATTACTTTTTGCTCAGGATTGCGCAACATGTACTGAAGGTTTGTTCTAATTGCCCTAAAAGATTCAGTAATGGTTGATTTTGGTTTTTCAACTACAGGAAGATCTGTGCTAAACTTATTATGACCAACAGAACCAACAATTGGAGTGGTTGTAAACTTACCTATCTCTTTAAGATCGGTTATCTTATCATTCAAAAAGTTGATGAAAAGCAAAATGCTCATTGGTAAAAATAGACCAATTAGAAAACCCATAAGATTATTCATCTTATGATTTGGCTTTAATAAGAGAGCATTTTCTGGAAGTGCAAAATCGAGTACTTTATTATCTGCAATATTTGATGCTTTAGCAATACCTGCTTCGGCCCTCTTTTCAAGTAAATAGGTATATTGCTTATTCATTAAATTAAACTCCCTTTCGGTATTAATAAGCATACGTTGGCTTGAAGGTATCCGAAGCATCTGCTTATCTAGCTCCGCTAATTGTTGCTCTATATCTTGAGCGCTTATCATATTCGCTTCAATAAGACTTAAGACCTTCTCTTTTAGGGTTTTATTAAGATTAGCCAACCGGCTATCGATTTGTGCTAAGGTGGGGCTACCAATATTGATTGTAAGCAATAACCCTTCCCGTTGAATATATGTTTGGCTAATTTGATCGAGAAGAATTGACAATTGTGGATCTTCAATTCCTAATGATGTTGGGGCAACTATATCCTTTAAATCACTTCTTTCTTTAAGATATTCAATAAGATAACCATAGTACCTTTTTTTTATTTCGCTTACTGCTTTCTGATCTTGAAGAATTTTTAGCTTTTCAAAAAGAAGAGCTCCTTCAGCTGATAAATCAATTATTTTGTTGTTAATCCTAAAGTTTTGGAGTTTTTGCTCAGCGATTCTAAGCGAATCAGATACATCTATAAGCTGTTTATCGATAAATTTAATTGTGTTTTCTGCTATTCTATTTTTATCCTCAAGACCGCTTCTGATATAAACCTCCATTAACTTATTTAAATAGTCAGCCTCTTGTGCAGGAACAAAACCATCGCTTGTAATCGAAAGAATTGATCCCCTCTTATCATTAAGCGTAACATTAATGTTGTTTTTATAACGTTTTGCAAGCTCATTGGTTGATTGAACGCTAAAATAGAACTTTCGGTCGATGATTTCAGATCTATAACCTTCGAGGTTACTTAGTTCAACTTTAAAACCGATTGTGTTTATTTTAATCCATTCACCAAACTTGTGCTTTTCGTTTATATTTAGACCCCCATCAATTTCAAGTTGATATTCTTTAGTTGAAAGTATTGTTAAGTAAATGGGTTGGTTATAAGGAATTCCATTTGTTGTATCCAAGGTTACTTTAAATGGACTATTCTTATAGAGCTTTGCCTCTTTAATTCCTCTTCGACCGATACCCACATATTTAATTGAAAAATTACTGCCAAGTTCTTCTATCGATCTTCGTGCTAACGTGTATGATTTTAGTATGCCTATTTCGTTCTGAACGCTTTTGGTGTTTTTTACCAATCGTAAACCTTGAATTAGATTCTCTGCCCCCGTAAAACCCTTCATATTGTCATCTTCTCGGATAATTAGGCTTGAAGTGACGCTGTAAATAGGTTCAGAATACCGATTAACAAGATATGAAGTAAAGAGGCAGATGAAAATTGATAGCGCAAACCAATACCAATTTGCAAGCATTATAAAAAAGTACTTTTTTATGTCGATGGATTCCTCTTCCATATTTACATTATTATTGTGTGTGGGAGTGTTCATGAGGTTTAGAGTTACAGTGTTTCAGGGTTAGAGAGTTTCAATGTTACAGGGTTGGCAGGGTTATTATGTTTCAGGGTTGACAATGTTTCAGGTTACAGAGTTTCAAAGTTACAGGGTTATGTTATTTCAGTGTTACAGAGTTGACAGGGTTTCAGGTTACAGAGTTACGGGGTTATACAATTACAAAGTTGGCAATGTTACAGGGTTTCAGAGTTCGCAGGGTTACAGAGTTATGCCATTTCAGGGTTACAGGGTTAGAGAGTTACAGGGTAAACGTGTTAAAACACTGAAACGTTGAAACTCTGAAACTTTTTAATGCTTATTTCTTCTTATGTCCTTGATACTCGCTGTTAGACAAGTAGTTTATGAATTTTTTGATTTGAGCGGATAAATTTAGGCATTCATTTACTAAAGTAGTGTATTGTTCCTCAGTTATATGGTGTGAATCAAAACATCGATGCAACTGAGATCTCGTTTCACCAAGGCTACCTTTCGCTATATAAAGAAACTGAAGAAACTCTTTTTTCCCGTCTCTTTCAAAGCCTTCGGCTATATTATCCATAACTGAACCACTTGATCTTAGTATTTGGTCCTTTAATGAATAATCCTTTGATAGTAATGTGTCGTTTGATAGCTCTCTAACCTTAATACAAAGCAGCCTTGCATTCTTCCAAATCTCTAAATCCTCAAAGCGATTTATGGTCATGGTTATTTCAGTGTTGCAGAGTTACAGGGTTTCAGAGTTAGAGAGTTGCAGAGTTACAGGGTTTCAGAATTACAGAGTTGGCAGGGTTACAGGGTAGACGTTTTAAAACACTGGAACGTTGAAACACTGAAACTCTTTTTAAATAAAAGTATGGTTTACCTACAGCTTCGCTTGGTCAGTCACAGGTTGGCCTGCTAGACAAAGCAATTGTTTTACAAGAATTTTTAAAAATATAGTATCTACTAATCTATTACAAATATAGCAATTGATGGTAGAATAAGGTACAAATCCCAATAAAATGAGGGCTTGTTAAAAGTGATTATGATAAATTCATAAACAACTTTCGTGATAAAAAGCTTATTAAAACCCTAATTTATAATAGCTAAGGTTTGGCTCGCTACTTCATTAAATAGTTTATCAATAGTAGCGTTGTACTTACGATTGAAAGGTAGATTGCAATGTTGGGTGAGTTCATGGAGAATAGCTTACCTTTTCGTGGTTCAACAACAAGAATATCGTTGGGAACAAGGTAGTACGCCTCGGAGAAAAGAAGATTTTTATCTTGTAGATTAACCCTTACAGTTTTAACGCCATCATTGGTTTGGCGTAGTAATAAAACATTATTCCGTTGGGCGTAATCGGTAAGATCGCCAGCTAGACCTAATCCTTCAAAAATGGTGAGGTTATCTTTTAGGTTTGTATACACACCTGGTCGCTTCACTTCACCTAGTATGGTTACTTTATAGCTAAGCAGCTTCACTACAGCAATGCCATCGGTTAAGTACTTTTCGGTACTTTTTTGAATTAAATCACGAGACTGGTTTATTGTTAATCCTGTTAAAAACTGCTTGCCAAGCACGGGTAATTGCACATATCCAGAATCGCTAACAGAATAACCATAAAGGTAATTTCCTGATTCATTATTAAACATTGCCGACTGAACCGAATTTCCCATTCCCCTATTATTGAATAGATTTGAAACATTTGGATCTTGTGTAATTATTTGAACATATAATACATCGCCAGGCTTTAACGTATATTCAGGAATTTTAGGCGTTTTTAGATTTTCGTTGGCAATGTTGTTGATATATAGCAACTGTGCACGTTTATTACACGATGAGAGAAACAAAATTGCTGCAACAATAAGTAATAAATATCTTTTATTCATGATTATCCTATTCATTTAGAGCAAAAGTAGGGAAAATAGTTGACAGTTAAATGTTGACTGTTGACAGAAAAAGAAATACAACAATCGGTCCTGTATTCGAAGATAACCTCAAACTGTCAACTGTCAACTAATTCTCGTTGATTTGATACAAAAACCTCTTGATGCTTTTCTTTGGGGTTTTTTCGAACTCTTCGGGGTAAAGTTTTATTTTGGCGACTTGACTATACGCTGGGAGATTCTTATTCACCTCAACCCGATGCTGTTCCATAATTTGCTCGATATCGGCCGAAACTAGTTTTGCCTCGTCGGCAGCATCCAAATCGGGATATACTAGGGCAATTAGCTTGTTCTCCTTCTCAATAACTAACGATTCAGTAATAAATGGAAGGTTGTTAAAGCGTGCTTCAATCTCCTCAGGGTAGATATTCTGTCCGCTAGGACCAAGTATCATACTCTTGCTTCGACCTTTTATGTAAATATAACCATCGGAATCGATAATGCCTAAATCGCCAGTATGCAGCCAACCATCAATAATGGTATTGCGGGTTGCTTCATCATTTTTGTAATATCCCTCCATCACATTTTCGCCTTTAAGCATAATCTCGCCAGCAACATTTTGAGGATCGCTTGAGTCTATCTTCATCTCAAGAGTTGGCAATAAAACGCCACACGATCCTGCTTTACTCTTCTCCCATCCTACATAAGAGATAAGAGGCCCACATTCGGTCATCCCGTAACCAATGGTATACCTAAAGTTTATCTTGCGAAGAAAATCCTCAACCTCTTTGTTCAACGGGGCGCCACCAATAACAATCTCAATAAAATTACCACCAAACACATCAGTCAGCTTTTTATTTATCTTTTGATAAATTTTCCGGTTTAAGAATGGTATGTTGATGAATACCTTCATGGCGGGTCGGCTGATAACAGGAAGAATCTGCTTCTTGTAAATCTTCTCGATAATAAGAGGAACGGCTAAAACAAGCCTTGGCTTTATCTCCTGAAACGCTTGAAGAATAATCTTTGGCGAAGGTGTTTTGGTTAAAAAAGTAATGTGACAGCCAATAGAAAAAGGTAGAAGAAATTCAAAAGCAGCCCCATAGGCGTGTGCCAACGGTAGAAACGATACAACGCTATCTTTTGGTTTTAGCCCAATATTATTCCGACCAAAATCGATATTAGCAACTAGACTATTAAGAGAGAGCATTACCCCTTTTGAAAAGCCCGTTGTTCCCGATGTATAGCTTATAACACCTAGTTTATCGTTAGAAATCTCGGGATAAACTATTTTACTTGGGGTAAGAGCCTTTTGCACCTCGTCAATTGTTTGTGCTAATTCGTTGTACTTCTTAACGGCTTTTCCGTCGCGACTAATAATTAAATTGTTGCTATCGATTGAGAAAATTGCCTTAAGGTAAGGCATGGATTGCTCCTCGAGGTTATCCCAAATGGAATCGCCTACAAATAGCATTACCGAATCGGAATGGTTTACAATATGGTGAATATCATCGGTAGCAAAATCGGCCAGTATAGGAACAATAACAGCTCCATACGAAATTGTTGCCAAGTATGTAGTTGCCCAGCTGGAGTTGTTTCTCCCAATGAGCGATATCTTATCGCCTTTCTTAATCCCCCAAACATCAAAGATTTTGTGAATTCTGTCGATCTGCAGAGCAACATCTTTGTACTTAAAAGTTTTTCCTTGATAATCGGAAAATGCTGGTTGTTCCCAATTCTCCTGAATGCTTTTTTCAATGTACTCTTTGATGTAATTGATGTTCATCATGGCCGTAAGGGATTAAGTGAATTTTTAGCTTTGAGGATACTGATATAAGAATCGCTTTATACTCTTTTTAGGTGTTTTTTCGAACTCTTCTGGGTAAAGTTTAACTTTAACAATCTGGCAATAAGAAGGTAAACTCTTGTTCACCTCTAAGCGATTGGCTTCAATAACCTTTTCAAGATCTTCGTTAGAATATCCGGCTTTATCAGCAGCATCAAAATCGGGGAAAACAAGGGCTATAAGCTTCTTATTTTGCTCAACCACCAATGATTCCTGCACGAATGGCATATTATTTATTCGTGCCTCTATCTCTTCGGGGTAAATGTTCTGTCCGCTAGAACCCAAAATCATGTTTTTGCTACGACCCTTAATGTAAAGATAGCCATCAGCATCAACAACGCCAAGGTCGCCAGTGTGTAGCCAACCATCGGCATCGATAGTCTGCTTGGTTGCTTCATCGTTCTTATAATAGCCAAGCATCACATTATCGCCTTTAACCAATATCTCGCCGGGTATATTTTGAGGATCCGATGAATCAATTTTAAGCTGCATGTTAATTACAACTTTTCCGCAAGAATAGAGACGATTTGTATTCCACGAACCGTAGGTGATAATTGGTCCACACTCGGTCATGCCGTAACCAACGGTGTAACGGAAACCAATGTTTCTTAAGAAAGACTCCACTTCGGGGTTAAGCGCTGCTCCACCAATAATAACCTCAATAAAGTTATCGCCAAACACCTTGGTTAACTTCTCTTTAATCTTGTTAAGGATTCGACGATCGATAATTGGAACCTTAAGCAACAGCTTTAGCGATGGGCGTTTTAGCGCATCCAATACGTTTTTGCGATATATCTTTTCGATAATAAGCGGTACGGCTAATACGATTCTAGGGCGTATCTCGGCAAATGCATCGAGGATAATCTTTGGCGAAGGTGTTTTGGTTAAGAAATGGATATGACAGCCAACGGTAAACTGATATAAAAACTCAAATGCAGCACCGTAAGCATGGGCAAGCGGTAATATGGAAACCATGTTATCGCCCGGTTTTAGAGGAATTACCCCATAAGCAAATACCAAATTGCTCCAAAGACTGCGGTAAGGAAGCATTACTCCTTTTGAAAAGCCCGATGTTCCTGATGTGTAGTTGATAAGCGCCAAATCATTGGGTTGATCCTTGTGATATGAAATCATTTCGGGGGTTAACCCATTAGGATACTTCTCTTCGAAAAGTTCTTTTACTTTACTTCTAATCTCCTTTACTGAAAACGGAGTATTTTCGTGTAGTATAGAGAAATCCGTTAATGAGATAATACACTTAACGCCACGCATGTGCTCTTCGTTTAGGTCTTCCCAAATGCCGTCGCCGGCAAAAAGCACTCTGGCATCCGAATGATTTACGATATGATGTACGTTATCGGGCTTAAAGTCATGTAAGATTGGAACGAGAACTGCGCCATAGCTCACTGTTGCGATAAAAGCAACAGCCCACGTTGATGAGTTTTTGCCTATTAGGGCAATTTTATCTCCTTTATGAATTCCTGTTTTTTCGAAGATAATATGAATCTTTTCTACCTTTCTTGCCACATCAGCGTAGGTGAGTGTTGCCCCTTGATAATCGGTAAATGCTGGCAAATCCCAATTCTGTTTAACGCTATCCTCGAAAAACTTAATAAAACTTTTTTCCATACAGTCCCTTTGCAATGGTTAATAATTTCTCATTAAGAGTTTTACAATATTTTTATGTTCTAAAGCATCGTCCCAACTTACAAATGTAAAAAAATTACATACAAAGTGTTTTCAAATAGTAAACAAAGATGTTTCTCAGGTAGTTCCTCCTTTCGCTAGAATTAAATAATTTGAATGAGGAAATTAATTCATATTTTTACGCTGATTAAACAGATATGATGAGCGCAAATAGGATTGCTTTAATTGTTGCTGGTGGCTCTGGCTCAAGAATGGGAGCTGAAGTCCCTAAGCAATTTTTGCTGATACAGGGGAAGCCGATCCTTATGCATACGCTCAATGTTTTTGCTAGTATTCCAACTGTTAACGAGATAGTACTTGTTCTCCCCGAAACACAAATCGAACACTGGAAATCGCTTTGTATAAAACATCATTTTGCGGTTAACCATTTAGTTACAAAGGGCGGTGAAACTCGATACCAATCCGTTAAAAACGGGTTAACGAAGATAAATAATCCTAATGCTTTGGTTGCAATACACGATGGCGTAAGGCCTCTGGTTTCAGAGGAAGTCATTGAGAATTGCTTTATGGCTGCAGAAAAGTTCGGGAATGCCATTCCCGTTGTAAAGCCTGTAGAATCGGTAAGAATTCAGGAGCGTGATAATTCGTTTATTGCAGATCGCGATAAAGTATTGCTAGTTCAAACCCCACAAATTTTTAAGTTTTCAATAATTAAGAAAGGATACGAAACGCCGTATCAGCCCTCCTTTACAGATGATGCCTCGGTTGTTGAGTTTATGGGAGAAAAAATTCACCTTGTTGAAGGGAATAGGGAGAATATCAAGATTACAACACCTCTGGATCTCAAAATTGCAGAGACCTTAATGAAATAAAAAGAGCGCTAGTAAAAACTAGCGCTCTCAATTCTTTTACGAATAATCTCTATTTAAGCGTGAATTCGCTTGAGCCCACTAGATTTCCATCTAAGTAAACTGTTGCCTGATACTTTCCTGCGGCCAAATCGCCTTTGCTATCATAGTAGATACAAAGATCAACATCCTGATTTTGGTAATCAACCTCACGTTTGGCAGAGAAAACTATCTTTTCGCCATTGAAATCGAATAAATCAGTTTCTGCCTTTGCAAGGATAAACTGATCTGGCCCAAGAATACGAATATAAGCATCGCGAACTCCTGCTTTTGCAATTGAATTCTCGGATAGAGTAAAACAAACACGAATTTTTTCAACCCTGCGAGCACGAGTAACCTCGTTACCCTTGCGGCTAACAGCCATTGCAACAACGCTACGTGCTTTGATGATAGAGCCTTTTTCAACCTGACTGCTTAACTCCTCTGTTTTTTGCTCTAACTCTTTTACAGTTTTCTTTGCAGTTGTTGCTTCCTCTTTTACCTTCACGTTTTCGGCAATAAGCTGTTGATTCATTGCATTTAGCGAATCAACATCATGTAGTAAGTCCTTCATGATTGTACGTAAAGTTCCAAGTTCGCGCTGATACTCTTTAATTTTAGAGTAGCTGATATTTCTTTCGGACTGAACCTGTGCGTAAAGTTTTTTAACCCTCTCCTGCTCCTGCTGAAGCTTTTGGTTGATTGAATCATTCGTCGTTTCAAGAGATGTGTAGTCCTTCATCAACCCCTGAAGCTTATTGGTAATTGAATCCTTTTCGGAGGTAAGCATGGTTTGAATATCTTCCGAATTCTTAATCTGCTCATTGTATTTCCATGCTACAACGGCAAGAATAATTACAAGTACAACAATTAAAAAGGATAAGAAAACAACCGCTTTCGACTTTCCAGAACTGGGTGTTTCTGGGGCATTAATAACTTGATCTTCCATGGTAAACTATTTTTGTGTGTGGTTTTATTTGGAATAACTAAGGTATAAATTTTTATTTAGTTCTGGTTTGTTAGCGACTGGAATATCTCCTCTAGCTGTCGCCCTTTTTGCTGTAAAGTAATAATGGTTAACCCGTTATCAACAGCAAATCGAAATATCTCGGGTCGTATATCGTTTGAACCGTTTGATGAAATAAGCCAAGAGTTTTTGCTAAGCATGGCAACATCTGAAACACCATTAATTTGTTTCAACCTATCCATTGCAATATCCTCAACAAACTCAACCAATACAGAGATTCCTTTAACAGAGCTTTGGGCAATTACCTCTTTTGTGGAGCCATCGGCAACAATCTTCCCTTTATTTATTATGATGATCTTTTGACAAATAGCCTCAACCTCCTGCATGATATGGGTTGATAGAAGCACTGTCTTTTCACTTCCTATATCTTTAATCAGCTTACGGATTTCAACTATCTGGTTTGGATCAAGGCCGCTTGTTGGCTCATCAAGTATAAGTACGCTAGGGTTATGAATAAGCGCTTGCGCTAATCCTACCCGTTGTCTGTAACCCTTGGATAAAGATCCTATTTTCTTATTCTGCTCGTTGCCAATCCCTGTTAGCTCGATTAGCTCGCGAACTCTTTTTTCTGTTGATTTTCCTAAATGGTAGATATTCGCAACAAAGGTTAGATACTCCTTTATATATAAGTCGTGATAAAGAGGATTATTCTCAGGAAGATATCCAATATCCTTTCTGATATCAACCTCTTGATTATCCATTGTAATGCCATTAACCTCAACCGTTCCGGCTGTTTGAGGGATAAACCCGGTGATAATCTTCATCATGGTTGATTTACCAGCACCGTTTGGACCAAGAAAACCAACTACGTTGCCCGATTGCACCTCGAACGAAACATCATCGAGCGCCTTTTGAACCCCGTACTCCTTAACTACACTTGAGACTTTTATCGACATGATAAAAACTGAATTTTATGCAAACCTAAGAAAAATAACGTTTACTTTATCACTCTAGTATTTAACGTGAGTTCGACGTAAGTCTAACGCAAAGTTTTTATGCCTTGCGTTTTACAAAAAATCGTTTTAAAAGGATACAAATTACCCATAATGATGCTGTTTGTTGCTAAGAAGCGCAGAGAACGCAAAGGCTTGATGATTTTGCATTAATGCAAAATCATCAAAAATGGAACGATTTTTATTCTTGTGCTTCATTGCTTTTCCTTATACCGACGTTATTTAGCAAAAAAGGCATCTCCGAAAAGATGCCTTTCAATAATGTTATAGTGTAAAGCCTACAAACCAAAAGTGGCCTTAATTTTATCAACATAATCGAGTTTCTCCCATGTAAAGAGTTCAACCTCTTTCTCATAAGATTTTCCGCCATTGCCAGCCTCAACAAAGCGAGCCATTACCTTTTTAGGATCGCGTCCCATATGGCCATACGATGCTGTTTCTTCAAAAATAGGGTTCTTTAATCCAAAACGTTTTACAATTGCTGCTGGACGCATATCGAAGATACCATCTATTTTCTTCGCGATGTCTCCATCTGATAGTTTCACCTTTGCAGTGCCATAGGTATTAACAAAAAGACCTACAGGTTGAGCAACGCCGATTGCATATGCAACTTGTACTAAAATCTCATCGGCTACACCTGCTGCAACTAAGTTTTTAGCAATATGGCGTGCTGCGTAAGCAGCCGAACGGTCAACCTTCGATGAATCTTTACCCGAGAAAGCACCACCTCCGTGAGCACCCTTGCCACCATAGGTGTCAACAATAATCTTACGTCCGGTTAAGCCTGTATCGCCATGAGGACCGCCAATAACGAATTTACCGGTTGGGTTTACGTGAAGAATGTAGTCATCCTTAAACAGCTTTTGAATCCTCTCAGGGAATAACGCCTTCATTCTTGGAATAAGGTTGTTTTGAACATCAGCCTTAATCTTTGCAAGCATTGTCTTTTCCTCATCGAAATCATCGTGCTGAGTAGAAACAACTATAGTGTGAATTCTTAGAGGATTGTTATTATCATCATACTCAAGAGTTACCTGGCTCTTTGCATCAGGACGAAGGTAAAGCATCTGTTTGCCCTCGCGACGAATCTTAGCAAGCTCAAGAAGTAAAACGTGCGAAAGCACTAGGGTTAGTGGCATATACTCGTCGGTTTCGCGGCAAGCATAACCAAACATCATGCCTTGGTCACCAGCACCTTGGTCTTCCTCTTTCTCTCTAACAACACCTTGGTTAATATCTGGCGATTGCTCATGAATGCTCGAAATAACAGCGCACGATTCGGAATCGAATCTATACTCGTGTTTTGTGTAACCAATTCTTCTTATTACTCTACGCGCAACTTCCTGAACATCAACATACGCTTTTGTCTTAACCTCTCCGCTAAGTACAACTAATCCTGTTGTAACAAGCGTTTCGCAAGCTACTTTTGAATCAGGATCTTGACGTAAAAACTCATCAAGTAGAGCGTCTGAAATTTGGTCGGCTACTTTATCTGGATGGCCTTCCGAAACACTTTCGGATGTAAATAGATATCCCATTGTTCACTTTTTTATAGGGTTTATAAAAAGGAAGGATTAACGATTGCAGGAGTTTTGGCTCTGTTTTAGCATTTTTTTTCTGTGGTTGCAATCAGTCAAATCTTTCCACATTGTTATAAAAACAAGTGCACAAATCTAACAAAATATGTTGATTGTTGTTCGTTGTTGGCTGACCGTTTTTATAAAAACTTTTCCGTTAGCTGGGTCTAACAGAAAGCTGTTGTATTAGTTTAACGTGAGTTCGCCAAAAGTTTAACACAGAGGTTTTTGTTTTGTATTTTGCTAAATGAACGTTTTACTATGATGCAGCCCTACCTTTTTGGTGTTAATGGTCATTGAGAAGCACAGAGAACACAGAGGTTTCATGATTTTGCATTAATGCAAAATCATGAAAAAGAAATAAATTTTATTCTCACTTTTCAATGCTATTCCTTATATCGAGCTGACGTTAGTTTAACAAACAGCTGATAATAAAAGAGAATGTTCGAACAACTGACAACCATAAACTGTCAACTAAATATACCCATCTGTAATTCTATTCACGCTTCGGTAAGTGACTGCAGCAACAAGAAAACCTGCAGTATTTGCAATCATATCCCAAATATCGGCACCTCGGTTAATCACCAAAACCTTTTGGATAACTTCAATCAATGCGCCATAGCTCAGCGATATGGTTGCAGCAATAAGAATTGCGTCAACCGTTACCTTACGGTGCATCCGTTGCTTGTTGTTTTCAGAAATCAGTAAAAGAGTAAAAACGGAGTAAAAAATAAAATGAACAAACTTATCGAGATGTGGAATATCGATAATTTTTACCTTGTTGATTTGGTTCCCTGGAATACTACAAAGCACAAGTATGAACGTTGCCCAAACGATAGATTTCCAGTGATTTTTCCAGATATTTCGCATTGTTTGCTAAGTAGTTAGAATTCGAAAGATAGATCATTGGCTCGAAACAGCAAAGCGTTACAATTATCTTTTAAGCCTAAGATGATATTTTTTTAATCCCATTTGCTACCTTTGTCTCTCTTTGATAATTACGATGAACGCACCCGAAAAAAGGATAGTTGAATTTATCAACAAACATCATGTGTTGACACTGGCAACCAGCTTCGAGGAGGAGCCTTGGTGCGCAAATTGTTTTTATGTTTACCTGCCCGAAGAGAATAGCCTTGTTTTTACATCTGACTTTGAAACAAAGCACATTCAGCATGCTTGTCATAATATATACGTTGCAGGGAGCATTGTCCTTGAAACATCTATTGTTGGTAAGATACAGGGGATTCAATTCCAAGGAATTATCAGTGAACCAAAGGGTGAATACCTTGAAAAGGTAAAATCAGCCTACCTTAAACGTTTCCCCATTGCCATGCTTATGGATACTCATCTTTGGGCGATTGACCTCACATATATTAAGATGACCGATAACCGCTTGGGCTTTGGAAAAAAACTAATCTGGAAAAAAGATCTCCTATTCCAGAATATCAACCTACAAAACTAACCTCCTGCCAATGATTCTTGTAACTGGAGGAACAGGGCTAACAGGCTCACATCTTCTTTTTGAACTTGCACAGCAGGGTAATAGAGTAAGGGCCACAAAACGGATGAACTCTTCTGTTGACTTTGTTAAGAAAATATTCTCGCTTTATACATCAAATCCCGAAAGCCTTTTTGGCTTGATTGAATGGGTTGATGTTGATTTACTCGATTACTCTTCGTTGTTAGAGGCAACAAATGGCGTTGATACTGTTTATCATACCGCCGCTGTTGTTTCGTTTAACCCAAAGGATGCGTTCAGCATTATTGAAACTAACGTTAAAGGAACGGCAAACGTTGTTGATGCATGTATTCAAAATGGCGTAAAAAACCTTTGTCACATCAGCTCAATTGCTGCTTTAGGAGAGGCAAACGATAAAGGTGTTGTTGATGAATCCTGCGCATGGACAAAAACTAAGGGCAAAAGCGCCTATGCCAAGAGCAAATTTTTTGGCGAGATGGAGGTTTGGCGTGGAGCAGAAAATGGCTTAAGGGTGATAATTGTTAACCCTTCGGTAATTCTTGGCCCAGGCCGATGGGAAAGCGGAAGTGGTCAACTGTTTAGCCGCGTATCAAAAGGAATGCCTGTATATACTAGCGGAGTAACCGGTTATGTTGATGTTAGAGATGTTGCAAGAGCAATGGTTCTGCTTACAAATAACGATAAGATTATCAATGAGCGATTTATACTAAACTCCGAAAACTTAAGTTTTAAAGAAATTTTTTCCAACATAGCCAATGGAGTAGGGAAGAAGCCTCCGCGAACAGAAATAAAGCCTTGGGTAATAAACTGCGCTTTTCCAATAATTAAATTTGTTGTAACCCTTATGGGTAAAGGTGCTGTGATATCAAAAGAGAATCTAAAATCGGCATTTCATCAAACCTACTACTCATCAAACAAAATAAAAGAGCAAATTGGGTTTACTTTTATCCCAATAGCTGATTCTACGAAGTTTATTGGTGATGTATTTATGAGTAATAAGGTTTCTTAAATATCTGGCTTAAACAACCTCTTCTTTCTTCCTTAAAGCGTAAGCAATAAATCCGATACCCGCCAATACAAAAGGAATGCTTAGCCATTGTCCCATGTTTAACATCATCGATTTTTCAAACTCAACTTGTGGTTCTTTTAAAAATTCGATGAAAAACCTAGCAGCAAATAATGTGGAAAGAAAAAGGCCAAAAATTAATCCTTGCTTTGGTTTGCTCTTCGCCTTTATGTATACAAAGTAAAGCATTACAAAGATTAGAATATACATGAATGCTTCATATAGTTGAGTTGGGTGTTTTGGAAACATCTCGCCGTTGCGCTCAAAAACAAAACCCCAGGGTAAGCTCGTTTCAACACCATAAATCTCAGAATTCATTAAGTTTCCAATACGGATTAAAAAACCAGCAAGCGCAACGGTTATAACAACTCTATCGAGTACATAAATCACCGAAACCTTCCATTTCCTGCTAAATAGAATAAGTGCTATTATTATACCAACAGCAGCACCGTGACTTGCTAAGCCTCCTTGCCATATTTTAAGAATTTCAAGAGGATGGCTTAAGTAATAGGCTGGTTCGTAAAATAGGCAGTGTCCAAGTCGAGCCCCAAGAATGGTTCCAAAAGCCGTGTAAATGGTTAGCGAATCGAGAAAGCCTTCTTTTAAACTCTCTTTTTTAACGAAACTATTAAAAATGATATAACCCAAATAAAACGATAAAGCCCATAAAACCCCATAGTAGCGTATGGCAAAACTACCTATACGAAAAATTTCAGGGTTTACATCCCATTGAATTGAAGCAAGTATCATCGATAAAAGATTTATAATAAACGATTACAAATAATCTTCTCTATTTTGATGTAAATATAGCTTATCGTGTTGATATAAAACCTATCGTAATGATTAGTTAACAAAAAACATCGCCTAAAAAAGCGATGTTGAGTTATAACATACTGATAATATGATGCTTTTAGAATCTGTTCAGCCAGCGATATCGCCGTGCGGTATCGCCAATTTTATAGCCGAGCATAAACTCGTGAGATCCAAGTCTTGCAAAGGATGATACATCATTAAATGCCTTATCGAATGCGTAACCAAACGTAAACTGCTGATATCTTGCCCCAAACATCATAACAACTGTGCCTGTTGTGCGGAACGATACACCCACCCAATAATCTTGCTTATAATAGCCTTTAACGTTAATATCAACGGAATACTGTAATCTTTCGTTGGATGTAACAAGTAAAGAAGGCTCAACGGCATATGGGCTTTTATAGGGTTCGAATCGATAGCCTCCAATAATATAATACTGACGTAAAGTTCTAAAGGCTGTTTCGGAATTACCTCCGCCAAACTGAATTGAGGTTTGGAAAAGGTTGGTTCCAGAGAATCCTGCATAATATTTCTCGGTACTAACCAAAAATCCCACATTTGCATCGGGAGAGAACTTGTTGTTATTACCAACTAACGGATCTCTAATACCTTCTTTCCACCAGTCATACGTATCTGCTTGAGAAACATTAATACTATACTGATATAGTTTAACGGATGCCCCAAAGCTCAATTGAACATCACGCATGTAAATATGATAAGCATAAGTTCCTTGAAGACCTGTTCTACGAACACGCCCGTTCATATCGTTATAAACGAAAGCACCTAACCCAACACGTCCGCTTGGGCGGCGTTTACGAACCCTGGCTTTAATTAATCGTGAACGATTACGAAAACTTGTTTTTAGAATTCGAGTTTGAGCGCTAACGGCATAAGTGCTAGGCCCTTCAGCATAACCAGCCCACTGCTTACGAGCGGTAAGGTGAAATGCAGTAAGCCCTTCTGCTCCAGCAACAGCAGGATTAATTAAATATGTGTTTAGCATATATTGACTATACACTGCATCCTGCTGAGAATAAGCAGAACCAGTAATTACAATCAACCCAAATCCTATTAATATTTTTCTTAGCATAACTTCTGAATTTTAGCAGAAGGCTAATTATCTTATTATTGTAACAGAACCTTTGTATGTAAATTCTTTCCCTTTAAAACTAATTACAATGATGTAATGGTAAGAATCCATCGGAAGCTCTCTTCCATTTAAATCTTTTCCATCCCATGATTTATAAATATCCGATTCCCAAACCAATTTTCCCCAACGATTAAAAACCTTTGTTGTAACCTTTATTTGATCATTGTTAAAATATTGGTAGAGATCATTTGTCTCAAACTGTTTTTTAGGGCGAGGGAAATCCCACTTGTCATTTATTTCGTCGCCGTTTGGTGTAAATGCGGCTGGTATATCCAAATCACCTAAATCGCCTGCGGTAACCTTGATTTCATCAGAATTTTCGCAGCCATTTTCATCAGTAACCTCAACCTTATATGTTTTTGTGCCCGATAAGCCATCAACAGTAATTGCAGAGGTTAACGTATTTAAATTCATATCTACGCCGTTGCTAAACCATTGGTATGCAGTAAAGTCTGGATCAAAGACGTTTAGCTCAAGCGTTTGACTTGCAAAAAGAGTGGTGTCATTACCCAACCAAACGTATGGTAAAGGATGAAATACCGCTTCAATATCGTTGTAAGTACAACTTTGATTTTCATCAACTAACCGAACTTCATAAGTTCCTGCTTCGGTTGTAATATAGGTTCTACTTGTTGAACTGTTAATTGTCCAAAAATAGTTGTGAAATAACCCAGGATCAAGGGTAACTTCATTGCCAATACATGCAGCAACGCTTGTTGGAACACCAACAAAGGGCATGCTTATAGTGTTATTATTCAATATTATATGCTGAGGCTCTTTAAGGGTGCCTGTGCATCCAAAAACTGTTGTTTCTAGAACTGAAAAAGTGTACATACCAGCGGGAAGAGTATCTCGCCATGTTACCTCAACCTTATCATTGTTGACTATAATATACTTTTGAGGAATTGGGTTACCGTTAGGATCAGTAATAGTCCAAACAAAGGTGCTTCCTCCCGTTCCTAAAACTCCATAGGTTGAAACGCTGCCAGCACACACCATCGGTAAATCTTGTCCTATAGTATGTGTAATAGCAAATAAAAAAGTGCTAATAAAAAGGAATAGTATGTTAAAAAACTGTTTCAACTTTTATTTTATCAGGAAGTTTTTAAATCCTTCTTTTATTTAAACCCGACAGGTTCAAACCTGCCGGGTTTAATAAATACATTATATACTTTATTACAAATCAAACTACTAGTAAACATAAGTGTTTGAAATGTGATAGATAGGACCTGTAACAGGAGTTGGGTTTACAATGAAATAAATTTCGTTTGTTGCATTTCCAGTAGCAGCAAAAGTAAAATAGGTTGGTGCTGCAGCAAGGAAATCTGATTTTTGAGAAATTGCAGTACGGAAAGTATTTGCTGCCGCAAGAATAGCGGCTGAATTACTTGCTGTTCCTGTTTGAACAAATCTATAAGTGTATTTTGTTCTTGCAAGAGTGGTTGTTGCACCTTTTGTTAAAACAGTTAAAGCAGGTGTGTTAAAGGTAAATGTTGATGTTGGGTTGCCAGCAGTAAGAGCGGCTGATGGCAGCGCACCAACTTGTCCAGCCTTTAAACGACCTCCTGTTGTTGCTGTAAAATCTTGAACAATTGCATAAGGTGTTTTTATGTCGATAACAGCATCTGAACCATCAATGGTTTCAACTTTTGATGCAACAGCAAATGAGAAACCAGCTAATGCTAAAGGAACAGCTTCATTAAAGGTTACAGTTAAAGTTTGAGCACCTTGATCTCCACAAATTTGATATGCTGAATTGGCAGTAATTACATTCCAAGCACCACCAGGATTAATCGTTGCTGCACCAGTAGGTGCTGCTACAACAGTTACATTAATATCTTTACCAGTAGCATCAACACATCCGCCAAATGCAGCAGGTGCATGCTCTTTAACGTTTACAACATAGTTACCTGTTGCAGGATAAGTAATTTCAACATAGTTAGCAGGCTTGTTACCTGGGCCTGGAACAAGAGGTACAGGGTAGGTTACAGTTGCTGCTCCTGGGTTTGTTGGAATTGTCCAGTCCCAAACAAAACCTGCAGTAAGCGCCCATCCTGGACCAGTATAAGTATGGTAAGCAGGATCTGGTAGAGCATAATAACCCATGGTTGTACCGCCAGTTTTTAAAGTAACATAATCTACATTAGCTGGTGCTGCAGCCAAAGGATTATATTGGCTATATGCTGCATCTGCAACTTGAGCATTTGCTCTGCCAATTGTTAAAATAGCCACAAATAGAAAGGCTAATTTCAAAAGAGTTGATTTTTTCATAGCTTGATTGTTTAAAGTTTAAAAATTAAATTCTTATCTAATTCGTTTATTTTCAAAATAATATGCCTTAAGGCATCAAAACATTACTGTATAAACAGGTAAACCTTATGGTGGCTTACCCGCATTTACAGGGGTCTCCCGTATCGTTAGTATGCTGTTTCTCATACTGTTTTGCGTTGCAATATTAGCTATTATAAACATCTTATTAACAGCTATTACGTTGAGTTGGACTTTTAGTTTACGTTTTAATACACCATTTTACCTTTTTACTTGATAAACGATTGAAAAAACTGGATTAACGAGTAAAAAAAATTTTTGTTTAGTAAAAGTCCTGTCAATTATCAAAGAACATTGGTTTGTTGATTATCAATAACTTTGCCAATGTCCTTTTTGTTCTGTTTATCTGATATTTATGATTTTTAATTTTTTAGTTATGTACGAAATCGGCTTTAATGCTAAAATACTTCTTTTAAAGAATGTTATTAGTAATCAATTTCTTTGGCTCTTCTGTTATTCGTACGATAAATTTCGTATCGCTTCTCTAACCATTTTATTATCTCGTTTTCAGAGCTATAATACTTTAAATATATAAGTCGGTTTCTACTTGGTTGATAAATCCTCTCTTCGCGACTTATTTGTTTCCCTTTTTTATCGAAATGACTAACTTCAATAATATTATTTTTTGCATCATACTTATACTTTGTTGATATCGTTGTTTTAGCACCATTTGTTTTAACTATGCTTACAATATTTTCAACTAAACGACCAATTGAATCGTAACGAGGTTTACTAGAAAGTTTAATAATTGAATCTAGTGGAGAGTATCCCTTTTTAATGCTTACAGCGCGAGATAATTCTGTTCCATAATTATCATATACTGACTTAGTCTTATATGCATTTTTTCCATCAATCCCTTTTGCTTCAATGCTTATGGGTTTACGTAGCCGATCATAATTATATAAAAGCGTTATGTATAATGAAGTATCGCCAGGCTTTACAAACTTGATTGCTTCTTGGCTAACTAAACTATCCTTTGTATAAGTATAGCTTTTAACCATTTTAAGTTTCTCGTTTTCAAAAATATCTGTTTTAACCAATTGTTTCCCTTTAAAAGTATGCCATTTGTAGTTATGAGGGTAATGATCTTTAAAGTCATACTCTATTTCTGTATGAAGTCTTCCAAGAGAATCATAAATTTCTTGGTATATTGTCCAATACTTATCTGTTTTATCTCCTTTCTCTAATAAATATTGACTTGTTACCGTTATTCTTCTAATATTTTGAGGTGAACGTTGTTGAGCTTTTGCTATTGAACATACTATAAGAGTAAACAATAGACTAAAATAATATTTATACATAACCTTTTGATTTTATAACGTTTGTATAGGATGCAAAGTAAATGAATTTTTATTTTGGTTATTTAGAAGTTGATGTATATCATTTACTACTCTATCCCATACTGTTTCATCTTATTATAAAGCGTTTTGCGGTCGATGTTAAGCAGCTCGGCTGCTTTGCTCTTGTTAAAACGAGCCTTTTCGAGGGTTGAGACAATTAGCTGCTGCTCGGCTCGTTCCTTAGAGTCGCGAAGGTTTTCAATAGGTTTTTTAGTTTTGAAATCATGCCCATTAGAAAGTTCAGAAGGAAGGGTTTGAAGGGTAACATATTCGCCCTTTTCGAGGAGTACAGCACGTCGTATAACATTCCTTAGCTCGCGAATATTACCTGGCCAAGGGTATTTTGAAAAAACGTCAACCACTTGCTGATCGAACCCTTTTGTGTTTTTGCTCATCTCATGATTGGCTAGCTGCAAAAAATGGTTGGCAAAAATGGTTAAATCGGGAATCCTCTCCCTTAAAGGGGCAATGCTTATGGTAAACTCGTTAAGACGATGATAAAGATCTTCGCGAAAATCGCCTCGTTTAACGGCTTCTATCAAATCGTCGTTGGATGCGGTAATAAGACGAACATCCACCTCAACCTCTTTGCTGCTTCCAATCCTTTTTACTTTTCGTTCTTGAATTGCCCGAAGCAGGTTAACCTGAACATCGTAAGGGAGATTACCAATTTCATCAAGAAAAAGAGTTCCACCATTTGCAGCCTCGAACTGCCCCATCTTATCGGATATAGCGCCAGTAAATGATCCCTTAAGGTGACCGAAAAACTCGCTGCTTGCCAGCTCTTTCGATAAAGCCCCGCAATCAATAGCAATGAAAGGTTTCTTATTACGCTTACTTTCGTGATGTATTTCGCGAGCAACGTACTCCTTCCCTGTCCCGCTATCGCCTTGAATAATAACCGAAAGGTTTGTTGGTGCAACAATGCTGATATAATCATTTACCTGCTTTGCCTGAGCGCTTATACCATTAATAAACTTTTTAGCGATTGCTTTAGCTTCAGCATTATCGTCCTCAACAGACGCCTTACCCCTAGCCTTAAGAGCATTATTGATGGTTAAAAGAATTTCATCGGGATTAATAGGCTTGGTAACATATTCGTATGCCCCCTTTTTAATTGCGCTTACAGCAATACGTATATCGGCATAGCCGGTCATAAGAATAACAATGGTATCGGCTGATTTTTGCTTTGCCTCCGCCAAAAGCTCCATACCGCTACCCTCTGGCAAACGAAAGTCTGATAAAAGAACATCAAAACCATTGGCATGAATTAAGCGCACCGCTTCATCGAAAGAAAATGCCTCTTTAACCTCAAAACCATTCTTGGTAAGAAATGTTTTAAGCATGATGCAAAAGGTAGAATCGTCGTCAACAACTAGAATTTTTGCCATGTAAATGGGTTTTGAAACAATAGGTGCTAAGTTAAATAAAAGTTGTGAGTTATTAGTTGTCGGTTGTCGGTTGTCGGTTCTTTGATAGAAATAGTTAAGAATAATTTAAACTACTTATCTGTTTCCCATTTAGATTCTACATATTCAATAAATCGATAAATTTTACCTCCAAGATTATCAAGTTCTTTTGAAACGATATCCCAACCACCATCGGGGTATATTGCATGAAGGAATTCACACTGTGTGGTACTTTCGAGTAATGATGCATGGCTGTAAACAAGAAACTTAATAAAATCAGATTTATACCTTTTCCTTCCATACCCCTCTACAATATTATCCTTGATCGACTGACTTGATCTTCTTAACTGCGAACCAGCTTCATATTTGTCAGGATTTGGCAATTCAATTGTCTTATTCCTTATCCGAACTGATAAGTCAAAAGACAATTTATAAATATCTAGATCTTTATAGCTCTTCATCTTTATGAAATTAAAACGGTCTTTAACCGATAACTAATAACTGATAACAAACAACCTACTTCTCTCGCCAATCATCATTCTCTTTGATTAATTTGATAAGTTCCTCAACAGCAATATCTTCGGAAATACTTTTCTTTTTAACTTCCTTACCTTTATATAATGATACATTTCCATTTCCCATGCCAACATAGCCGTAATCGGCATCGGCCATCTCGCCAGGACCATTAACAATACAGCCCATTACACCGATTTTTAAACCTTTAAGATGACCTGTTGCAGCCTTAATCTTTGCCACTGTTTCCTGCAGGTTGAATAGCGTTCTGCCGCAACCGGGACAAGATATAAATTCGGTTTTAGTTGTTCTTGTTCGTGCTGCCTGAAGAATTGAAAAAGAAGTTGTACAAATAACTTTTGAATCAATGTTTTCTGCAGTAATCATAATTCCATCGCCAAGTCCATCAATCATCAAGGCGCCGATATCAGCAGAAGATTTTAACTGAAACGCTTCAACATCCGTATCTTTGTAATCCCTTTCAATAATAACAGGATTCTCAATCCCAGCGTTCATCAACCTTATAAAAGCAGCGCGTAGATCGGCATAACCGTTTGCATTTGATGTTGATAGAACTAGAATTATGTTTGGATTCGTCTTTATCCATTGAATCTTCTCAGGGGTTAAGATGCTTTGATCAACAAAAATGTAATCTGAACCATTAGTATTGGAAATAATTGGAAGTTGATCCTTGCTTTCTATAGTTGAAATATCAGCCTTGCCTAAAAAGAATTTATCGGCAGCCTGCTCGCTCCTACTCCAACTCTTTGAAGAGGCATTGAAACTCCATCCCCAACCGAGTAGATCTTTGTATTCTATTCTTTCAAACCTAGATAAATTGGCGATTACAACAGGAGGAGTTGCTCCGCCTATACCATCAATATGCTTCGTCTTTCGTCGATTATAGGAGAATGGGTTATATGGCAGCTCGTTGATTTCGGGAATTAAAGGGCTTGTCTGGCGATTTGCAAAGTAGCTCGTGAGTTTTTTAGCCACAGGGATTTCAAATTCTGGCTCTTCGGTGAGCGAAACGCGAATGGTATCGCCAATTCCATCGGCTAAGAGCGTTCCGATGCCGACAGCAGATTTAATTCGACCATCCTCACCTTCGCCCGCCTCGGTAACCCCAAGGTGAAGCGGGTAGACCATATTCTCATTAAGCATCCTGTTTACAAGCATACGCGTTGATTGAACCATCACCCGGGTATTGCTTGATTTCATTGAGATTACAACGTTTCTGAAATTTTGCCTATGGCAAATACGTATAAACTCCATTGCCGATTCAACCATTCCTTCGGGAGTATCGCCATAGCGACTCATAATCCTATCTGATAAAGAACCATGATTCACTCCTATTCTTATGGCTACATTGCGCTTTCGGCATAAATCGAGCAATGGAACAAATCGCTCCTCAACCTTTATTAACTCCTCGGCATACTCCGCGTCGGTATAATCGAACTTTTGAAACTTAGCACGTGGATCGGCATAGTTGCCTGGGTTAATGCGAACCTTCTCAACAAATAGTGCTGCTTCGAGAGCAACCTCGGGGTTAAAGTGAATATCGGCTACAAGTGGAATAGTGATTCCTCTTTTTAAAAGCTCTTGCTTAATGTTCTCTAGGTTTTTTGCCTCTTTAATGCTTGGTGCGGTAATTCGAAACAGCTCAGCTCCTGCTTCAACAGCTCTAATGCATTGGTTTACGGTTGATAAAGTATCGTTGGTGCTGGTCGTAGCCATTGTTTGAACCCTAACAGGATATTCACTTCCAATCGTAATCGCTCCTACAGAAACAGTATGTGTTTTAAGCCGTTTGAGATGGGTTAAGCTTTCGCAATATCTATATTTTGGCATAGACAAATTTTTTTTACAAAGTAAAAGAAATTGATTAAACATTCAATTTAACCGCAAAGTTCGCGAAGTTTTCGCAAAGGGCGCAAAGAATAAAACAAATGAATTTACGTTTAATTGATTATCCTTGTTAACTTCGTACAAACTAGCTACATTTGCTAGGAAGCTCTTCAAATTTAAACTCAGTTGACATGAAACATATAATCGTTCCTATCGATTTCTCGAAAGAGTCGCTAAACGGTTTGCGATTAGCGCTAATTTTTGCCAATCACCTTCATTGCAATATTCAAATGGTTTATGTTCAACGTCCTGTTTCGGAGATGGGACGTATTGGTCTTGAGGAGGAGCATAAGGCCGCAATTCAAAATTTTGAGAAACTTATTGAAGAATATAAAACCAAACTAAACAAGGGTCTTGAGTTAACATATATTGTTAAAAAGGGAAAGATTTATCGCGAAGTGGTAAACCAAGCCGAGGCGTTTGAAGATACGGCAATTATTTGCTCAACCCATGGAGCATCGGGTTTTGAGGAGTTCTTTATTGGTAGCAATGCTTTTAAAATTGTTTCGGCAACCGAGCAACCCGTTATAACCATCCGTCATGGCTCGGTTCCTCATGAAGTTAAAATAATTGTAATGCCCATTGATATTACATCGGATACACGCCAAAAGGTGCCTCTCACAGCTGAGATAGCAAAAGCTTTTGATGCCGAAATTCATATTGTTGCGGTATCGTCGCTACAAACCGATGAGGTTGTTGGCAAACTGAATGCCTATACCAAGCAAATAGGAGAATACCTCGATGGTTTAAAAATCCCATATAAAACCGCAAGCCTTGTTGGTGATAACCTTACCGATATTACCATTGAGTACGCGCTTGATGTTAATGCTGATATGATTAGCATTATGACCGAGCAATCGAAAGCAATTAGCAACTTCGTTTTGGGTAGCTACGCACAGCAGATGCTTAGCAAATCGCCAATGCCTGTTTTAAGTGTTACTCCCCAGGAGATATTTATACTTGGAAGTTTTGCAACTCAAGGGTATGCATAGATTCAGCTATTAAAAAATTTAAGGGGGATCAGATCCCCCTTTTTTATTTTATCGATATTTTATAAAGGTAGTATTTTCCTGTGAGGGTATTAATTGAATCTGATTTTTTGAAAGTGTACTCGGAAAATTGCCATATAATTGAGTTATGCATATTATATTAATCGTTTTTGCCATTCCTTTTGAAGATAAACTCCAGTATTATGCCATTGTATAATTCGTACCTTTATATTTATATATCTTATTTTCATATAAAACCCGTTAGACGTAATTTATTATGATTAAAACGAATAATTACCATTTTCTCCTTTTTGTATTTTTAATAACCATATTTTCTTGCTGTTTTACCACACTATCTAACTATGTTCATACGCCCATTGATGGGTTTAAAGACCTTACGCTCACAGTTTTGCATTTTTTGATAGTTACTATTGGCTGCTTTGCATTCTATTACTTTTTGGCTTTAAATAAATATGTTTTTACTCTTTTTTTTCCACTAATTTCTTCAGTATCTGCCACGATTGCATATTTTGTTTTTTTTCAAAATGTAACTTTTACCACAAGCATTTTAGATGCAGCACTCCATAACGATATTAGAACCTCACTTGATTTGATAACCCTTTCGTTAGTCCTGTTTGTTGGCTCCTCTATTACAATTTCTGTTTTTGCTGTTTTTTATAGATTTAAAAAAATAGTGTATAGATTTAGATGGATTGAATTTATTGCTGTGTTTTTGATTGGTACATTTATTTACCAAATAAACATATACAGAAACAATAGCATATTCCAACGCCTCCCTTTTAGCATTTACTTTGTTGCCAAAATATATTCTCAACAAATACAAAACGTAAGTAGAAGTCGTTCAGAATTTGCCTTAGACGCCTACTGTCAGTCAGATACGGTTACCCTGGTATTAATTATTGGAGAATCTGCTCGAGCAGATCATTTTCAACTAAATGGATATAAAAGAGCAACGACTCCAATGCTAAGCAAAACAACTTCAATAAGTTATCCAAACATATATTCCGAATGGACGCATACGAACCCAAGCTTAGCACACTTTTTAACTCGTTCAGACAGCCTTAATCATGAACCTTCGTTAACTGAGCAATCGTTTATAAGTATCTTTAATCGTTGTGGATATGCTACAACATGGATTGCTAACCAAGAACCGGCTCCAAATTATATGCCTTTGGTAAAGGAGGCTCAAAACGTAACTTATGTGAACCCGGGGTTTTCAGTGTATAATTATAACAAAAAATGGCTTGACCTAGATGCCTTATCGCATCTTGAACAATCTCTAAAAGTCAACGCACCGCGAAAACTTATTATTATACATACCATTGGAAGCCATTGGTGGTATAACGATCATTTTACAGATAGCACAACTATTTTTAAACCAATATTAGAAACAAAAAATATTATTTATGCCTCTCAATCCGAACTAATAAATTCATATGATAATACGATTGTATCCACTGACTATTTTTTGAGTAAGATAATTAATCATCTTGAAGGGTTAAATGCCTGTATGGTGTACCTTTCTGATCATGGGGAATCACTTGGAGAAAATGGTAAATGGTTACATGCACAAGATAATGAACCCGAAAAAAATCCTGCATGCATACTTTGGTTTTCGCAAAAATACATTTCCAAACATAACGCAAAATATTTAAAGATTCTTGCCAACAAGAATAAAAAATGGAGAACAGATTTCTTGTTTCATAGCATCTTGAGTGTGGGTGATATAAAAAGTAATACTTTGAATTGTGGTGTAGATATCTCTAAATAATAACTTTTTGTGACTTCCTGCAACAGGAAAATCTCCAATTTAACCTCTTAAATCAATTGCGGATGATCAGGTAACAGTAATCTTTCCTTCATAATTGTATCCAAAAACAACTAAAGGTTTACCCCTCTGTAAAATTGATTACGCTTCATCTAAGAGTTAGCAGCCGCGCTTTTGAAAGTAGTTATAAACATTATATAAATTCACTGTCTTCAATTTAAATTCATTAGTTTCAATATAACCTTCCTAATCCCCTACAAAACATTTACATTTGTATATCTGTTAGTTAATTAAAACTATCAGTATTTTAAATAATTATGAAATGTCCATGATATAGTTTTTGCCAAATGCGATAATTAAAAAATGGACATTCCATGTGAGCCACTACAAAAGCAACCATAACTTTGACATTGTTTGTTTTTGGTTACGTGGTGATTAATAAACTATAAACACATGAAAGACAAAAAGAAAAAACACGACAAGAAGGCTAAAAAAGGCATTCGAAAGAAAGATTTAATAAAGGAAATTCTAGCGCTATTCTCCGCAAATCCATCATATACATACAACTATAAGCAAATTGCCAAAGAGCTCAACATCAAAGATGATGGCCCACGTATGATGATAACCGAAGTGCTTTACGAGCTGAAGTTCAGCGGAGCGCTCGAAGAGTTATATACAGGCAAATTCAAACTAAAAGCGTTGGTTGGTTACGCTTTTGGAACAATTGAAATCAACAATGATGGAACGGCCAATGTAACCACCGAGGATAATCGAGAGATAATAATCCCAGAGTTTCGCCTAAACCACGCTTTGCATGGTGATAGAGTACAGGTTTTAATCTCTCATCGGATAAGGAGAAATCTTCCTGAAGGAGAGGTGGTTAAGGTGATTGAACGCGCTAAGCGTAACTTTGTCGGAACAATAAGCCTTGAGCGCAACTACGCATTCCTAATTCCCGATAACAAGCAGATGCCTTACGATATCTTTATCGCACAAAAGGATCTGAAAAAGGCAAAAAATGGTCAAAAGGTTATTGCTCGTATTACCGATTGGCCAGCAAACATGAAGAATCCGAATGGTGAGGTTATTGAAGTGTTAGGTAGCCCGGGTGTTAACGAGGTTGAAATGCACGCAATCCTTGCTGAGTTTGAACTTCCATATCGATTCCCCGAGGAGCTAAATGCTGTAGCCAGCAAGATTACTGAGGAGATTACCACAAAGGACTATAACCAACGTCGCGATTTTAGGGATATTCCAACCTTCACCATCGACCCTGTTGATGCAAAGGATTTCGATGATGCCTTATCGTTCAAAGTTTTGCCTAACGGCAATTACGAGGTTGGCGTTCACATTGCCGATGTCACGCATTACGTTGAGCCCAATTCACCTATTGATGTCGAGGCTTTAGAGCGTGCCACCTCTGTTTACTTGGTAGATAGATGCGTTCCTATGCTACCCGAAAGGTTATCGAACTTTATCTGCTCATTACGTCCAAACGAGGAGAAGCTTTGCTTCTCGGCTGTTTTTGAAGTAAACGATGCTGCCGATATCCTTAATACTTGGTTTGGAAGAACCGTTATCTACTCACAGCGCCGTTTTACTTATGAGGAGGCTCAAGCGGTTATTGAGACTCGCAAGGGTGATATGTTAAATGAGATTCTCAAACTTCATGATCTTGCTCAAACGCTAAGGAAGAAACGGTTCAAATCGGGTGCAATTGGTTTTGAGCGAACTGAGGTAAAGTTTGATCTAGATAAAACAGGAAAACCTCTTGGCGTATTCTTCAAAGAGAACAAGGAATCGAACCAGCTTATTGAGGAGTTTATGCTCCTTGCCAACAAAAAGGTGGCTGAGCTTATTGGAAAGGTAAAAGATAAAGAGCGAGTAAAACCCTTTGTTTATCGTATCCACGACAAACCAAATACCGAGAAGTTCGATTCGTTCCGTAGTTTTATTACCCGCTTTGGTTACAATATCGAAGGTGGAGGCGAAAAGCAAATTAGCAAATCGCTAAATAAGCTGATGGAAGATGTGAGGGGCAAAAAGGAGCAAAACCTTATCGAAACGCTTGCCCTGCGGACTATGGCTAAGGCTCGCTACTCTACCAACAATATTGGACATTACGGTTTGGCATTTCAGCACTACACGCACTTTACATCACCTATTCGTCGTTACCCCGATATGATGGTTCATCGGCTTTTGGCGCATTACCTAAAACATGGGGCGCCGGAAAACCAAGAGGTTCTTGAAAAGCAGTGTAAGCATTCGTCGGAGATGGAGGTTCGCGCTTCAGAAGCCGAGCGTGCATCGATAAAGTACAAGCAGGTTGAATACATGTCGGATAAGGTTGGTCAGATATTCTCTGGCGTAATCTCTGGCGTAACCGGTTTTGGAATTTTTGTTGAGCTGGTTGAAAGTAAATGCGAGGGTTTAGTGCCAATCCGTGAACTGGATGACGATTTCTACGAGTTTGATGAGGATAACTACTGCTTAGTTGGCAAGCAAACGGCTAAAAAGTTTCAGCTAGGCGATGAGGTTAAAATTGAGGTTTGGCGAACAAATCTCGCTAAAAAGCATCTCGACTTTAAACTTGTTAGCGATAATCCTATCAAACAAACATCTTTTAAAAAGCAGATGAAACCTAGAAGAAAACGTTAATATTAAACCTTACCTATTTATGAAGAAACTTTTAATCATTGCGATTGCTCTTGTTGCAATAGCCGCATGCAGCAAAAAGAGCGAAATGAAGCAAGGTCCATGGCTTGGTGTAATTCAAATTGATCCTGCCGATAGGAGCATGGATGTTAATTTCAACCTTAACTACTCGGTTAACGAGCAGGGAAATTCTCAGTTTTTAATCACAAATGCCGATGAAAAAATTGTTGTTGATGAGATAACCAAAAATGGCGATACCCTTTTCATGAAACTTCCTGTGTTTACAAGCGAGATCGTTGCTGTTTTTAAAAACGATTCTTTGGTAGGAAAGTATTACCCAAAGGGGAAAGCTGCTGTTAATTCCTATAAGTTTTTTGCCATTGCTGGCATTACCGATCGATTCCCCAATAATACCGAAAAGGCAGCCTTTAACGTTGCTGGTCGTTGGAAGATTATAGAAAACGGAGGAACTCCCGATTCAACAATAATGGTTGGGGAGTTTAAACAAGAAGGGGATAAGGTTACAGGAACTTTCCTCAACACAACCGGCGATTATCGTTATCTTGAGGGAAAAGTATCGGGAAATAAATTCATGCTTTCTGCAGTTGATGGTTCTCACACATTTATCATCACAGCCGAACTTACTAACGAAAACACCATGGAGAATGGTCGTTTTATGGGTAGTCCAAAGTGGGTTAGCAAATGGCGTGCTGAACGCAATGATAAAATTGCTCTTCCTACAAACGAGGAACTTGTAAGGGTGAAAAAGGGAATGTCAACCTTTGATTTTGCTGGTATCGATATGAATGGTAACAAAGTAACCTCTAAAGATGAAGTATTTCAAGGTAAAGTACTTGCTGTTTTGGCTGGTGGAAGCTGGTGCCCAAACTGCTTGGATGAGGCTCGTCTTTTCCGCGAATTATATAGTAAATATAAGGACAAAGGCTTTGAAGTAGTGGCATTAAATTTCGAGGATAAAACCTTCGAAACATCAAAAGTTAAAATGGAGCGTTTCATTAAGCAAACTGGGGCAAACTACACATTCTTATATGTTTCTCCTCGTGGGGGTGCAAAGAGGGATTCAGTACTTTACCCAATAGAAGGTAAAATGGCTTTCCCAACAGGAATGTTTATTGATAAACTAGGCCATATTCGTAGAGTTGAAACTGGTTTTTCTGGTCCAGGAACAGGCGAGCATTATACCAAATTTGTTGATGAAACAACAAAACTTATTGAACTGCTGCTAAGTGAGAAATAATTTGAAGACATTAGACTTCAGATGCTAGATAAAAGAAAAAGGGTGCCTTAGCACCCTTTTTTAGTTACTTCTGTACCGTTTAACTATAATGTTGTAAAAGGCTTTAAAGAAATACTTTATATCTGTTATAAAAGGATGCTTTTCGTAGGCGTTTAGGTACTTCATCTCTGAGGCCATTATCTCATCGAGTGTTTTAGGATTATCTACGTAGAATGGAGGAACTAATCCCGGTTTAAACCTTACCCTTTTTTCTTGTAACTCTTTGGTATAAAGACTAAAATAGTGTTTGCTAAGCGGTCGAACACCAACTATTTTAAGGTCACCTTTTAAAAGGTTAACTATCATTGGTAATTCGTCAATCCAAAACTTTCTCATAAATCTTCCAAGTGTGGAAACCCTGAAGTCATCACGAATTTTTCCTCCTTCTTGCAAGTTGTGCTTATCGAAAATATAACTTTGTAAATACTCAGCATAAGGGTGCATGGTGCGCATCTTATATACTTTTATAATCTTTCCTCCCTTTCCAATTCGCTTAAGCTTAATAATTGGCCCATAGGTGGGCTCAAGGTCAAAGGCTGGTTGTTTAATTTTTCGGGAAATTACATAGAGGTGATTATCGACATACTCCTCTTCTAACACCTCAAATCCACACGAGTAAAGCCGTCCTAAAAGTTCTGCTCTGCTTATTACCCTATTCTCGCCTCGGGTTAAAACGAAGTAAATACTTTTTGTAAAAGGGAATTTTGGAAATACGCGTTTAAGAAAGTAATCAAGTGTATAGTATATATAATTAAAAATAGGTGGGTATTTGGTGAGTATACGTTTTTTTCTCAGCTCTTTCGTTTCGGCAAGGCAAACAAATATTCCTCCCTTGGGGAGTTTATCATTTACTGCCTCAAAAAACTTGTTGATTCTTCGGATATCATTAACCCGCTTTAGATTTATTATAGAGTTATAGTAATCGTCGCTTTGATTTGAAACGTTAAACCTTGTGGTGGTTGAAAGGATCAGATTTCGTTCTGAAAAAAGATTTACTGCTTTTTCGAAGTAACAGTAAGCGGTTCGTCCTAACTCAAAGATAATCTCCTTCTTTATGGCCGCTTCTCTTTTTTTATCAACAAGAACAGGCTCATCAATTTTATATGTTTGCTCTTTTTCCTTTCTCTTCGGTCTTCGAGATTTCGGCTGGAGAAAATCATCTGAAAGGACGTTGGTTTTCTTTAGCAACACCCAAAAGTAGAAGAATGCAATTTCAAAAAAGGTTGTAAAAGCAACGGTCCCAATTACAATGAACCGTGAATATCTATCAGCACGTAAAAAGAAAATTAGAATTGTTGTAAAAGCAAGTATTCCAAGGTTACTAATTAGGATCTGCTTGGTGTTGTCTGTATGTTTTTTTGCATCAAGATCATACTTGCTAAAAGTCAACGATATTACAATCCAAATAGCACCAAATACAAGTAACGCCTCGGTATAATTTGTTAGGTATGCTATAAATGATGAGTGTTTTAGCATTGCGCTAATAAAAAAACCCATCATTATAAATATGATATCAAAAAAGATAAATCCTAATACTCTGCGACTCATTGATTATCTGTTAAAAACATTATGCCAATATAACTTTTATGTACTAATATTAAACACCGATTCATAAAAATTATTTCTTCTCTTTGGTGTAAAATGTTTTACAAACCTAATAAACGCTACAAATTTAGGTTTAATCTTTATGTATCACAATTCATTGGCGATAATCTACATCATCTAAAATATCTTTTATACATTATAATTTGATGATTTAAGATTGTACATTTGCATATAATTCGCTACACAGTAGTTGACTTAAAGGTTTTGAGTTGCCATGAAGAAGTTTCTACTTTTTTCTGTTTTTTCGCTTATCATTTTATCCTCATTAGCCTATTTTCTCTTCTTCCGCTCGCAGGAAGATTACGATGTATCTACCGATGCTATTTCGGCAGTTCCTGTATCTGCTTCTTTTATTTTAAAGGTTAATAATTTCCATCGTTTCACCGAAAATCTTCGAAATCGTAATCATATATGGGAAACTCTTAAGCCATTTACATCTGTAGCAAAAACTGACAGCATTATCGCTTTGATAGACACTTTAAGCATTCGCTCATCAGCATTTAACCTGTTGATTACTGTTAACCCTGTTTACATCTCAACACATGTCGATCAGAATGGTGAATTCAACTATCTATCCGCTGTGAGGGTATCAAAAGGATTTGATAAAAGCGAACAGAATAACTTGGTTAATAGTTTTGTAAACAAGGGTTTTAAAATTGAAAAATATGATTTTGAGAATGCAACAATTTCAAGCCTTGTTGACAGCTATAGATCTTCCGATGTATTATCTTTTTCAATTTATAAGGGGATCCTGATTTGCTCTTCCTCCAAAAAACTTATTGAAAAAGCAGTAAATCAAATCCATAATAATGCTTCTCTGCTAAAAACGGCAACTTTTTCAGCTATTTACCAAACAGCAGGAACTAAAGTAGATGCTAACCTATTCTACAACAATCAAACCCTACCATTAACATTCAAAAAATATTTAAATTCCTCTTATAAGGAGGGATTTAACGCTTTTAGTGATATTGCCGATTGGACCGAGTTAGACATTAGCCTAAAAGAGGACGAAGTTTTCCTAAATGGCTTTACCCAAACTGTTGATACATCAAACTCCTATCTAAAGATTTTTGCCAACCAGCGCCCGATTGAGAATAAAATAGCGTCGGTTCTTCCTTCCGAAACGGCCTTTTTTGTTTGCCTTGGTATAACAAATCTTGATGGCTACCTAAACGATTATCGATTATATCTCGATAAAACGGACAAGATACTTAACTATACTTCGGCTCTTAGCGATTTTAATACTGCTTTTGGCGAAAACATACACGAACTCTACAAGTCGGTTTTCTTAGAAGAGATTGCTTTGGTTTACGCTGCTTTTGATGGCTTAGACTATAAAGATTGTTGGTTTGTTACCATGAAGGATAGGGGGCAAAGCCAAACAAAACAACTTTTTGTTGATGCTCTCGAAAAATATGCAAAAAGTAAGGGCTTGAGGAAATCAGAATATAAAAGTTCGTTGAAAATTGACGATGAAAAAAGTGTTGATATCTTCAAATTACCTTCGCGAGGAATTAACTCAACGCTATTTGGGAGTTTATTCGCCGAGGTTTCTGATGAGTATTTCACTTTTATTGATGATTTCGTAGTTTTTGGTTCATCAAAAGAGGCTATTTCAAAGTTTATCCTTGCAAACATCCGTAACAACCTTCTTCAGCTCGATATTTCGTATCGGCAGTTTAGTAATTTACTTGCTGCTGAATCAAACTACTTTATCTACTTAAACCCTCATAAAGCAGAGTCCTTATTTTATAATTATCTTGACCAAACATCTTCATTTTTCAATCATCTTTCCGCTTTAAACCGTATTCAGGGTGTTTCGCTACAGATGAACGGTGGAAGTTCAATGCTTTTCAACAATATCAGCATTCGGTACTCTCCATATACATCCGAAGAACCTCAAACAGCTTGGGAAACCAGACTCGATACCATTTTTACAATGAAGCCTCAAATAGTTGTAAATCATATAACTAAAAACAAAGAGATTTTCGTACAAGACGTTAAAAACAAGGTGTACCTACTTAACGATGTCGGTAGGGTAATATGGACTAAACAACTTCCCGAGCCAATTTTAGGAGATATTGAACAGGTTGACTTGCTAAAGAATAATAAGCTTCAGTATGTTTTTAATACTCGCAGTTTTATCTTCGCAATTGACCGACGTGGGAGTTTTGTGGAGGGGTTTCCAGTTAAATTAAGATCAAAGGCAACCAATCCTGTTGCTATTTTTGATTACGATGGCAGTCGCGATTATCGGTTATTTGTTGCGTGCGAAGATCAGAAAATTTACACCTATAATAATAACGGTAAGCCTATTTCAGGATGGAGCTTCCGCAAAAGCGAGCGTAAGGTATATAACCAACTACAACACTTTAGGGTTAAGGGGAAAGATTTCATTGTTTTTGCTGATGAAAATCGCCCTTACATTCTCGATAGAAAAGGAGAGGAGCGTGTCACATTTCCAAGATACTTCTCAAAATCTTTGAATAGCCAATTTATATTGGATGAGGCTAATAGCAATCACACCGATCGGTTGGTAACAACTGATTCTGTTGGGCTTATTAAGTTTATCTACTTTAATGGTAGGGTTGAAGATGTTGCAATAAAGGCTTTTTCATCGAGTCATTCTTTTGATTATAAAGACATAGATGCCGACGGAAAAGTTGAATATATCTTTTTAGATAAATCTCAACTTTACGTTTACAAACAAAATAAAAACTTAATGTTTTTATATAAGTTTGACACCGAAATAGACTCTCAAATATTAAATATAATGCTTTCCAAATCTTCGCAATATTTAGGCTTTACATCTTCTTCAAGTAGAAAATTGTATTTAATAAATGGTAATGGATCTTTGTATAATGGTTTTCCTTTGAAAGGGTGTTCGCCTTTTAGCATTGCTAAACTATCTAATTCGGGCGTAACATTTAACCTATTTACGGGTTCTTCAAGGGGGATGCTATTAAACTATGCAGTAAAATAAACATCAATATAATGTGGTTTTTAAAATTTATTTTGATCGTCTTTATTGTTCTGACTGTTTTGGGTTGGATAGGACGAATCTTTCTAAGAATCTATCTTGCCCGTTTAGCTCGTAGAATGCAGCAACAGTCTGAGGCAGACAAAGGACAAAAGGTTGGTGAAACCTATATAAAAGACACCGCATCAAAAGAAAAAATCGTTGACAAAACTGTTGGCGACTACGTAGATTTTGAGGAGATTAAATAGGTAATACAATATTATCATACAATGATTGAAATTGTTGCTGGAATAGATATTGGCGGAACCAATTCTGTGATAGGATTAGTAACTCGGGATGGTGATTGTGTTGCAGAAACAACAATGCCTACTCGCAATAATGGAAGTTTTGAAGCCTATATCGAATCTCTATCGAATAAAATCAAAGCCCTTCATGCTCAAGTAGGTTCTGAAAAATACAAACTTTGCGGTGTGGGAATTGGGGCTCCAAACGGTTCTTTTGGCCTAGGTGCAATTGTTAACGCCCCAAATCTCGAATGGAAAGGGATGTTGCCAATATGTAAAGAAATTACAAAAAACCTCGATCTCCCTGCTGTTGTTACAAACGATGCCAATGCGGCCGCTCTTGGCGAAATGCTTTTTGGTAGCGCCAAAGGGATGAAAGATTTTATCGTCGTTACCCTTGGAACAGGCTTGGGTAGTGGAATTGTCGCTAACGGAAAGTTGGTTATTGGACACGATGGTTTTGCCGGGGAGCTTGGTCATACTATTTCTGAGGTAAATGGCAGAATGTGTGGCTGCGGTAACAAGGGCTGCCTCGAAACATACGTATCTGCAACCGGCATTAAACGTACCGTATTCATGCTTCTTGCTCAAAGCAATAAACCAAGTGTTTTAAGGGATGTTAGCTACGAAAACCTAACATCAAAAATTGTTACAGAGGCTGCTCATAATGGCGACCCTATTGCGCTTGAAGCATTTGAATATTCGGGTCGTATTTTAGGCATTAAACTTGCTGAAACCATTACCCTTTTTAGCCCCGAGGCAATATTCCTTTTTGGTGGTGTGGCAAAAGCGGGAAACTTTTTATTCGATCCAACAAAAAAATATATGGAAGAGTATATGTTCCCAATTTTCAGAGGTAAAGTAAAACTTCTTCCTTCGGGATTAGAGGGAAAGAATGCTGCTGTTCTTGGCGCTGCTGCTCTAATTTGGGAGGAGATAAATAAGTAATTAACACTTTTTGTTTTGAATTATATAACATTTGAAGCTACCTTTAAACTCCATTAAAAAAATAAACTACCATGTTTGATAGTAAAGTGTATTCGGAAAGACGACTTAAACTGCGGAAGAAAATTCGTTCTGGTCTTGTTCTTATTCTTGGGAATAACGAAGCGCCAATGAACTACCCCGCAAACACTTATCATTTCCGTCAGGATAGCAACTTCCTTTACTTCTTTGGCCTCGATCTACCCGGTCTTGTTGGAGTAATTGATATCGAAGACGGTAAGGATTGTATTTACGGAAATAATGTCGATATCGATGATATTATCTGGATGGGCCCTCAGCCCACTATCAACGAACTTGCTGCAAAAGCAGGAGTACTTTGCACACATCCTTTAAAAGATTTAGCATCAACCCTACAGCGAGCTATTAATCAAGGAAGAAAAATTCATTTTACTCCACCATATCGTGCCGAAAATATTATCACTCTTGAACGTTTGCTGGGTATTCACCCCTCATTGGTTCAAAAGTATGCATCTAAAGACCTTGTTAATGCTATCGTTTCATTACGTTCTATCAAAGAGGCATGCGAAATTGAAGAGATTGAAAAAGCGTGCGATATAGGATATATAATGCATACAACAGCCATGAAAATGGCAAAAATTGGTGAAACCGAAAGGAATATTGCCGGTGCAATGGAAGGTGTTGCTAGTAGCTTAGGCCTATTCCCATCGTTCCCAATTATCTTATCGCAAAATGGAGAAACGCTTCATAACCACGATCATTCGCAAATCTTAAAAGAAGGTCGTTTGTTACTGTGCGATGCCGGGGCCGAATCTGTCTCTCATTATGCATCAGACTTTACAAGAACTATCCCTGTTGGTGGAAGATTCACACAGCGTCAAAAGGATATTTACAATATCGTTTTGGCAGCAAACAATAAAGCCATTGAGATTGCCAAACCAGGTATTCCTTATATTCAAGTTCACCTTGAGGCTGCAAAAGTAATTGCTGCAGGATTAAAAGAACTTGGCCTGATGAAGGGCGATGTAAACGAGGCTGTTGCTAATGGTGCACACGCTCTGTTTTTCCCTCACGGCCTTGGCCATATGATGGGTATTGATGTTCATGATATGGAGGATCTTGGCGAGAACAACGTTGGTTATGATGATGAAATTGCTCGTTCCGACCAATTTGGAACCGCATATGTTAGGTTGGGTCGTAGGCTTCAAGAAGGTTTTGTTATTACTGTTGAGCCAGGCATTTATTTCATCCCCGCACTTGTTGAAAAGTGGAAAACCGAGATGATTAATACCGCTTTTATCAACTTCGATAAGGTTGCTGAATATATTGGTTTTGGTGGTGTTCGTTTAGAAGATGATATCCTTGTTACAGCAAAAGGTTGCAGATTGCTTGGATCGAAGCGTATACCAATTACTGTTGATGAGGTTGAGAAAACTGTTCTTGGATAAGAATGAATTATAATTAATAAGAAAGGGCTTGTTGTTCAAGCCCTTTTTTGTTTTAGAACGCTTCGTTAGCCGTAAAATAAAAAGCCGGTTTGTTATCGGGTGTAAATCCTACATCAAAGCGAAGATGAACATTAGCGGGGTTTACACGTGCTCTAAACCCAAAACCATAGGATATCTTAAGTTCTTTTAAACTTATTTCATCTATCTCGCGGCTAACATCTCCTGCCGAACCAAACATCGAGCCTTTAAACCATTTATAGATTGGGAATCGATACTCTAGCTGAGCGGCAAGTAGATTGTTGTCGCGATAGCGACCTTTATAGTAGCCTCTTAAAACATCGTTTCCACCCATTGCGGGTAGGTATTGAAAAGGAACATCGCCCCAAGCAAAATCGCCAAACACTTGTAAACTAAATAAATGGCGTCCAATGATTGGGTAGTAATTTCTTAGGTCAATAGTTAACTTGCTAAATTCTAACTTACTACCAAATATCTTACTATTAATCATCAAAGAGGCCTTGTAAAATTCCCCTTCTGTAGGGTAAAAGAAGTTATCGCGTGTATCCCATGTAGCAAGCAAACCCAACCCTGAAGTAAAGAAGGGTTTTGTTCCGGTTATGGTTTTGTTTATTAATTGGCCTCCTTCCTCAAAATCATCTATTTTGTAATAACTCCATTGTCCTTGAAATCCGACCATAATGGCATCAAACAATACCCTTTGACGTTGAAAAAGAAGTGAAACATCTTTTGATATATAGTTCTCCTCCAATGAATCATGAGCGTTACGACCAATACCAAAAAATTTATCAGGGTAATAGTCGGCTTTTATATGTCCAGAGTAATAGAAGTCACGGTTTTCAGTATAAAACTTAGGTAGAATAGATATACTTGCTTGGTTTTTTAAGGTATATATGAGGTTCCCTTGAATATTTGAGGCTTTTCCTTTTCCTTCCTTAGTAAAATAGTAGCCCCCCGAAACACCTCCGCCCCAACTGGTCTCCTCACCATAGAAAAGAACAGGAAAAGCGAGAAAGTAATTTCTGTTAAGTTCTTGATTTTGTATGGTGTCCTTCTGCTCTTGATAACTGCATCCGCCCATCACTTTTAAAGCAAGCAGTAAGCAAATAGAAGTCACTATTAATATCCTATACATTGTTATTTTCAATTATTGTATAAAGGTAGTAAGCTTTACCCTGATTTATACAAATTTCGCTCCATTTATATATATCTTCTTGCTTCTCTTTTTAATTAACAATTGAACTTAGATGTTGATAATTTTGTTTAGATTTTGTTAATAATAATGTTGGTTACGTATTAAAAAAAGATTTGGATTTTAACCCGCCTCATTCATTTATAACTTTTTTTAGATTATCAAAGGGTAATTACTAGAATTTAGTGATAACATACACACATATTATTAACCATAATGAACATGTTCGTAAAGTATCTTTTTATAAACAATTCTACTATTAACAGTATGTTAATAAATGTTGAATTGGGTTGATTTATAAGTAAAAAGTAAATATTCTACCTGTTAAAAATTTGTTATCCGAATATTAATAGACAATTTTGCAAGCGCTTTTCAAGTTTTTTTTAAACTGAATTAACAGCATAACATCATCATCATTTTATAAATTATTTAAAAAATAAATATGATTATAAATGTTAATAGTGTTAATAAACTAGGATTTGTGGATTCAGAAATTGATCCAAAGTTAGATTTGATTGCTGAGATAAAAAGGTTAAAGCAAGAAAAGAATGCAACTATTTTGGCTCACTACTATCAAAATGCCGAAATACAAGATATTGCGGATTTTGTTGGCGATAGTTTAGCATTGTCTCAAAAAGTTGTTGATATCAAATCAGATATTATAGTTTTTGCTGGTGTTAAGTTTATGGCAGAAACAACAAAAATTTTATCTCCTTCTAAAAAGGTTATTCTTCCTGATTTAAATGCTGGTTGTAGTTTAGCAGATTCTTGTAACTACGAAGATTTTAAGATTTTTTTAAAGGATTATCCAAATCATGTTGTGGTTACATATGTTAATACCACAGCAGATATAAAGAGTTTATCTGATATTTGTTGTACTTCTTCAAATGCAGTTAAGATTGTAAATAGTGTTCCAAAAGAAAAAGGTGTAGTTTTTGCTCCAGATAAAAATCTTGGAAACTATATAAAGAGTATTGCGGATAGAGAAAATATGGTCATTTGGGATGGTGCTTGCCATGTTCACGAGGAATTTTCTGTAGAAGCAATAGTTGATCTTAAAGGAAAATACCCAAATGCAAAAGTTATAGCTCATCCAGAATGTAAAAGAACGGTATTATTGTTAGCCGAGTTTATTGGTTCTACTGCAGAGTTGTTAAAGTTTACAAAAACAGATAGTTCACTAGAGTATATTGTTGCTACAGAATCAGGAATTATTCATCAGATGAAAAAGGAGAATCCTAACAAGTTATTCATTTCTCCTCCGCCCAGAGCTTCAAATTGCGGATGTAGTGAATGTAAATTTATGAAGATGATCACTTTAAAGAAGATATATTTATCTTTAAAGTATGAATTGCCTGTAATTGAACTAGAGAAAGATTTGATGGATAAGGCAAGATTACCAATTTTGAAAATGTTAGAAATTTCTAAATGAAATGCTAAACGAAAATTTTTTACGAGGAGAGAGAGTTGATTCTGAAAAAGAGTTAGAAAAAAAAATAAGACCAATTGAGTTTGAAGAATTCAATGGTCAAAAAGATATAGTAGAAAATTTAAAAATTTTTGTTCAAGCAGCTAAACTAAGAAACGAAGCTTTAGATCATGTTTTACTTCATGGTCCTCCAGGTTTAGGAAAAACTACTCTAGCTAACATAATTGCAAACGAATTAGGGGTATCAATTAAGACTACCTCTGGACCTGTTCTCGAAAAACCTGGAGATTTAGCAGGAATACTTACTAATCTTGAGCCTTCTGACGTACTCTTTATTGATGAAATTCACAGACTTAGCCCTATTGTAGAAGAGTATTTATACTCTGCAATGGAAGACTACAAAATAGATATTCTAATCGATAAAGGACCCAGTTCAAGATCAATTCAGATTGAACTTAATCCATTTACTTTAATTGGAGCAACAACCCGAAGTGGATTATTAACAAGTCCCCTTCGAGCTCGTTTTGGAATAAAGATGCTTTTGGAGTATTACGATTCTGAAACTATAAAAAGAATTTTGAAACGATCAGCTAGTATTTTGAATATTGAAATAACGGAAGATGCTGCAACAGAAATTTCTTTAAGGAGTAGAGGTACTCCTCGAATAGCAAATTCACTTTTAAGACGAGTTAGAGATTTTGCTCAGGTTAAAGGAGATAATATTGTTGATATTGAAATTTCGAGATATGCTCTTGATGCTTTGAAGATAGATAAGAGAGGATTAGATGAAATGGATAATAGAATCTTAAAAACTATTATTCAAAAGTTTAATGGAGGACCTGTTGGATTAAATACAATTGCAACAGCAGTTAGTGAAGATTCAGGAACTATAGAAGAAGTATATGAACCTTTTTTAATTAAGGAAGGTTTTTTGAATAGGACGCCAAGAGGACGCGAAGCAACTATGCTTGCTTATAAACACTTAGGTTTAGATAAGAAAGAGGAGCAGGGAAGATTGTTTTAATAAGGATTAGAAATTTTCTTAAGCTCGTTCTTGTTTACTATTTTAATTTTCTTGCCCGACATATTAATTACGTTTTCCGATTTGAGATCCGAAAGAAGCCTTATTACCGATTCTGTTGCAGTTCCAACTATATTTGAAAGTTCGGCTCTTGTTAATGATATCGTAAGGTAACCTTCTGCATCTTTTCCAAAAGTATCTTCAAGCATTAATAGCACTTCGGCTAAACGTTCGCGAACTGTTTTTTGAGCAATATCTTTAATAAAGATGTTTGCTTGATTAAGTTCCTTACAGGTTAATTGCATTAATGATAAAGCAAAGTCGGCATTTTTCTTTACTAATGCGAAAATTATGTTTGATGGAATAAAACAGATGGCAGCATCTTCTATTACTTCTGCAGTAGTACAAGCAGGTTCATTACTCAAAACAGATCGATAGCCCGTAATATCACCCTTTTGAGCAAAAGCAATTATTTGTTCTTTTCCGTCTAAACCAGTTTTATAAAGTTTAAGTATACCAGAATTTACGCAGTATATACCTAATATTCTATTGCCTTCGCGGTAAAGAACATCCCCTTTTTTATATATGTTGACAGATTTATTATCGTCAATGTAATCTAAATCCTCATTACTTAATGAACTGAAGATAGAAGATTTAGAACAAGTACAACCCTTACATAGATGTATATCTTCCACCATTTTATTTTATATTTTAGTCAAAGTATAACAAAAATATTTTATAGATAGTTTTTAAAGATATTCAAAAAACGAATATCATTCTCGAAGTACAGCCTTAAATCTTTTACACCATATTTCAACATGGCCATTCGCTCAAGACCCATTCCAAAAGCATAACCTGAGTAAACTTTACTGTCAATATTGTTAAGTTCAAGAACAGTAGGATCAACCATTCCACAACCTAATATTTCTAACCAACCAGTATGTTTACAAACTGAACAACCTTTACCACCACAAAGTTTACAGCTTACATCCATTTCAGCCGAAGGTTCAGTGAATGGGAAGAAAGAAGGGCGTAACCTTATTTCTGTTTCTGGCCCAAAAAGTTCTCTAGCAAAGAATAGTAAGGTTTGCTTAAGATCAGCAAACGAAACGTTTTTATCAATGTAAAGACCTTCTACTTGATGGAATATACAATGAGCTCTTGCCGAAATGGCTTCATTTCTGAATACTCTACCAGGACAGATAACACGAATTGGAAGATTTTGGGTTTCCATTGTTCGAACTTGTACCGAGGAGGTATGAGTACGAAGAAGGATATCAGGATTCTTTTCAATAAAGAAAGTATCCTGCATATCACGTGCTGGATGCTCTTTTGGAAAATTTAGTGCGGAGAATACATGCCAATCGTCTTCTATCTCTGGACCTTCTGATAAAGTAAATCCTAGTTTATGGAATATTGAGAAGAGTTCATTCTTTATTAATGAAATAGGATGACGAGAACCCAACTCTACAAATTCTTGTTGAAGAGAAAGATCAATTGATGTTTTATTGGTATTGGTATTCTTAAGGTTAAGTTTAGAATTTTCGATAGAGTCAATAGCCTTGTTTTTAAGGTTATTAATTAATTGACCAATCTCCTTCTTATCTGAAGCGGGAACATCTCTGAAATCGGCTAAAAGGGCGGTTATTAACCCCTTTTTACCGAGCATATTAATACGGAATTGCTCTACTTCTTCTAAAGTTGAAGGAGAAAAGCTATCAATTTCTTTACCAATAGATTCTATTTTACTCTTCATCGAATTACTTGTTTATAACTGAAATACTAAACTTAATATCTTTTAAAGGTCTATCGTTTTTATCAGTTTCAACTGCTGAAAAATTTTCAACTATATCCATTCCTTGTATAACTTCACCAAAAACGGTGTAGTTACCGTCAAGATGAGGGATGCCGCCAATTGTTGTATAAACTCGTCGTTGTTGATCTGTAAATTTAAACTTAGGCTGTTTTTCCCAAATTGAGTCAAAAGTAATACTCATATCTAAAGAAATAGAGATGGTATCAATCTTTTTTTGGTCTTTTAGGTTGGCAAGCTTTTCAGAAAATATTTTTTTGTATAAAGCCGACTTCTTTCTCAATGCTAGTTTATTCTCAAGTTCATTTAATTGTTCATTTGTATATAGTTTGCCTTTAACAAGATAGAACTGAGAGCCAGCAGATTTTTTTTCAGGATTTACATCATCACCTTCGCGAGCCATTCCAACAGCACCTCTTTTATGAATTAATGTATCTACGAATTCAGCATCGATAAGGTAATTAGGTCCACCATTCCCGTAAAGAGAATCAGGCTTAGCATTTTTAGTATCGGGATCGCCACCTTGAACAACAAAGTTGTTTATAATACGATGGAAAATTTGCCCATCGTAATATTTTTCGTTGGCCAATTTTACAATATTATCGCGATGCTTTGGTGTTTCGTTGTAAAGTTTAATTATGATGTCACCCTTTTCGGTGCTTATCTTAACAAATTGATTTTCTTCTTTTTTGCTGCTACAAGAAGCAAAAAATAGAAAAAGAGTTACAATTACTATTGATGTTCTCATAATTTAATTGTTAGATAAACACTTCTAATACTATTATTCTTTATTTTCGCAAAAGTAAATAACAAAGAGTTATTTATTTGCAATATTAATACTTCTTTTACTATTTCGTAGTTTTTTAACTTGTCGATTAGCAGGAAAGTTTTTGTTTAGCGACTTAAATTTCAGAATAAAATAAGGAGATGGAAGTAAAAATTATTAATAAGTCAAAACATGCTAACCCAGAGTATGCAACAATTTATAGTGCAGGGTTAGATTTAAGAGCAAACCTTGAAACAAGTGTTTCACTTAAACCTCTTGAGCGAAAGTTAATTGGTACAGGTTTATTTTTAGAGATACCCGAAGGATACGAGGCGCAAATTCGGCCACGAAGTGGATTGACACTCAAAAAAGGGTTAACTGTTTTGAATTCCCCTGGAACTATCGATGCAGATTATAGAGGCGAGATAGGAGTTATTCTAATCAACTTAAGTAACGAGCAAGTACTAATTGAAGATGGTGAGCGAATTTGTCAGATGGTATTCGCTAAGCATGAGCAAGTTATATTAAAAAGTGTTGAAATAATTGCTGAAACCGAACGAGGCGCTGGTGGTTTTGGGCACACTGGAACTAAATAAGATGACTCGCTTTTTTAAAATATTCCAGGCTTTTCTTTTTATTTCTTTTTTTCTGTTTAGTTCTAATCTTTTTTCTCAACAAATTATTGAGTTAAAAGAAAAGAAAAAGCAGATAGAGAAGGAGATAGAAAATATCACGTTATTAATTGATAAGACAGAAAAGGAATCATCTACCTCTTTAACCAATATTAAATTAACCAAGAAGAAAATTGAACTTAAGAATAGTTTAATAAATCAAATCGACAATGAGGTTGAAGAGGTTAATGGAGAGATTAATAAAAGAAAAGAGAGAATTGATAGTTTAAGTAATAGAATAAGCATAATTAAAGAGGAGTATAAAAGAATTATTGTTTATTCTCAAAAAAATAACTTTAGCAACAATCTATTGTTACAAATTTTTTCTGCTAAAGATTTTAATCAAGCATATAAACGATTAAAGTTCTATCAACAAGTTTTAGAATATAAAAAGCAAATAGCTATAAGATATAAGCAAAGCATAAGCCTGATAAAGGATGAAACTGTAAAGTTAAATGAGAATGTAAATCAACTTAGTAAAAAGCAGCAAGAGAAAGAACGTGAAGTAAGTACTTTAAAAAAGGATGAGCTGAGTTATAAAAGAAAAGTTGAACGGTTAACTCAAAAGAAAAAAAGATTATTAGCTGATCTCGAAGAGCAAAAAAAGGTAGCAAATAAACTGACTGATGAGATTAGAAAGTTAATTGAAGAGGAGGCAAGGAGAGAGGCTGAACGTTTAAAAAAGAATAAACCATCCAACGTTAACTATGTAGCTTTAAGTTCAAACTTTAAAGAGAATATTGGAAAGTTTAATTTTCCTGTTCAAAATGGAATTCTTACAGGCGTTTATGGAGAATCTTTTCATCCGATATTAAAAGAGGTAAAAGTTAAAAATAATGGAATAGATATAACCGTTTCTCAAAACACACAGGTTAACTCTATATTTAAAGGAGAAGTTAGAAAGATAATAAAGATTCCAGGAGCAAACTTAGCAGTACTTATAAGGCATGGTAATTATTTAACCGTTTACTCCAATTTAAGTGTTGTTAATGTATCAGTTGGGCAAGATGTAAATTCTTATCAGAAAATTGGAGAAATAAATTTGCAAAAAGGAGAAGAAACTGCAATTTTGCATTTTGAGCTTTGGAACGAGAATAAAACAGAAGATCCAGGAAAGTGGTTTAAAAAATAATTAAATCAAATATTTTTTGTAAATCGAAACTATTCTGCTGAAAAATAAGTATAATTAATGAATTTTTATATCAGTTAAATGAAAAAGAAAATCACAATAGAGAGCAAGGTTGAAAACATTTGCGCTATTGAAAAAATGATAGACGAGGTTTCGGATGAAATCAAGATATCATCTGATATTTATGGAAAAATTTTAATTGCAACTATTGAAGCAGTAAATAACTCTATTGTTCATGGTAATGAACTTGATCCTTATAAAAAAGTATTCATTGAAATAGAATTTAAACAGCCTAACTTACATATCCTTATAGCTGACGAGGGAAAAGGGTTCGATTTTTCAAGAGTACCCGATCCGACTACACCAGAAAATATCGAGAACGTATCAGGTAGAGGAGTTTTTCTTATGAAAAAATTAGCAGATGATCTAATTTTTAATGATACAGGAACTCAAGTCGAATTGATTTTTAAAATATAATAATGGCCATCCGATTTAGCAATCAGGGAATAAAATACAATCTTAAGGATAAAAGAAAAGTAGGTAATTGGATAAAAGAGGTTGCTAAGAATCATAACAAACAGGTAGGAGAGTTATCAATAATTTTTGTTTCAGACGAAGAGATACTCTCGATCAATCAGCAATATTTAAATCATAATTATTTTACTGACATTATCACTTTTGATTATTCTTTCGAAAGAATAATTGAAGGCGATATTTTTATTTCTATTGATACCGTTAAAACAAATTCTCAAAAGTTTAGAACAGAATTTAATGATGAGTTGTTAAGAGTAATTATTCATGGAGTATTACACCTAATTGGTTTTAAGGATAAGAATTCAAAGGACAAGAAGGAGATGACTTTTAATGAGAATTTAGCTCTTAACATTTTTACGAAGAATAATGAATAATTCATACGACGTTATAGTAGTTGGTGGCGGACATGCCGGTTGTGAAGCTGCAGCTGCAGCTGCAAATCTAGGTTCAAAGGTTTTGCTTATAAGCATGGATTTGACCAAACTTGCTCAAATGAGTTGTAATCCTGCTATTGGAGGCGTAGGCAAAGGACAGATTGTTCGAGAAATTGATGCTTTAGGTGGGTATACAGGAATAGTTACCGATTTAACAACTATTCATTTTAGGATGTTGAATACTTCTAAAGGAGCAGCCATGTGGAGCCCAAGAGCTCAATGTGATAGAATGCATTTTTCGATTGAGTGGAGAAAACAACTTGAGGGAATTAAAAATCTTAATTTATTACAGGATGAGGTAGTAAGTTTAGATTTTGATGGTAATAGCATTAATGGAGTTTTTACAAAGACTGGTTATCATTTCAAAACAAAAACACTAATTCTTACAAATGGTACTTTTTTAAATGGGCTTATTCATATTGGTAAAACTCATTTTGAAGGAGGAAGAATAGGGGAGTTACCATCAGTTGGATTGTCGGATCAGCTTAGAGTTTTCGGATTTGAGGTAGGAAGAATGAAAACCGGTACACCTGCTCGTATCGATGGAAGGACTATTGATTTTTCCAAGTTGATTGAACAGAAATCCGATGAACAAGGTAAGTTTTCTTTTAATCCTAATGTTACTACCTTACTACCACGAAGAAGTTGTTTTATTGCTCATACCAACAAGGCCGTTCATGAAGAGTTAAGAAAAGGTTTTTCTGATTCTCCACTTTTCTTAGGTACAATTAAAGGGGTTGGGCCAAGATATTGTCCGAGTATTGAGGATAAGGTTCATACTTTTTGGCAGAAGGAGTCTCATCAACTGTTTTTAGAGCCAGATGGAGTAGATACTTATGAAATGTATCTTAACGGATTTAGCTCTTCTCTTCCAATTGATGTTCAGTTTAGCGCATTAAGATTAATAGAAGGATTTGAGAATGTAACCATACTTCGTCCGGGATATGCCATAGAGTACGATTTTTTCCAACCAACCCAACTACATCATACTTTAGAATCGAAATTAGTACCCAATCTTTTCTTTGCTGGGCAAGTTAATGGAACAACGGGATATGAGGAAGCAGCAGGACAGGGAATTATTGCTGGTATTAATGCCCATCAAAAGTCTCATGGTTTAGATGAGATTGTAATTAAAAGGGATGATGGGTATATAGGAGTTATGATAGATGACTTGGTTACTAAAGGCGTTGATGAACCCTATCGAGTTTTTACAAGTAGGGCAGAGTATAGAATTCTTATACGTCAGGATAATGCAGATGAAAGATTTATGCCAATTGCACAAAAAATAGGCTTAAATTCTGAAGAGGCCATTTTAAGATTTAATGAAAAGTATACATCTATTAATAACCTAACTGAAAAGATTGAGAAAATCAGTATCGAACCTGATGAGGTAAATGGATATTTAAATAGTATTGGGAGCGCTTCAATTAATCAAAAGAAAAAACTTAAAGATATTTTATTAAGACCAGAAGTGAGTTTGTTGAGTTTAATATCGTTAGTTCCATCTCTAAAAGAATTATTTGTTGATGGAAAAAGTAATGAGGTAATCGAGTGCGCCGAAATTAAAATAAAATATCAGGGATATATCGAAAAGGAGAAAATGTTTGCATCCAAGTATGAGAGACTTGAGCATATCACTATTAATCCCGATTTTGATTATAGCCGATTAGAATCTTTAAGCACTGAGGCCAGGCAGAAATTATCTAGAATAAAACCCAAAACAATAGGAGAGGCTCAAAGAATTCCGGGGGTGTCGCCAAGTGATATTAATGTTCTATTAGTTTATTTTGGTCGTTAGCTCCACGTGGAACAACTCTAGCTCCAAATTTAGCTCCACGTGGAACAATTATTTATAAAAAACTATTTATCAGCGCGTTTGAAATGGCTATTTTTAATTATTCTTTAAATATTTAGTGTTATGACCGAAGGAAATATTATAAAGGGGATTGTTTTCGATCCCATTTCAAGAAAAAAAACCCCAGCCAGAATAAATATTTATCAAGGAAAAATATTGTCTATTGAAAGAGATGAGACTATCACAGGGCCTATTATTCTTCCTGGGTTTGTGGATTCTCATATCCATATTGAAAGTTCAATGCTTACACCAAAGCAATTCTCACGAATTGCAAAAAAGCATGGGACAATTGCTGTTGTTGCCGATCCACATGAAATTGCAAATGTAGCAGGAGTGGAGGGTATAGATTTTATGATCAACAACTCTAAAGGAGCAGAGATTAAATTCTTTTTTGGAGCACCCTCTTGTGTCCCTGCTTCACCATTCGATGACTGTAATAAAATATTAGATTCAGAAGAAATAGGGAAGTTACTTGAAAGAAAAGATATTCATTTTTTGGGAGAGATGATGAATTTTCCCGGTGTTATATTTTCCGATGCTGATGTATTAAAGAAACTTGAAGCAGCCCAAAAGAATGGAAAAGTTATTGACGGACATGCTCCCGGATTAAAAAATGAAGACTTATCTAAATACATCAAATCAGGAATTAGTACCGATCACGAATGTTTTACCTTGGATGAAGCTCTTGAAAAGATATCTATGGGAATGAAAGTTCTTATTCGTGAAGGTAGTGCAGCAAAGAATTTTAATTCTCTAAGTTCGTTAATCAAGACTCATACAAATTCAACAATGGTTTGTACTGATGATTGTCACCCCGAGGATCTTATAGTTGGTCATATAAATAAACAGGTAAAACGATCACTCGCATTGGGTTATGATATTTTCGACATTATTCAGGTTGTTTCTGTCAATCCAATTAAGCATTACAGTTTAGATTTAGGTTTACTGCAAAAAGGAGATAATGCCGATTTTATTGTTGTTGATAATCTTGAAGATCTTAACGTTTTAGAGAATTTTATTGATGGAGTTAATGTTCTTAAAACAGAGGCTCGAATTGTAAAAAATGATATTAACATTAACTATAAATTTCCAAAACCTATATCTAAAGAGGATTTAGTACTTCAACCAAAATCAAATAAGATACAAGCAATTCAAATTATAGAAGGGGAGTTGGTTACCGAGAAGGAAATCTACAATATTGAAGATTTGAGTAAACCAATTATTTCTGATACTAAGAATGATTTTTTAAAGGTTGTTGTTGTAAATCGGTATAAAGAAAAAGAGGTTTTTGTAAGTTTAATAAAAGGTTTTGGAATAAAAAAAGGAGCCATAGCCGAAAGCATTGCTCACGATAGCCACCATATTATTGCTGTTGGCGTTGATGATAAATCAATACTTGATTCAGTTAATTATATTATTAAGCAGAAAGGCGGTGTATGCTACAATAATGGAGCGGAGATATTCGGTTTGCCATTACCTATTTATGGTCTTATTTCAGATCAACCTGCAGAAGATGTTGCACAAAAATATGATTATATAAATTCAAAAGTTAAAGCAGATGGCTGTGCTCTAAAAGCACCTTTTATGACTTTATCGTTTATGGCATTGTCTGTTATACCTAAACTTAAGATAACCCCTCGCGGGTTATTTGATATTAACCAATTTAACTTTGTTGATCAGTTTATTTAATGATTGATAAAAATCAGATAAAAGAGCGTTTGGACATGATGCCCGATAAGCCGGGTGTCTATCAATTTTATAATAATGAAAACGAATTGCTTTATGTCGGTAAAGCAAAGAACTTAAAAAAAAGAGTTCAATCTTACTTTACAAATAATGATACTCATACAAGAAAAGTAAGAGTTCTTGTAAGCAAAATTAACGATATAAAATATGTTATCGTAGAAAGCGAGTCAGATGCACTGCTTCTTGAGAATAATCTCATCAAAAAATATCAACCTCGTTACAATATTCTTTTAAAAGACGATAAAACTTATCCTTGGATTTGTATTAAGAACGAACCTTTCCCTCGTGTTTTATCTACACGAAAATATGTTAACGATGGGAGTATTTACTACGGCCCATACACTTCAGGCTTATTAGTTAAAACAGTTTTAGATCTTATCCGCAAACTTTACCCTTTGCGGAACTGTACTTTAAACCTTGATAGTAGAAGTATTGCAAAGGGAACTTATAAATCTTGTCTAGAATTTCAGATCGGAAATTGCTTGGCTCCATGCATTGGAAACCAAGAACGCTCAGATTACGATAAAAACATAGTTGAGATACAGAATATATTAAAAGGAAACCTTTCAACAGCTCAAGATTGGCTTAATAGGGCCATGAAAAAGGCTTCGATTGAGTATAAGTTTGAACAAGCCCAACTTTATAAGACTAAGCTCGATATACTTAAAAAATATCAAAGTAAGTCTACAATTGTTAGTAATAAAGTTACTAATATAGATGTATTTAACATCGTTGATAAACCTACTTATGCTGTTGTAAATTTCCTTAAAGTTGTAAAGGGATCGGTTATCCAAACATATACTTTAGAATTAAAGAAAAACCTAGAGGAAACAAAGGAAGAATTACTTGGTATTGCAATAACGGAAATTCGTGAACGAGTAAATAGCCAAGAAAAAAATATCATCATACCTTTTAAGCCCGATTTTCTGATCGAAGGTTTTTCTTACACCATCCCAAAACAAGGCGATAAAACAAAACTATTAGATCTTGCTTACCGAAATTGTTTGGCTCATTCCTTCGAAATCGAAAAGAGGATAGAGGCTCAGAACCCAATGGATAAGACAAACAAGGTGCTTTCGGTTATGAAAGAAGATTTGAATATGCCTGATTTGCCCGTTCATATTGAGTGTTTCGATAACTCGAATCTTCAGGGAACAAATCCGGTATCTTCCTGCGTGGTATTTAAAAATGCTAAACCATCGAAACGCGATTATCGACATTTTAACGTAAAAACGGTTGTCGGGCCTGACGACTTTTCTACAATGCAGGAGGTTGTGTACCGAAGATATAAACGATTAATAGATGAGGAACAATCTCTACCTCAGCTTATTGTTATTGATGGAGGTAAGGGACAGCTCAGTTCTGCTGCAGAAAGCCTAAAAGAGTTAGGAATTATTCATAAGGTAAAATTGATAGGAATTGCAAAGCGATTGGAAGAGATATTCACTTATGGCGACCCAATTCCTCTGTATTTAGATAAAAACTCAACCACTTTAAAAGTAATCCAGAATATTCGTAACGAGGCGCACCGTTTTGGAATTAAGCAACACAGGCTTCGAAGAGGAAAATCTGGAATAAAATCTGAACTCGACGAAATTGTCGGTATAGGAGAGAAAACAAAGCTGCAACTTTTCACAAAGTTCAAATCAATTGAGGGAATTGCAAAGGCAAAAAGAGAGGATTTAGAAAAATTAATTGGAAAATCTAAAACAGATATCGTTCTTGAATTTTTTAGAAAGAAATAATGAATATTTTTATGGAGTTAAAATTTTCGCAATGAAGAAGCCTTTTTTAGAAGATAATTTTCAACAAGATACTCTGCTTCAATCGAAATTAGATTCGAATGCCCTAAATCATATTGCCAATACTACTACTTTTCCTATACAAAAATCTATTCAAAAACAGCAAAGTCTAACTCCAGTATCAGAAGTTGCTAAGAAAGATTCTTTATCTAAACCAGAATTTTTAAATATTGAATTTAACGATAAATCGTTGATAGATAATTATAAAACCTACAAATGGTTAAATAATAATATTGATAGTAATTGCTATATAGTAAATAAACAACTAGTTACAAACAAAAAAATTCTGCATATTTCTGAGTCAATAGAAATTAGAAAGAATATCTCTTCTGATTATATAATTAAGCAACGGGTCGATACATCCTACGATTGGGTATTTATTCCAACGATTATTGGTTTAGTTTTTCTGGCAAGTATAGCAACCTTTTACAGAAAATATTTTGGCCTACTTTTCGAAAGCATTTTCTATCGATATAGCAATAACAAGATATTAAACGAAAAGAACTCGAATTATCAAAGATTAACTTTTATACTTGATATACTGTATGTTATATCTTTTGCATTAGCTATCGATCAGATTGTTAAAGGATTAGGTCTTTTTTCACCACCAAACAACATGAAATACATTGTTTTTGTTGTTTTCGTTGGCCTTTTGATTAGTTTAAAATTATTTAGGGTATTAATATTCAGGTTGGCAGCACTTTTTTCTAATCATAAAGTATTCTTAAAAGATCTTTTTAATTCCTCATCACTTTATACCAGAACCCTTGGGATAATTCTTGTTCCATTGGCATTTTTAATGGCATATTCAACATCAACATTAAACGTTGTTAGCGTATATTCAACCCTTATTCTAATAATTATCATGCTGATATTAAGAACAATAAGTATGATTAGATCATTTATTTCGGGTGGTATTTCAATTTTCTATTTCATTTTGTACCTTTGTGCCCTTGAAATAGTTCCTCTTTTGATCATCATTAAGGAGGTAAAATCAAGATAAAAGAAGGGTGTTGAATTAAATTCAAAGGTTTTGAAAATAAAAAAAATCCTAGTTTCTCAGCCTGAACCGCAGAGCGAAAAATCACCATACTTGGAGTTGGCTCAAAAGCACAACCTAAAATTTGATTTTAGACCATTTATAGTGATTGAGGGTGTTGCATCGAAAGAGTTTCGGCAGCAGAAGGTAGATATTTTAGAACATACCGCCGTTATTTTTACAAGTAAAACGGCTATTGATCATTTCTTCAGAATTTGCGAGGAGATGAGGATAACTGTTCCAGAAGCCATGAAATATTTCTGTATTACCGAATCGGTTGCACTATATCTTCAGAAGTATATCGTTTACCGTAAAAGAAAGATTTTTTATGGTAATAACACCTTCCAAGATTTGATGGATGTCATCAATAAGCACAAAGAGGAGAAGTTTTTAGTTCCCCTTTCAGATGTTCATAAACCTGAGATTCCAAAAACGCTCGATAAGGCTAAATTAAAGTATAATAAAGTTATACTTTATAAAACCATTAGTAGCAACCTTTCTGATTTAGGAATGAGTTACGATATGCTGGTTTTCTATAGCCCTAATGAGATAAAATCGTTATTCGATAATTTCCCTGGATTCGAGCAGGGCGAAATAAAGGTAGCGGCTTTTGGTCCTACAACCGCCAAAGCAGTTAAGGATGGCGGGTTACGACTCGATGTTCAAGCACCAACTCCCGCCTGTCCGAGTATGACCCAAGCGTTAGAGGAGTTTGTAAAGAAGCACAATAAGGATAATAAATAGATAAAAGGGGTTAAAAAACCCCTTTTTTTGTAGCATGAGGTTTTTTTTCCGCAAACACGAAAAGCTTACATCCGAAAAGGAGATTGACCAACTTTTTTTAAAAGGGAGGAGTAGTTTTCTATATCCAATAAAATCGATCTTTTTGATTACAGAAGGAGAGGTTCCGGTTTGTAAAGTTTTGGTTACAGTCTCCAAAAAAAATCTTAAAAATGCATCAGATCGAAACCTTATTAAGAGAAGACTACGTGAGGCATACAGATTAAATTCACAGCAGTTAAAAGCAAAAATTGTCGAAAAAAAAGTCTGTGTTAACATTGCTTTTATATACTCATCGAGCAAAATTATTCCATACGAAAATATTGAGCCATTGGTAATTAAGCATCTTTCTAACCTTGTTGAAAAAATAGAAAAGCGTGAAAAACCAAACCAATAAAATTGTTGTAATTATCTCTAAAATAGCAATTGCGATACCGATATTTCTAGTAAAAGTTTATCAGTATACAATATCTCCTTTTTTTCCAAGTAGTTGTAGGTTTTATCCTTCATGTTCTGAGTATTCGTTACAGGCATTCCGAAAGCATGGCTTATTTAAAGGGTTTTGGCTAACCATCAATAGGTTAAGAAGATGCCACCCTTGGGGTGGACATGGAATTGATCCTGTACCTTAATTAGAATTTGATTTTAAGCCTTTGGAAGTACAATTCTAAAAGAAGTTCCCCTATTTACTTCGGAAAAGTTGATAAAGATTTTACCCTTGTGGTACTCTTCGATTATTCGTTTCGAAAGGGTTAAGCCAAGACCCCAACCTCTTGATTTTGTTGAGTATCCTGCCTCAAAAACCTTTTTATGTTTCGATTTGTGAATTCCTTTTCCGTTATCGGTTATATCAATATAAACCACTTGGATATTATCCTGAATATTAAAGAGAATCTCTCCTTCACCCTGAATAGCATCAACGGCATTGCGCACAATGTTTTCAACTACCCACTCGATTAGAATTGGGTTTACTGGAACAGTAAGCGTTTCGGTTTCATCGTATAGCTTTCGGAATATTATTTTATTGGAAACCCTGCTTTTAAGATAGTCGGCTGATTTGTTGATAATATCGATAATATTCTGATGTTCCAAAGATGGAACAGAGCCAATTTTGGAGAATCTATCTGCAATCTTTTCTAGACGAAGTATATCTTTTTCAAGCTCATTAGCAACAATATGACTATCGCCCCCTTCTTTAAGAATCTCTAGGCAAGCCAAAAGCGAAGAGGTTGGTGTTCCCAGTTGATGTGCCGTTTCCTTTGCTAACCCAATCCAAATTCTGTTTTGCTCAGCACGTCGTGCTTGGCTAAAAGCGTAGTATATAACTATAATGAAAAAAATAATTATTGAGATAAGCACATATGGGTAGTAGGTTAAACTTATTAGCGTCGAGCTGTCTTTATAGTAGATATAATTCTTTTTGCCGTCGAGTAATGTAACCAAAATGGGCTCGCGCGAATCTTTCATTTCAAAAAGCACTTTATTTGCCTTTTCAGGAGAATCGATTTTGTTAAAAGGGATATTCCGATATGAGAGAATGCTATCCTTGTCGTCAGTAAGAATAACTGGAACCGTGGTGTTGTTTTGAATTACTTCGAAAACAAACGAGATGTCCTTATTGGTGTTTTCGAGATCCGAAAGCTGCTTCATTCCTTCAGCCCAAAGTTCAATCTTTTTTCTCTCCTCAATGGAAAGTTCCTTTACCAATCGATTTGTAAAAAGCAAGTAAGAAAATATCAGAATTGCGACCAAGGCAATAATTATATTCCATCGAACCCTATTGTACTTTGTTTCCACAATTGTTTATTTATTGATTTTGTACTTTTAACGTGTCTATTTCGTCCCATTCAATTCTAAATGGTTTTTTCTGAGTTTTATTGTGGGTGGAATCAAGATTATTTGGGTTTTTTAAAGATGTTGAATCTTTTCCGCTTGTTGCCTTATTTTTTGAAAGGTTAAACTCCTCGCGGATAATAGTTTTTAGCAGCTGACCCTCTTGGTTCAAATTAGATTTTAACTGCTCAACACCGCTCTTTCTATCGTAAACAACTTTATATGAATCACCATTTCCATATAATTTCAAAAAGATGTTTAATCCATCTTTGTTATCCGATTCAATATTAGGGTTATACTCTTTTTTTGATTTAAACTTTTTTGCAAGAATTTCTCTTAAATTAACCTTTAACCAGTAAGTAAACTCGTTATTAAAGTTATGTTCCCCTGCTATTCTGAAATTTAGCGCATTGGATGAAATCTCCACAGAAGGAATTTTAATGATTCCATTGTTGATTTCAATTCTGTTTTGGAGCGTTTTAAAGCGGATAGAATCTACCTCGCTTAAATTTAAAAATTTCGAAATCTTCCGAAGTTGACTAACTCCTGAAAGCTTTCCATTTTCGATTATTATGTTTGAACTGGCCTTAATCGAGGAGGGATCTATTTTACCATTGCTCGATGTTTTATAGAGCATATCTACTTTTCCTGAAACTGTACCAGAAATATTATTGCTAGTGATTATTGCTTGACTAAAATTATTGAATCCTTTAAATAAATTCGTAATGTTTACGCCCTGTCCAATAACATTTAACGAATTTGTATCGCGTCCGGTATAAATAAAATTTCCAGTAAATGCTCCAGAAAATGCTTTGAAGGAAAAATTATCACATAGGTAGTCACCCTTTATGCTTTTAAGGTTAACCCTTAAATCAATTAAATCAGCCCCCATGAACTTGGCTGTTCCCAATTTTGCTAATAATTTGAAGTTACTATTCGAACGTTTATTGCTCGAATCATCCTTTTTGAGAACATCATCTAAATTCAAATTACCCATCTCGACATTTAAAGTAGGTGCCACTTGTGCTTCAAGAAGGGCAACATCTAAGAAATTGTTAAAAGAGCAAGTTCCATCAAATTCTTCGTTATAAAAGATTCCTTTTCCATTAAACAAAAATGAGTTATCATCAATGCTTACTTTCCCCGATATACCCTTAAGATATTCCATTCCATTAATCGAAACATCAGATACATTCAGTTGAGAGTTAAGTCTATTTATATTTAAGTTTTTTAATTCTAGGTTCTTAATATCATCTATCTTAACAAGAACTTTTATTTTACCGTCTAGTTTGCCTGATATCGAAAAGTCTTTGCCAAACACAATACCGCCATCGGCTTTTAAACCTCCATCAATTAGTATTGTTGGTTTTGGCAAATTTTTTACTCTAGCTTTTCCTTGAAAATCAATGCCATTGTAACGAATAATGAAATTATTTATCTCTGAGTTATTCCCCTTAAAGTTGTATGAGAAGGAGGTGTTCCCCTCTAACTTGGATATGGAAAAATCTTTAATATTTGAAAGTTCTGCGTTTTCAAGGTTATACCTAAGAGTTAACCTTTGTGAGCGCTCTTTTTTAAAGTTGATATTGTATAAAACCGACAAGGATAAATCGCCCTTACTAAAGTTGATATCAAGATTTGGAAAGAATTCGGTCTTAAACTTTTTTGCCTTTATCCTGTCTGAAGATGTTGTTATTTGAAGCAAATCGTTTTTCAAATTGTAAAGAAAAGAGAGGTTAAAGTTCATTGAAGCAATGTGTAGGGCTGAATTTTCGCAGAAAAAAGTTTTATCCTTCTCGTTTAAAGTTGATTGAAGCGTAATCAGCTGATTGGATTTGTATTTATAACCATATACATCTGCTGAAAATTTATAGATGTTGAAGTCGAAATCCAAAGAGATGGCATCTGCTAAAAAAGAACCTGAACACTTAGATTTATCGATGAACATGCTAATTCTAATGTCTTTTTTTTGGAGATAGTTTACTTTACAACGAACAAACTCAATACTTTTTGTATTTACGATGTATTCGGATTTGTTCTGATCGCTATTACTACTGGGGATAAACTGGTCGATTTTATCAATATCGATGTTTATTATTCCATCGTAAACAATGATTTCAGGGAAATCATAAACGTTTCGAAAAAGGTTAATAACGTTAATATTGAAGCAAAGCTTTTTAGTGCTTATTAAAGTATCGTTACGACTAGGTTTTGAATAAAAAATGTTCGCATCCTCGAGGATGAACGAACCGAAGGGAAAGTTTTTTAAAACTGAAAAATGGATATCGCTGAAATCAATATTAAGGTCGGTTTTATCTATAATTTCGTTTTTAAAAGCGTCGATTAAACGGCTTTCATAAACTTTAACAAAGATTAGAACAGACAGCACTAGAGCAATGAAAATGAAAGATATAGATAAAATAATTTTTTTCATAATTGATAACTTAACGCATATTTAACTTCACAAATATATTTTGAAACCACTTTTTAATCAAATATTAATAATTTTACAGTTCTTGAAGACACAAACCAAAATGATTTTAAGAATAAGAAGAGCAATACTTATTTCAGCAACTGTTTTCTGTTACGTTTCATTTTCGAACGCACAGAAGATAGATTCGTTATTAACCACTCTTCAGTTTACAACCGACACAACAACCAAAATACAACTTTACTCAAAGATAGGCGATTATTATAGCAAGAATAGAAATTTACAAGAAGCCGAGAGATTTTTTCTTAATGCAAAAAATCTAGCAGATAGCCAATCAGTTATTGAAAGAAGAATAGTTACTCGAAATGAACTTGGCGTTTTTTATCGAAATCTTTCGCGTTACTCCGAGGCATTAATTTTGCATAACGAGGCATTATCATTCGCTTCAGCACAAGATAACAAACCTCAAATGGCAAAAACGCTAAACAACATTGGAGTTGTTTATAGGCGTTTCGACGATCGATCAAAAGCAGCAGAATATCACCTTAAGGCTCTAAAAATTGCCGAAGAGATAAAAGATACCTTCAATATTTCCGTCTCAGAGAATAGTTTAGGTAATATTTACTCAATGAACGGGAACTATGAACAGGGGTTGGTCTATTTTTTTAAAGCGCTAGAACTATCAAAAAGGCAAAAAAATTTATTGGGACAGGCCATAAATTACAACAACATTGGCGAAGTTTATGAGTTTTCAGGTGATTATGAAAAAGCAAAAGAGTATTACACCAAATCATACGAGATTAATAAACAGATAAATAACGAGAAGGGCATAGGAATCAGCTTAAACGCAATTGGCAAAACTTTACTCTATACTGGCTTCCCAAAAACAGCGCATAAATACTTTACCGAAGCTTCAGTAATCGATAAAAAGTTAGGTGATAAAAAGTTTATTGCCGACAGCTATGTTAACCTTGGAAAATCATTAATTGCGTTAAATCGATTAAGTGAGGCCGAACAATGCTTGAATCAGGGAATAAATACGGCACAAGAGAGTAAAAGCAAATCACATCTTCAAGATGCATATAATGAATTAAGTAAAATTTATTACTCAAATAATAACTTTAGCAAGGCGTTAGAATATTACAAATTATCAAATCTTTATAAAGATAGTATTCTTAATGAGAAGATTGCCAAGCAGCTGGCAACCCTTCAAACCATCTATGAAACGGAAAAGATGGATAAAGAGAATCAGATTCTTAAACAAAAGCAAGAACTTGCAGATAAAGAGAACAAGCGGCAAAAATATTTTATTTACACCCTAACTTTTGGTTTATTTATATGCCTAGCGTTAATCGTTGTTGTATATCTTGCTCTTCTTTCTAAAAGACGCGCTAACAGACTTTTGTTCATTCAAAAGGAGGAGATTGAGCAGCAAAATCATAAAATCGAACAGCAAAAGCACAATATTGAGGTTAAGAATAGAAATATTGAGGAAGCCTATCAGATTATTGAAAATTATATAGGAAAAATAACTGATAGTATACGTTACGCAGAGCAGATTCAAAACTCAATTCTACCAGATATCGAAAATCTTAAGCAAATATTTCAGGATACATTTACATATTATAAACCCAAAGATATTGTTAGTGGAGATTTTTACTGGTACACTGTTCGTGGCGATAAGGTTTTTATTGCCTTAGCAGATTGTACGGGCCATGGAGTTCCAGGTGCTTTCATGAGCATTATTGGAATGGATTTGCTTAACCAAATAGTTATTCAGCAATCATGCGAAGAACCCGATAAAATACTTTCTTTCCTAAATAACGAATTACGCGAAAAGCTACGAAAAGGAAAGGAAGAGCTTATCCTAAAGGATAGTATGGATATTGCACTTTGTATTATCGATAAAAAGGCTAGGGAGGTTGTATATTCAGGTGCGTTAATCCCTTTGTTTATTGTTACTGAGGGCAAAGTATCGGAAATTAAACCGAATTACACTTCCCTTGGAGCATCAAATCGTTTGGTTAACAAAGAGTTCAAGGTTCATCATTTTACCCTTAATCCAGAAAGTTGGATTTACCTTACCACCGATGGCTATATCGATCAGTTTGGTGGAGAGTTAAACAAGAAATTTATGCGCTCGCGTTTTGTTGAGTTTTTACTTAACGTTCACGAACACCCATCAAACATTCAGATTGAAGAATTTGATAATCAATTCTTGTCTTGGATGGGCGATCGTGAGCAGCTCGACGATGTTTTGGTTTGGGGAATTAAAATTTAATGTTTGCACATCATCAAACCCAAATTTGTATGATGATAGTAGATGATTATAAGAAGTTTAGATTCAGCATTATTCTTCCCCTGTTTTTTGTCTTTATCCTTTGGATGATTAAGATTGTCGATACAAGTGAGCACCTAAACCTTTTCTATTTTGGAAACTTTCCTCGCGAGGTAAAGGGTTTATCAGGTATTCTACTTTCACCGTTAATCCACTCTGATTTTAATCATCTTATATCAAACAGCATTCCTCTTCTTGTTCTTGGAACAGGAGCGATATTTTTCTATCGGGCGCTTGCGTATAAAGTTTTTGCTTTTGTTTGGATAATGAGTGGGATTTGCGTTTGGCTCGGGGCTAGAGGAAGCTACCACATCGGAGCAAGTGGTTTGGTGTACGGTATTGCGGCATTTCTTTTTCTTAGTGGGGTAATTCGGAAAGATTTTCGTTTAGCAGCAATATCTCTCCTTGTTGTTTTCCTTTATGGAAGTTTAGTTTGGGGCGTTTTACCAATTTTTCCTCATATTTCATGGGAGTACCATCTTTTTGGAGGGATTAATGGTTTCATTGCCGCCATTATATATCGAAACAAAGGCCCTGAAAGAATTGTTTGGTCTTGGGAGAACGAAGACGATCAGGATCTTGATTTTGAAGATGAGAGTTCCGGTGAGCTTTTAAATGATAAAAAGGTAGAATGAAAGATCATTTTTTTATATTTGCTCCCACCAACGGAGATTTTCTAACAATTTAATTAATCAGTTATGGCAAAATACAACGACAACGAGTTAACATCCAATAATATAAACCTTATTGGACAGGGAACTGAAATTACTGGCGATATCATTTGCAGCGGCGATTTAAGAATAGATGGAATACTAACTGGCAACTTAAATGCAAAAGGAAAAGTTGTTATAGGTGAAACTGGAAAAATAAAAGGTGAAATAACCTGTAAAAACTCTGATATTTCAGGCATTTTGGAAGGTAAGGTCACTGTAGTGGAACTTCTAGCGTTGAAATCAACCTCAAAAATCTTTGGAGATATCACAACAAGCAAACTTGCCATTGAACCCGGAGCACGTTTTACTGGTTACTGCAATATGTCAACCGAGATCGAAAAGGAATCAGAGTAATAGGCTTACTTACAAACAGCAGCAAAATGTTAATACGACAATTTATTCTAAAAACCATTGCTTTATCATTAGTAATAAGTTTTTTATGTTTTGCTGTTTTTCATTATCTATTTCCTGAAAAGTTTCGGTTTGTTTACTCCTTGTTGCCAATTCTGTTTGGAGTAATCAATATTTTAATTTTTATAAGTTTATATAAAGTTCGAGAGTCCTCTCTATCAAAATTTTCGAATCGTTATTTGCTTAGTACTACCGTAAAACTTTTAGGAAGCCTTTTTTTCATTATAATATACTTGTTCATTAATCGGAATGATGTAATTCCTTTTGTTGCAACATTTTTAAGCATCTACTTTATATTTCTTTTTCATGAGATTGTAAGCATTCTCAATTTTTTTAAGAAAAAAGAAAAAAGTGAAGCTTCTCATTCCAAAACTTAATAACTTTACCGAAATTTTTTTGATGTGAGACGTAAAATATTCATAGGCCTTTTAATTTTGACCGCTATCAGCCTAGGTAGTGTTCAAAAAGTGTTTGCGTCGTTTCAAGAGGAGGAGAAGCACAACACTCATCAGGAAGGGGAAACAAAAGAAAAAAAGTTTAACACTGTAGAGTTCATCTTTGAACACATCGGCGATTCCTATGAATGGCATATTGTGACCATTGGGCACAATCACATCTCTATCCCTCTACCTATTATTCTTTATAGTGAGCAAAAAGGAGTAAACATATTCCTTTCAAGTAAATTTCATCATGGAGCCGAATCGTATAAAGGTTTCAAATGGGAACACGAAGGAAAATACAAAGGAAAAATTGTTGAACTTAACGAGCAAGGAGAAATATTAGAAGAGAATCCTCTTCCTTGGAACTTTTCAATAACAAAACTGGTTCTATCACTTTTAATTTCTTGCGCGCTACTGTGTGTGATTTTTATTTCTATAGCTCGAAAGTATAAAGCTGGAGTAGAAAAAGCACCTACAGGAATTCAAAACTTTTTCGAGCCAATCATTCTTTTTGTAGTTAACGATATAGCAATTCCATCAATTGGAGAGAAGAAATATCAGAAGTTTTTACCATTCTTACTTACCACATTCTTCTTCATTTGGTTTAATAACATGCTAGGGTTAATACCAATTTTCCCTGGAGGGGCTAACCTGACAGGAAATATTGCTGTTACAATGGTTCTAGCATTATTTACTTTTACTATAACTACAATTAATGGCAATAAAAACTACTGGGCTCATATCGTTAATACACCGGGTGTACCCTGGTTCTTAAAACTACCAATACCAATTATGTTTGTTGTAGAGTTTGCGGGTATTCTCACGAAACCAATTGTTCTAATGGTTCGACTTTTTGCAAATATTCTAGCAGGTCACATGGTGGCCGTGGTTTTCTTTAGTTTGATATTTATTTTTGGTGCAATTAGCGTTTGGGCAGGATATGGCATTTCAATCGTTAGCGTTTCTTTCGCTTTCTTTATGACACTGCTTGAGCTGTTAGTTGCATTAATTCAAGCATATGTTTTTACTCTACTATCTGCTATTTATTTTGGAATGGCTACAGAGGAGCATCATCATTAATAATTTAACATAAAAACTAGGAATATGACTACTTTACTTATCATTCTTCAAGTTGCTGCAAATGCTTCAATTGCAAAATTAGGTGCAGCTCTAGGTGCTGGTATTGCCGCTTTAGCAGCAGGTGTTGGTATTGGAAAAATTGGTTCTTCAGCTCTTGAATCAATTGCACGCCAACCAGAAGCTGTAGGTGATATTCGTTCAAACATGATTGTTGCTGCTGCTCTTATCGAGGGGGTTGCTTTCTTTGCAATCATTATTTGCGCACTTGTAATTTTCTTATAAAAAATAATTCCTATGGGACTTATTACTCCTGATTATGGGCTAATTGTATGGATGTTCATTTCATTCGGATTGGTTCTGTTTGTTCTTAAAAAATTTGCATGGAAACCTATCATGCAAGGATTAAAGAACCGCGAAGAATCAATTTCGAAGTCGTTACACATGGCCGAAGAGGCTCGTAATGAGATAAAAAAACTGCAGGCCTATAACGAAGAACTTGCCGAAAAGGCAAGAGCCGAGAGGGAGTTAGCCCTTAAAGAAGCTAAATCCCTTAGGGACAAAATTGTTGAGGAGGCAAAAACTCAGGCTCAAGCTGAAGCACAAAAAATTATCGACAAGTCACGCTTGTTGATAATTCAAGAGAAAGAAAACGCACAGAAGGAGCTTGCCCAAATGGCATCAACACTTGCCCTTGAAATAACTGAAAAAGTACTTCGTAAGCAGTTTGCCGATAAGGATAAACAAGTTGAGTACTTTAAGGAGCTTATCAAAGAAGTTTCTAGTAAAAATTAATCCATCGCAATGAACACTGGTCGGATTTCAGTAAGATATGCAAAAGCGCTTTTCGAACTCGCAAACGAATCAAAAGTAGCGAAAGAGGTTTACGAGCATTCGTATGCAGTATCGGGCACAATTGCTCCATCTTCAGAATTTTACTATGTACTTCATAATCCTGTTATTTCACCTACCGAGAAGGAAAAAATACTTCAGAAAGTATTGAGTAGTAGAGTTAATCCACTGCTTACCTCCTTCATATCACTTATGGTAAGGAAACGTAGGGAGTCCTACATTTTAAATGCATTGTTGGTTTATCAAAAGATTTATCGAGAGAACGTGGGACTTGTTAAAGTTGTTGTAGAATCGCCCACCGAACTCGGAGATGATACTAAAAATCGCATTCTCGAATTTGTGAAAAACAAATTCAACAAAACCCCTGATTTAGAAGTAAGGCTTGTCCCCGAGCTGATTGGTGGGTTTATAGTAGAAGTTGAAGGTTTACTTATTGATTTGAGCGTTTCAGGACAGCTGGCTCGAGTTAAAAAAGCCCTTGTCCAAAATCAAAGAGTACTTTAAAAAATATTTATTATGGCAGAAATTAAGCCCTCTGAAATATCTGAATTACTCAAAAAAGAGTTATCGGGAGTTAAACAGCAGGTAGATTTCGAAGAAGTAGGCAGTGTTCTTCAGGTTGGAGACGGTATTGCCCGAATCTTTGGGCTCGACCATGTTCGATCCAATGAGCTGATCGAATTCGAATCAGGAGTTATGGGTATTGTGCTCAACCTCGAAGAGGATAATGTTGGAGCAGTGCTTTTGGGTAACTCAGAATTGGTTAAAGAAGGGCATCGTGTAAAACGTACTGGAAGAATTGCTTCAATTCGTGTTGGAGAAGGAATGTGCGGTCGGGTTATCAATACTCTTGGTGAACCACTTGATGGCAAAGGCCCAATTAAGGGCGAAACCTATGAAATGCCTCTTGAGCGAAAAGCTCCCGGCGTTATCTATAGGCAACCAGTTGAAGAACCACTTCAAACAGGTATCAAGGCAATTGATGCTATGATTCCAATCGGAAGAGGTCAGCGCGAGCTTATCATTGGTGACCGCCAAACAGGGAAAACAGCTATTGCTATTGATACAATCATCAACCAAAAATCGTTTTACGATAAAGGTGAACCTGTTTACTGTATATATGTTGCTGTTGGACAAAAAGGCTCAACCATTGCTTCTCTTGTAAAAACATTGGAAGAGCACGGTGCAATGGATTATACCATTGTTGTTGCCGCTACTGCATCTGACCCTGCAGCTCAACAGTTTTATGCCCCATTTGCTGGCGCATCAATCGGAGAATTTTTCCGCGATACAGGACGTGCAGCATTAATTATTTACGATGACCTTTCGAAACAAGCTGTTTCGTACCGCGAAGTTTCTCTTTTACTTCGTCGCCCACCTGGCCGTGAAGCTTTCCCTGGGGATGTATTCTATCTACACTCAAGATTACTAGAAAGAGCCGCAAAAATCATCAAATCAGATGAAATTGCTAAGCAGATGAACGACTTACCCGAGTCAATTAGACATTTGGTAAAAGGAGGAGGATCGTTAACCGCTCTTCCAATTATCGAAACTCAAGCGGGTGACGTATCGGCATATATCCCAACAAACGTGATTTCAATCACTGATGGTCAGATTTTCTTGGAAACCAACCTATTCAACAATGGTGTTCGCCCAGCTATTAACGTGGGTATCTCGGTATCGAGGGTAGGAGGAAAAGCGCAAATCAAGTCGATGAAAAAGGTGGCTGGTACGCTAAAACTCGACCAGGCACAGTTCCGCGAACTTGAGGCTTTTGCAAAATTCGGTTCTGACCTTGATCCTGCAACTCTAGCAGTTCTTGATAAAGGATCTAAAAACGTTGAGATCTTAAAACAAGGTCAACACAAACCTCTTGCAGTAGAACTTCAAATTGCAATTCTTTTCTGTGGATCAAAAGGTTTACTGAAAACCGTTCCAAGAGAGAAAGTTAGAGACTTTGAGAAGGATTATCTAGAACTTGTACAACTTAAGCATAAGGATTTATTAGCAAGAATTGCAAAAGGTGATTTTGGTGATGATATCGCTGCTACTTTCACCGCGATTGCTGCTGATGTTGCTAAGAAGTACAATAGTTAATGTAAGATCATGGGCAACCTAAAGGAGATTAGAACAAGAATATCATCGGTTACATCCACTAGAAAAATTACTAGTGCGATGAAGATGGTGTCAGCTTCAAAGTTCAAGAAATCGCAAGATATACTATTAAAGTATAGACCTTTCTATGAGCATTACCAACAATCGGTTGAGAATGTTATGGCAAGCAATGGCTTAGAAAATAAATATTGCGAAGTGCGTAAGGAGATCTTGAATATCGGCTTAGTTGTTATATCATCCAATAGTAGTATGTGCGGTTCTTTTAATCAAAACATTATTAAAAAAACGGCTGAGGCTCACTATAATCTATCAAATAAGTACCCAAAGGCTAAGATTCATATTTACTGTATTGGAAAGAAAGCAACGGACATCCTTCAGAAAAGGGGATTAGACGTAAATCACTTCTCTCCAAGTGCTGTCGATAAGCCAGATATGAATATTACAAAAGGTATTTTTGAAGATATACAGAATAAGTTTTTTAAGCAAGAGCTTGATCTTGTTCAGCTCGTTTACAACTCATTCAGAAATGCTGCTGTTCAATCGCAGGTTGTAGCAAATTTTTTACCATATGCTTTAAGCAACCCTGAAGGATTAAAGGTTTCTGATATAATTATTGAGCCAACACCTAGTGAATTTGTTGAGAAAACTTTACCAAAATGTTTGCTATATCAAATTCATGGTGCAATTTTGGATAGTACAACGGCAGAACATGGTGCTCGAATGACTGCAATGCACCAAGCAACCGATAATGCGACAGAATTTATACGCGATCTTACACTGCAATACAACAAGGAGCGTCAAGCTGCAATTACTAAAGAAATTCTTGAAATTGTTTCTGGAGCAAATGCACTAAAAGGATAAATCTTACAAAATATATTTATAAAAAAGTCTATGATTGATATCATAGACTTTTTTATTTGGAATGACTATAATATAATTCTGATTTTCAGAAAGATAAATTTATAAGATGATATCTTTATTTTTGATAAAGTTTGTAAAAGCTTTATCTTAGCTCTTTCCTAAAGTAACCCATTCTCTCACAAGAAAAGACTTAAAAGATGTTTCAATTTTTTGCAAGGAATTTACTCCGATATCGTTTTGTTGTTCTTGGCTTAATCGCCGCCTTTACTTGTTTTATGGCTTACGAAGCAACTTTTGTTGAGCTATCATATAAGCCCATGCCTCTTTTACCGAAAGAAGACTCTGTATTAATAAAAAGTATTGAGTTTACAAAAAAGTTTGGGAAAGGTGAAAATATCATGGTTATTGGTGTTCAGGATTCCTCCTTTTTTAAAAGGGACAATTTCGAGAATTGGAGAAAACTTGAAGATGGACTTAGAAAGATAAATGGCGTTGAGCAAATATTTTCTATTGTTGATGCAATTAATCTTGTAAAAGATACTGTCAGTAAAAAGTTTATAACGGAAAAAATATTTAAGGAAGAAACCTATTCCAATGAAAGGCTTGATTCTTTATCTGAGTTAACACAATCGCTTAGGTTTTATAAAGGTTTGTTATACAACGATTCTACTAAAACCTATTTAATGCTTGTTACTCTGGACAGGGAGATAATCACAAAAAAAGAAAGAGTAGGACTTGTTAAAGATATCGTTAGCACATGTAAAATATACGAAAAGGAGACGAACAATAAGTTATACTACTCAGGACTGCCTTATATCAAAGTTACGGTTGGAGAAATGATTAAAGGCGAAATGTACCTGTTTATATTTATTGCAGTAATTCTTACCTCTTTAATTCTTTATTTACTTTTTCACTCCTTTAGAGTTGTTTTTATTTCGCTCCTAGTTGTAGGTATTGGTGTTATTTGGTCACTTGGAACCTTAACCGTTTTTGGCTATGATTTAACATTACTGACTGCCATTATTCCTTCTTTACTTGTAATTATTGGTGTCCCGAGTTGTATTTTCTTTATCAATAAGTATCATCACGAGTATCGCCATCATGGGAATCAGATGAAAGCGCTATATCGGGTTGTTACAAAGGTTGGAAGTGCAACCTTTTTATCAAACTTAACAACGGCTATCGGATTTGGCGCTTTTGTAATTACCAATACGCAGGTTCTTAAAGAGTTTGGAGTAGTTGCATCGCTTAATGTTATGGGTGTTTATTCTGTGGCTCTAATGCTTATTCCGATTATTTTTAGTTTGACAGAACCCCCTAAAAGCAAGCATTTAACACATCTTTCGAGAAAAGGGGTTAAGAAAAATATTTATAGAATTGTTTTAACTGTACTTTACCGAAGAAAAATTGTTTTTGGAGTAGCTATTGCTCTTATTTGTACAGGTATTATAGGTGTTACTTTATTGAAGAATAACGGGTATATGGTTGATGATATACCACGGAATCATCCTGTTCTCAAGAATTTAAAGTTTTTCGAAAAGAACTTTAATGGGGTTATGCCTTTAGAAATTGTTTATGATACAGAGAAACCAAATGGTTATCTTTCAACAGGGGTAATGGTTAGGGTAGATCGTTTACAAAGAAAACTGTCTAATTATCCTGAACTTTCAAAACCTGTTTCAATTGTTGAAGCTGCGAAGTTTGCCTCACAGGCATATTACAATGGCAACCCCGATAGATATAGACTACCAAGCTCTTTTGAGTGGGGCTTCATAATGTCGTATATCCCTAAAAGCATAGGAATGAGCGATATGTTTGCGAGGTTGGTTGACTCAACAGGCAGATATGTTCGCATAATGTATAATGCTGACGATATAGGGACCATCAGGATGAATCAACTAAAGAATCGAGTAACTGCAGATATTGATACTATTTTCAAGGATAATGCAAAGCATGTATCGTTAACAGGTGCAAGTATAGTAGTTACAAAAGGGTATGATTATTTAGTAGAAAGTTTGTTTGTTAGTTTACCCCTGGCAATTGGGCTTATTGTAATCTTTATGGCCTGGATGTTTAGACGCTGGAGAATTGTAATGTTCTCTGTTTTTACAAACCTTATACCTCTTCTTTTAACATCAGCTGCAATGGGTTTCATCGGTATTACATTAAAACCAAGTACTGTAATAGTATTTAGCATTGCATTTGGTATTGCAATTGATAACTCCATTCAACTTTTAGCCAAGTACCGTCAAGAGTTAAGAAGAACATCGCACAACATTAAAGCGTCTGTTATTTATGCTATCAGAGAAACTGGCATAAGCATAATTTACACCTCTATTGTACTTTTCTTCGGATTTGGAGTATTTGCATTATCAAAGTTTGGGGGTACAGTTTCACTTGGAGTATTAGTTGCGCTAACTCTTTTAATTGCACTGTTTAGCAACTTGTTTATACTTCCATCTATTCTATTAGCATTTGAACGCAAATCGGATGTTGATATTGAATATGAACCTGCGCTTGAACTTTCGGCTGGTTTTGATGAGGAAGAAGACGAGAAATTTAATGAGGAAATCACTGAAGAGAAACCATTTCTTGAAACAAGCAAAGAAAATTAACCCATTTTATAATGTATAGCATTGATGAACTATCAGGCGTTTTAGAAAGAGCATTAAATAATCTAAATATCCCTGAGGAGCCACAAAACTTATATAAGCCAATACAATATATTTTATCGTCGGGAGGTAAGAGAATTAGACCAGTTCTTACTCTTGCTGCCTGTAATATGTTCAATGAGAAAATTGATCAAGCAATTTACCCAGCATTAGCTGTTGAGGTTTTCCATAACTTTACGCTTATTCATGATGATATTATGGATAATGCCGATATGCGTCGAGGAAAAGAAACAGTTCACAAGAAATGGAATGGTAATGTTGGAATTTTGTCTGGTGATGCAATGTCAATTTTAGCATATCAATTACTTGTTCGGACAGATCATAAATACATTGCTCCAATAATTGATGTTTTTAACAATTTTGCTTTAGGCATTTGCGAAGGCCAGCAATACGATATGGATTTTGAAACCATGAAGTATGTTACACAGGAAGAGTATACAAAAATGATTGAATTAAAGACATCTGTGTTACTTAAGGGGGCCTTACAAATTGGTGCAATTATTGGCGAAGCAAAAGAATCAGATATCACAGAAATTGGAAATTTTGGGCGAAATATCGGTATAGCATTTCAACTTCAGGACGACCTACTTGATGCCTATGGGGATACCAAGGTATTTGGTAAAAAACAGGGCGGAGATATCGTTGCAAACAAAAAAACTATTCTAACGATTAAGGCTTTTAGCAATGCGAAAGGCGCTTCTCTCGAAAAGTTATCGTCGTTATACCAATCAACAAATATCGATGAATTAACTAAAATATCTGAAGTGATTAAGATATTTGATGAGACAAAAGTTAAAGATGAAACAGAATTGCTTATATCAAACTATTATCAAAAAGCGATGGAATCATTTAACAAAATTGATGTAAGCCCCTCTCGCAAAGAAGTTTTAGAGTCAATAGCACAAAAAATAATGTCGAGGAATAGTTAGATTTTCGAAACATCTGTAGCGGTTGTGAACGATTTTTATAATTTTCTGGACGTAGATTGTCAAAGTTTCTTAACTTTATATGCCTAAATCCATATAATAAATTAAAAGTTTAAGCTATGGAAAATAATACACTTCGCTTACTAGTTCCTTGGGATTTTACTCCTGTAGCAGAAAATGCTTTAAAATATGCTATTAAAATAGGTTCGCTTGCTGTTACATCGCATATTGAATTGATTTACGTTATTGAAAGCGGTGGAATATTCTCGAAAGGGAAACTGACCGAGAAAGAGGCCACTGAAAAACTAAAAGCCGATCATATTAGAATTAAAGATACTTATGGGGTTGAGGTTAAATCAACCGTTATGGAGGGTAATATTTTCCATACCATAAGCGAGCATGCTGCCGAAATCGCTGCAGATTTGGTAGTAATGGGAACACACGGTATCAAGGGCGTTCAAAAGCTTACCGGGAGTTGGGCGTTAAAAGTAATTGCAGGATCAAGTGTTCCATTCCTTGTTGTTCAAGATGAGCCAAGCAAAGCAAGAGTATTTGAGCATGTTGTTATGCCGCTTGATTTCAGCTTTGATGAGAAATCAAAATTGAATTGGGCAATTAAAGTTTCAGTTCAGTATAAATCGCAGATTCATATTATAATTCCTAATGCATTCGATGCTGGAGTTCAAAAGAAGGTTAATTATAACTTAGCGTTTGCTAAAAAGCACCTCGAAAGCTATAATATTCCTTACGAGATACATAATGCTGGCAAAGGCAGTAAATTCCAAGATGAAGTGGTTAAACTTGCTCTTGATATAGAAGCAGATCTCATTCTTATTATGACTTCGGGTAGTCTAGACTTTACCGATTATGTATTTGGAGCGCAGGAGCAACATATTATAGCTAATGAAGCAAAAATCCCTGTAATGTGTATTAACCAGTCTATGTAGTTGCTAATTATAGATAATTTTAAAGCCCCATTAGGGGCTTTTTTGTTTTTATAGGTCTCTTTTGACGGTTTCTAAAAGTAAGTCGCAGTTTGCAACAAGATCTTCACTTTCAAACTGACAGACCACCGGTTTTACTTTTTTGTTACTTAGGCCAAATTGATAGGCTTTGTCGTAGTATTTAAGCGAAATGGCAACAGCTTCTTCAAATTGTCCTTGCTCAATACATTGAATTGCTTTCGTAACGTTATCGCCACCCAAGCGTTTTGCTATTCGTCGAGTGGAATCAATCAAAAGTTGAGGGTCACAGCTGGTGTATTCTGCAGTTAGCTTTTTAACCCGCGATTCAAAAGTGCGTTCTATGGCAACTACACGGCTATTCAACATTTGATCGAAGAATTCATGGGGGATGAAAACCGAACCAATTGATTTACTCTCATCTTCAACCCAAAAATGTTTACTAATATCAAGTTTGTAAAGTTCCTCGAAAAGAAGGTTTTCAAAAAACTCAGTCGATGGTTGAGGTTTTTGGCCAATTGCCCCAAAGGCAGAGCCTTTGTGATTTGCCAATCCCTCTAAGTCGATAACCTGCTCGCCTCTGTTTACTAGCTCTTTTAGCATATCAGTTTTGCCACTACCAGTCATTCCGCCAAGGACAATGATTTTAAAAGGTTTTGAGAGATATTCTTTTCCATATCTTCGATAGGATTTATAGCCACCAACAATAGTTCTTGCCTGAATGCCAGCAAGATTAAGTAGCCATGCCATGCTTGAACTGCGCATTCCACCGCGCCAGCAGTAAACTAATATTTTTCCATTAGGAGCAATCTTTGTAACTGTTTCAACAAAACCGCTTAGTTTTGGTCCTACCATATCAAGACCGGCAACAACTGAAGAGTATCGTGATTCTTGAACGTACTTTGTTCCAACAATAGCCCTTTCTTCATCAGTGAAGAGAGGAACGTTGATTGCTCCTGGAATATGTCCCTTTTTGAACTCCGAAGGAGATCGTACATCAATAACGGGAATTATCTCACGTTCTTTAAGAAAAACTTCAACGCTGATACTCTTCATTACTAATATTAAATTAGTTAATCTTGTAAAAATCCACCTAAAATACCTCCCGATTCCTTTCCTGAATTTCTACCATAAGGTGAAATGGCCTGAATTAGTTTACGAATCGGCATGGATTGTAACCAAACCCTCCCTGTTCCGTGAAGCGTTGCCACAAAAAGCCCTTCACCGCCGAATACCATACTTTTTAAGCTTCCCGTTGTTTCAACATCAAAATCGATTTGCGATTCGAAGGCAACAATACAGCCAGTATCAATTCGTAAAACTTCGTTATTTAATCTTTTTTCGATTACCGTACCTCCTGCATGTACAAAAGCTCGTCCATCACCCTCAAGTTTCTGAAGGATAAAACCCTCGCCGCCAACTAATCCTGCACCTATTTTGCGATTAAAATGCATGGTTACTTTTGTTCCCATTGCAGCGCAAAGAAAACCATCTTTTTGAACAATGAGTCTTCCGCCAACCTCTGTTAGTTCAATTGGAATTACTGTTCCGGGATATGGAGCAGAAAAAGCAACATGCTTTTTGCCTAATCCATGATTTGTAAAATGGGTAATAAATAATGATTCGCCTGCTAAAACCCTTGATCCAGCAGAAAGAATTTTGTCGAAAAAACCTTGATTAGGAGCTGTTCCGTCACCCATTTTTGCTTCGAAACGGATTCCGTCCTCCATATAAACCATCGCGCCAGCCTCAGCAATTACCGTTTCCATTGGGTCGAGTTCAATTTCAACAAGTTGAATCGATTCGCCCATAATTTTATAATCTACCTCGTGTGATTTCATAATCGTTATTTTTTAAATTGTTTTTTTGATTCTTTATAATTCTTAGTTCCTATACTTATCGTTTTCATCATCATATATACTCAAGTAGCTTAAATAGCGCGAAGGGCTAATTTCTCCAGAATGAACGGCCTGAAGAACCGCACAACAAGGCTCATGGGTATGGGTGCAGTTGTAAAACCGACAGTCCTTTGATAGTTTAAACATTTCGGGGAAGAAATGGTACAATTCCTCCTTTTCAATATCAATTAAACCAAAACCTTTAATGCCTGGAGTATCAATAATAAAACCACCAGTACCTAGCTCAAACATTTCGCTAAAAGTTGTTGTATGTTTACCAGTAAGGTGATATGCAGAGATACTTTCGGTTTTTAAATCGAGATTTGGTTCAATTCTATTTATCAGACTTGATTTTCCAACACCAGAGTTACCAGAAATTAAGCTAACCTTATTGGTAAGAATATCTTTCAGCTCATCAATATTTTCGCCAGTTTGCGCCGATACCTTTATGCATTGGTATCCAATTTTCTCATAGATATCGATATACTGATTAAGCTTATCGTTAAGTTCATCTTTGTAAATATCAATCTTATTGAAAATTAACACCGCTTTAATGCCATAGGCCTCTGTGGTAACAAGGTATCGATCTATAAACGCCAGCTGCGTTTCGGGAAAATCAATTGTAATTATTAGTAAGGTTTGATCGAGATTTGCTGCGATTATGTGTGATTCACGCGAAAGGTTTGTGGAGCGACGAATAATATAGTTTTTTCGATCATGAACTCGACTAATCGAACCAGTATCGTTGTCTTCAACTTCAAAATCAACAATATCACCAACGGTTATTGGGTTGGTTGTTTTAACACCCTTCAACCGAAGTTTACCTCTGATTGAACAGTAATATAAGTCACCATTATCAACCCTAACAGTGTATCTACTTCCCGTTGTTTTTAGTACTAAGCCGCTTTTCATTATTTGAAATCTATAGGAAACAAAAATACTGATTTGAAAATCTAATTACTACAATTAATCGTTAACGAATAAAAAAAGCCTGATTGAAAATTTCTAATCAGGCTTTAAATATGAACCAAATAGCTTAATTATCGTTCTTTATCGACTTAAAACCAAGGCCTAATATTTCGTTCGCATCGATAACCGTTATGAATGCATCCGGATCAATAGAATGGATAAAATCGCGGAGAATATAAACCTCGCGGCGGCTTACGTTGGTGAAAATTATCTTTTTTTCTTGTCCTTGATACATACCTTCGGCTTTAATCATCGTGCCTCCTCTTTCAAGGTCGTTAATGATTTTATCACGAATCTCATCGTATTTATCTGAAATAATAAAAAGAGTTTTGTCGTAGCTAACTCCCTCAATGGTCATATCAATAACCTTACCGGTTATATAGATTACAATCCATGAGTACAATGGAATTTTCCAATCTTTGAAAGCAACAACCGCAAAGAGCACAATTGCCGAATCAACATATATCATTAGTTGACCTAATGGCATACGAGTATACTTTGCAATAATCATGGCAATGATGTCTGAACCACCGCTTGTAGCTTTTGTCTTAAATATCAATCCTAACCCGAAACCAATTAGCACACCTCCAAAAATTGAAGATAAAAGCATATCGTCAACCAAAGGCTCATAGCCTAGGATAATGTGCAGAAGGTCGATGAAAACGGATGAAAGAATAAATCCGATTACCGTTTTAACACCAAATTTTGGTCCCAAAATCTTAATACCAATAATGGTTAATGGAATATTCAGCACCAGACCAATAGTACCAATAGGCAATCCCTCGGGAGCCCATTCGAACATCCCAGCGGTTAAATAGTGAATAACAATACCAATACCGTAAACGCCGCCTGGCGCAATTCGATGTGGGTCGATGAAAAGTACAAACCCGGCAGCAAGGATAAAAGCCCCTACAATTATCAAAGCGTAGTTTATGAACCACTCCTTCGAGAATAATTTTTCACTAGTTAGATAAGTCATATCGTATGATGTGTTAGATTATCAATTTTGGCGCAAAAATAATTTTTATCTAGATATTTTTAGTTACGATGTGATTGAAAATCAAATCTAAAAAGATGTTTAATAACGTGTATTAAAAAACCCCGATATTTTGTATCGGGGTTGTAATATTAAAAACGGCTTTTTAAGCGATTATAACCTCGTTTATTTTATTAACGATATCTTGTGGGGTGATGAGGTTCAAACAGGCATAATCCTTTCTAAAACATGGCTTATTTCCATAAATGGAACAAGGACGACATGGCAGGTTGATTTGAAGTGCATGTTTTGGGTTTTGATTCCAACCATAAAAACCTGCAAAAGGATGTGTTGCTCCCCAAATACTGACTACCGATGTATTCACAAGCGATGCAAAATGCATATTTGCCGAATCCATGGAAACAAGAACATCAAGGTTAGAAATAACCTTTAGCTCATCCTCAAGGCTTAGTTTACCTGCAAGCGAAATTGTGTTTTTATGATGTTTCTCCCAACCGTCTAAAACCTCTTTTTCGTAAGGTCCGCCGCCAAAAAGGAAAACCTTCATTTTTGGTAAACCCGATAAAAGGGCAACAACCTTCTCCATTTGCTCTAAAGGATAAATTTTCCCTTTATGTTTAGCAAATGGTGCAATTCCCACCCATTTACAATCCTTTTGATTTGTAATGGTTAGAACGTTTTCGCTTAAAGGAGCCTTAGTGAAAATGTAATCGAATTCAAGGTTGAACTTAAAGCCTGCATTTTCAAAAACCTTCGCATAGCGAGATGTTGTTGCCTCGAGTTGACGAAGCTCTTTGCCATCAATTTTAGTAAGAGCATGTTTCTCTTTCCGTCCTTTATCAATTACCACTTTTTTTGCTGATGAAAAAGCAAAAAGAAGTCGTAAAACCTTGGTTCGGATAACATCATGAAGATCGGCAATAACATCTATTTTCCCTAGCTTATTCAAATCGAAGTAAAGACGAAAGATTCCAAAAAAGCCATTATGTCGACCTTTTAAATCAACTTCAAAGAATTTTACCCCAGGGATATATTTAATAAAGCCCGAAGCAAATTTTTGTGAAACAAAAATAATCTCAGTATCGGGATAAGCCTTCGATAACGACGAGATTACAGGAACCGTCATTACAACGTCGCCAATGGCGCTAAGCCTTATAACCAATACTCTCTTCATTTCAATACTATTTTTGTTTTGCGTAAAGAACAGGGTTTAACGATGGGTCGTTGTACATCTTCATCTGCTTGTAAACCTTCATGTACTTGCGACCATTCTCGATATCATCAATTAGCTGATCGATTGCCAACGATAAATCTTTTTTCTGATCAAGAAGCGTATCAAGCTTTGCTTGACATTTTGCAAGGTGATCTGGAGTTGCATCCTTGCGGATTACCTCTTGTTGCATGTGGTAAATCTTAAGCGCAAGAATCGAAAGGCGATCGATTGCCCAAGCTGGACTTTCGGTGTTGATTGTTGCGTTTGGCAAAGGTTTTACCATCTGATATTTTGTAAGGAAATAGCTATCGATTAGCTCAACCAAATCGGTTCTCTCCTGATTCGAGCGGTCAATCCAACGTTTAATCTCTAGCGCTTTAATAGGATCGATTTTTGGATCGCGGATAATATCTTCGAGATGCCACTGAACAGCATCAATCCAGTTTTTCTTGAAAAGAGAGCCTTCAATTTTATCTTCGCTGTAAGGGTTTACCAAGGTGGCGTAAACATCATCCATTGTGTGATAGTAGTTGGTACTATCTACAAAAATTTTATTCGAAAGTTCGCTGAATGTCATCGTTGTAATTTTTTAGTTGGGAACAAAAATATCGTATTTATTCAAATAAAACTAGTTTAGGCTATTTTCTATTATGCTGAAAGATGAAAGAAAAAGATGTTTAAAAGCTCTTTTTCCCACTTTTTTTCTGAATTCGTTCCAGCCTAAGTTCGTCAGAGGCTTTGTGTGAAAAATAAATAATTCGCAAGTTCGACATTCTAAGGCAAAAGAAAATAAATATGGCTATTTATTATAAATTTGTATGATGTATAAAAATGGATGCTATGAATGCGGCAGAAATTAAATTAGAGCTATTTAGAAGGATTGATAGTTTGAAGGAACCTGAACTGGAAAAGGTATACAAGAAACTATTAGCCTTGCTTGGTAAACCAAAGGAGTATCGTTTATCAGACATTGAGAAGAAAGCAATTGATGAGGCATTAACTGCGAGCGAGAAGGGGGAGGTATATTCTCATGATAAAGTGATGAAGGAGGCTAAACAAAAACATCCAAACTTACGATTTAAGTGAGAAATATTAAGTGGAATAAATTGGCTGTTTTGGATTACAATAGCAATATCGATTACTTGCTAAAAAAATGGACGGTAGTTGAGGCTCAGGCTTTTATTGATGAGGTGGATGAAATAATATTTGTTTTAGAACAAGGTAAAGTCGAGCACCAGAATACAGACTGTATTGGTGTTAAACGCTGTGTATTATGCAAACAAATTACCCTTTTCTATAAAGTTGATAATAAGAATAATGTTGAGCTACTCCGTTTTTGGAACAACTATCAAGATGATAAAAAGTTAAAGTTATAGCTTTGGCAGAATATAAGAAGAAGGTTATTAATAGATAGGTAAGGCTAGTAGGAAGTGCTTCTATGGGGTTATAAAAAACAGACAGAGCCAACACTTTACCTATCTGTGCAAAAGTATTTTCAGAAAACAATAGGCTGTAGCCTTTAACAATACAAACGACTTAGGTGACCTAAGCAGAACGAGGACAGGAAATATAGGTGCTAATGCAGAATGACTTAGTTAATAGTAAATAATAATGAAACAAAAAACTAGAATGATTGCAATTGGTATTGTTTCGTCTTTTATTATATTCAGTTTTATATGTTGGATAGGATCTCATATTCAGGATTACTTAATTGATTATAGGCAAAATAATTTTAAAAATTTAGGGATAACTTTTGGAACAACTAAATCACTAAGTTGCAGTAAAGGAGGGTGTTTTATTAAATATGTATATCAAGTAAGAGGACAATTATATGGTGGAAGTGCAGGAAATGGCAATAGTTTCTTTTATCCAGACAAGCAATATTATGTGGTTTATTCTAAAGATGATCCTACACTACAAATCATTTTACCAGATTATTCAATTTCAGAGACGATTAATCCTGATACTTTAAGTAATAATTATATAAGAGAAAGACTTAAATACTATGCTAGGACACAAAAAAAAGAAGACTGGGGTATATTCTGGCAGGATATTTTTGAAAAATAAACACTTTGCCCCCCGTTAAGCCGAGACTGTTCACACTTTTCGCCCGCATCTTTTTGCCGTGTGTATTATTGGATTTTTATTTTGTAAAGTTCAGTTATTGTGTCGGATCGAATGTTTAAAAACTCTTTTTCCCACTTTTCTTTTGAATTCTTTCCAGCTCTTCATCGGAAACAACACGGTATAGCTTGTCGGAACGACGAAGAATATCTGTTATTGGAATTGAGCATTTTATCCCTTTAGGACAAACTTCTGCTGGCTTTTCATCTACTCGTAATTCTGAAATTGATGTTTCAATAACGCCAGTTGTTGGGCCAATTATCAATATTTTATCTTTGAGGTAGAGCTCGTGCGCCTCAACTAAAACTTCGGCAACGCCAAGGTTTGAGAAGTAGTTGGTTATCTTGCCACAGTAAATTTTGCGCTCGGTTGCCAAGCTTCCGTAAACATGGCTCCACTCGCCCAGCTTGCGCCCAAGGTAGTAACCATCCCAAAAACCGCGGTTGAAAACTGTGGAAAGGCGTTTCATCCAACCTTCAATCTTCTCCTCGGTGTAAGTATTGTTAAAAAGCGATTCAACCGCTTCGCTGTAGCATTGGGTGGTGGTTTTAACGTATTCTGCAGAACGAGCGCGGCCTTCAATTTTCAATACGCGAACACCTGCATCGATTAGCTTGTTAAGGAAGTTGATAGTGCATAAATCCTTGGGTGACATGATGTACTCATTATCGACCTCAAGCTCTTTGCCCGTTTCGGTTTCCTGAACGGTGTATGATCGCCTACAAACTTGTAGGCAGGCTCCACGATTGGCCGAAATATTCTCCTGATGAAGACTTAAGTAACATTTTCCTGAAATGGCCATGCATAGCGCACCATGCACAAACATCTCAATTTTAATTTTATTCCCCGATGGTCCTGTTATATTTTCGCGTTCAATCCCTTGAGATATCTCATAAACCTGCTCTAAGGAGAGTTCGCGAGCAAGAACAACCACATCCGCCCAATTAGCATAAAACTTAATGGACTGAAGGTTTCCAATATTTAGCTGAGTTGAAAGATGAATCTCGTGTCCCAGTTCATGGGCATACATCAGCGCTGCCTGATCGGATGCAATAATAGAGCTAACCCCAGCGTTCTTTGCTTCTTGCAAAAGGGTTTTTACATCTGCTAAATCCTTATCGTATAAAACGGTATTAACGGTTAGGTACGAACGAACATTATTCTCGTTGCAGATTCGAACAATCTCCTTTAAATCGTTAACAGTAAAATTGATATTCGAGTTTGCCCGCATGTTAAGGTGCCCGACTCCAAAATAAACAGCATTTGCTCCTCCTTGAATGGCTGCCATAAGCGATTCAAAATTCCCAGCGGGCGACATTATCTCAATATCTGAACGTTTCAGCATTTTTGTTGATTAAGTTTGTGCAAAAGTAAGAATAATTTGAATTAATGAATTTTCATATATTTCAACAAGAAAGATCTTGTAAAGTTGATTCAGGGTCTATTCCCAGCAGCTTTAGCTGCTGGCAGATTATAACTTCTTTAATTGGCTTTAGCCTCATTTTTTTCATTAGAATAAAAAATCAAATCCAATATTCATATATTTGATATAACAACATATAAATCAAAACTATGAGTTGGGTAAGAATTTGGGTTCATATTGTTTTTTTCAACTAAAAACAGAGAGCCATTTCTAAATTCTCATGAAATCAGAACAAGATTGTTTGAACATATAAAACAGAATGCAAAAGATAAGGATATTTGGATCGATTGCGTAAATGGATATCATGATCATGCCCATTCTCTTATTTCATTGGGTAAAGATCAAACTATAAGCAATGTCACAAAACTTATTAAAGGGGAATCATCATTTTGGATAAATCAGCAAAAACTAATATTACATAAATTTTCTTGGCAAGATGATTATTGGGCTGTTGGTGTGAGTGAAAGCCATTTAGAGTCGGTTAGGAAATACATAAAAAATCAGGAAGAGCACCATCAAAAGAGAGCATTTACCGAGGAGGTAAATGAGTTTATGGAAAAATATGGGTGGGCGTTGATTAATGAAAAGTCACAATGAGACTAAAGTCAATTAGTATATAATTTTAGTTTATCCGTTGACTGAAGTCAACGGGAAACAGAATATTATTTCTTCAGCTTACTAAAAAACATGGTAACAGCCATCCAGTATTCTTTGTTCGATTTGTTTGATTCCCAAAGGGCTTTTGAACCATGCTTTCCTTCATCAGAGGGTTTAAAAATGGTTACTAGCTGTTTTGGAACAACAGATAGTAATTTAACTAATTCTGGATTCTCGGATTTAGAAGATAGTGCAAGCACAGGAACCGATATTTTTGAAATCTTACTTTGGATAAAATTGCTCGGTTCAAAATACTCACCTGGAGAAAAAACAACTAAAGCGCTAACTTTTAACTTTTCAGGAGCAGTAATCAGGCTGAGCGATGCAGAATATGAACTACCCCAGAGAACAATTGGTTTATCGCTTTTGGATTTTACATAATCGATCGCTGCATAAACATCAGGTAGAGCGTCGAGATAATTTGTAGGTAGATTTTTCTCCTTTGCCCTAGCAGCGGTCTCATTCTTAATATAGTTTACCTCTTCTCCTGAACGCTGATCAATTGCAAGGCAATTGTATCCTAGATTTACAAGCTTTGGAGCAATCTCACGATACTCACCACGGCTATAGCCCGCCTGATGTAATAAAATGATGTATGGATTCTGGGTTGATGAAACGTACAAATCGGCAGTAATGGTTAAACCATCCTTCGCTTCGAAAGTAACTGTTTGCTGAGCAACTGATTTGTTGATCATCGCGGAAAGAAGAAGTGTAATTATAAGGCTGCTTCTAAGCATGAATAGAGCTATTCAACTTTTTTGATTGAATCGGATAGAATAACAACATGATCTTTTTTTACCTCAATAATTCCAACTTCGGTAATATCAAAGAAAATTTCGTTCTTGTCAGATTCAATAACCTTAATTTGGCCGGGCTCAAGGGTTGATGTTAGGGCTGCATGTTTATGCATTACCTCAAACGAACCCTTTGTTCCAGGAACTTTTACAAGGGCAATACTGCCCTTGTAAATTGTTGCCTTTGGAGTTACTATTTCCAGTAACATACTTTATGGTTTAATCAATTAAGATTGTGCTTCGGCGAGCATCTTATCGCCTTTCTTGATGGCATCTTCAATGGTACCAACAAGGTTGAAAGCTGCTTCGGGGTATTTATCAACTTCACCATCAATAATCATGTTGAAGCCTTTGATTGTATCCTTGATGTTTACAATACATCCTGGGATGTTTGTAAAAGCCTCAGCAACGTGGAATGGCTGCGATAAGAATCGCTGTACCCTACGTGCACGGTGAACTATAAGTTTATCCTCTTCGGAAAGTTCATCCATACCAAGGATTGCGATAATATCTTGTAACTCCTTGTAACGTTGAAGAATATTAATAACGCGCTGAGCGGTATTGTAATGTTCTTCACCTACGATATCAGGACTTAAAATACGTGATGTTGAATCAAGTGGGTCAACCGCAGGGTAAATACCAAGCTCCGAAATCTTACGACTTAATACTGTGGTAGCATCAAGGTGAGAGAAGGTAGTAGCGGGAGCAGGGTCGGTTAAGTCATCGGCAGGTACATAGATAGCCTGAACCGAAGTGATTGATCCCTTATTGGTTGATGTAATACGTTCTTGCATTAAACCCATTTCGGTAGAAAGGGTTGGTTGGTAACCTACAGCTGATGGCATACGACCAAGTAGCGCCGATACTTCAGAACCTGCTTGAGTAAAACGGAAGATGTTGTCGATAAAGAAAAGGATATCTGCACCTTTTCCCTCTTCACCACCATCGCGGAAATACTCAGCCATGGTTAACCCCGATAATGCAACACGTGCTCTTGCACCGGGTGGTTCGTTCATCTGTCCGAACACCATGGTAAGAAGGGATTTTTTAAGTTCCTCCTCATTTACTTTTGTTAAATCCCATCCACCTTCTTCCATACTCTTCTTGAACTCTTCACCATAGTTAACAAGTCCAGCTTCAATCATTTCGCGAAGAAGGTCGTTACCTTCACGGGTACGCTCTCCAACTCCAGCGAAAACAGAGAAACCTTTTGATTGCTTTGCAATATTGTTGATTAGCTCTTGAATGATAACTGTTTTTCCAACACCCGCACCACCAAAAAGACCAATTTTACCACCTTTTGAGTATGGCTCAAGTAAGTCAATAACCTTGATACCTGTAAAAAGAACTTCTTTTTCAGTACTAAGGGTTTCGTATTTTGGAGGGTTATTGTGGATTGAGTAAACCTTATTACGGCTCAAAGTGCTAAGGCCATCAACACCATCACCAACAACGTTCATCAATCGACCTTTGATTTGGTCGCCAACGGGCATCGAAATTGTAGCACCAGTTGCACGTGCTTTCATTCCTCTTCTTAACCCATCGGTTGAATCCATTGCCACGGTTCTAATTGTGTTTTCACCAATATGTTGTTGGCACTCAACAATCAACAACGAACCATCGTCGCGCTTAATTTCAAGCGCATTGTGAATATTTGGAAGTTCCGCACCCGCTTGGGTAAAGGTTATGTCAACTACAGGTCCAATAACCTGAACTAATTCACCATACAAATCGGCCATAGCTGTTTACATTAAAATATGATAACGACAAAATTAGCTAATAAATGAATTAATTACATTAATCCGTAAATCTTTATTTTAAAACAGGCTATTTATAAAGCCTGATATAGTTTTGTAAACTTTTATCAATTTCATTTTTAAGTTCCGATTGGCCATAAGTTTCAGCCAAACCACCTAATTCTTGTAGAGTTTGAATGTTAACCCGTTTGTCGTAATCAACAACATTATTCAAATTAGCACTTAAGCTGAAATAGTAATTTAGATTTTCGTTTGTTGCCCTTAGATAATCTTTAACCATCTTGTTAGCCTTTTCGGTTTCATTTAACTTGTAGAAAACCTCAATGGTTCCAAATGTGAAAAGATCGTAAGGGTACTTATCTTGTGGCATAAGAGTATATATCTTATTAGCAACTGCTAATGCCGAATCCTTTTTATTTTCAGCAATTAACGCTTCTGATAATCGGTTAAAATTGTTTCGAAGACGGAGAACTGTTGTTGTACGTTGGTTATTGTGATCAATATTTACATCGGGTTGATCCATTCTTCCCCAACGGAACTTGTTCATTATATTGTTGTAAAGAATTTCAGAATCAATTCGTCCAATTGCTAAATAACCATCCGATTTAGTTTTTATTGGAATTAATCGATAGGCGAAGCCTTCGAGTTGATAGTATTCGCTTAACCCAATATCCGAATCACCATAAGGCGAAACAAAATAAATTGGGCGTTTCCAGTTATTGTTGGCGATAATATCGAGCATAATCATATCGCTCTTTTGGATATAACTTTTCTTAAGGCTCCATTGAATCTCATCAACAATATTTGAAGAGTTTTCAGGCTTAACAGTACCTGTTGAAAGAACCGCATTTTTATCAATAGTTAATTTATAGCTTTTTGTGGGTAGGTACGCAACCGGCTCCTCGTTAGGAACATTGTATTTTGTTTCAGGTTTATCGCTTGCTAAAAAGTCCATAACCTGTTTTAGCTCTATCGCTTGATTAAATCTGTCGATGATGTAAACGATATCACGCTTTCCTTGAACATACTGATCTTTGGTCATACTAATTGGAAGAGGCTCTGATTCATAAGCCTTCATCTTCATCTGATCAATATACCAATCGGTTCCAAGCAAGCTAAGGTTACAAACGCGAACATCGGTTCTTATCCCTTCAACTTCTTGTGCATACCAAAGCGGGAAGGTATCGTTATCCCCATTTGTAAAAAGGATTGCATTTGGGGCACAAGAATTTAAGTAGTTATAAGCGTAATCTCTGGCCGTATATCTACCAGAACGATCGTGATCGTCCCAGTTTTGTGCGCCCATAATTAATGGAACACAAATACATGCTGCTGTTGCAACAACATTTCGCCCAGTTGGCTGAAGTATTTTCGAAAGACCTTCAGCAACAGCCAATACGCCAATTCCAATCCAAATTGCAAAAGCATAGAATGAGCCTGCGAAGGCATAATCGCGTTCGCGAGGTTGTAATGGGTATTGATTTAGATAAACAACTATAGCTATACCTGTAAGAATGAATAATAGTGCAACAACGATTAGATTTCGTTTATCGCGTAGGTACTGAAAACCGATTCCAAGTAAACCAAGTATCAGCGGAAGGAAAAAGTATTTATTTCGACCAATTGAATTAAGTTGTTCTGTTGTAAGGCGATCTTGATTACCTAAATGTATTGCATCTATTGGTTTAATACCGCTAATCCAGTTCCCATTCATTAGTCCTCCATGACTTTGAACATCATCTTGGCGTCCAACGAAGTTCCACATAAAGTACCTAAAATACATAAAGCCTAGCTGATAGCTAAAGAAGAACTGAAGATTTTCTCCAAAAGTTGGAACATTCCTTACTTCTTGCTCACCGTTTTGATTTGTTACTCGTTCGGGAGTGCCTACAATGTTTGCCCATTTTTTGTACTCGTCTTCGTGACCATCACCAGGGCTCCACATGCGAGGGAATATGGTTTTAAATCTATCGTCGAATTTGTAGTTAGTTTTTAAATAAGTTCTAACATACTTGCCGTTTTGGGGAGTAAAGGTTGTTTCAGTTTCATCGCTAGCAACAGGTGCATTATAATACTGACCATAGACCAATGGCCTATCGCCATACTGCTCGCGATTTAGGTAGTGTTTTAGCGCAAAAATGTTTGATGGGCTATTCTCGTTTAATGGTGTATTTGCTGATGATCGAATAAGAATAAGCGCATACGAAGAGTAACCAATTAGGATAACTGTTATAGAAAGAATAATTGTATTCGCTAAAACTTTTTTATGGATGATAGTGTATCTGATAGCCCAAACAAGAAGACTACCAATAGCAATTACAAAAACAACTAACCCTGAATGTAATGGCAAACCAAATCCATTTACAAAAAGAAGTTCAAACCATGATGCCAATACAACTGTAAAGGGAATTATGAAGTACATTACAAAACCAAGAATTGCAACAGCAGAGATACTTGCAAGAACTAAGCCTTTTTTGGTTGGTGTATAGTTTTTAAAATAGTAGATAAAAACAATTGCAGGAATTGTAAGCAGGTTTAGAAGGTGAACACCTATTGATAAACCCATCATATATGCTATGAAAATCAACCAACGATTGGCATAAGGTTTTTCAACTTCATTTTCCCATTTAAGAATTGCCCAAAAAACAATTGCAGTAAAAAAGGATGATAAAGCGTAAACTTCGCCTTCAACAG
>CAYMII010000008.1:0-96509 GCA_964390565.1 uncultured Rikenellaceae bacterium
TTGTTTGCGAGCTCAATATGGGTCAATTTGCAAATTACCTGCGTATGAACTTCCAAGAATTTAATTATATGCAATTCAATAAGGTACAAGGACTTCCTTTTACCGTTGTTGAACTAGTTGATAAATTTAACAAAGTATTGGAGGGCAAATAATCATGGCAGAAAATTTTAAATATACTCCGCAAGATTTTAAGAGCGATCAAGAAGTTAGATGGTGTCCCGGTTGCGGCGACCATTTCATTCTAAACGCTGTTCAGAAAGCTCTTCCTGAGGTTTCTGACCTTCTTAACTACGATATAGAACGTTACGTGTTTGTTTCGGGTATTGGCTGCTCAAGCCGTTTCCCATACTATGTAAACACCTACGGATTCCATGGAATTCACGGACGTGCTTCGGCAATTGCTACTGGTATCAAGTGTGCTAACCCAACGCTTAGCGTTTGGCAAATCACTGGCGATGGCGATGCCCTTGCAATTGGTGGTAACCACTTTATCCATGCTGTACGTCGTAATATTGATATCAACATTCTTCTTTTCAATAACGAGATTTATGGTTTAACCAAAGGTCAGTACTCACCTACTTCAAAGTTAGGTTCAGTTACAAAAACCTCACCATTCGGAACCGTTGAACATCCTTTCCGTCCGGGTGAACTTGTTATTGGTGCTCAGGGTAAATTCTTTGCTCGCTCGCTTGATGTTGATGTTAAGCTAACATCAGAAATCATGGTTGAGGCTGCAAAGCACGATGGTACTTCGGTTGTTGAGATTTTGCAAAACTGCGTTATTTACAACGATAGAACCCATGGTGCAATTACCGATAAAGAAAATCGTGAGGATAGAGTGATTACAATTCGCCATGGTGAAAAAATGGTGTTTGGTAAAAATCGCGATAAAGGTCTTATCCTAAGCGGTCTAAGCCTAAAAGTAGTTACTATCGGTCAAGGTGGTTTCAGCATTGACGATATTCTTACCCACGATGCTTACGAGGCAAACCCAGGTGTACACATGATGCTTGCCAACATGGCTTACCCTGAATACCCAGTTGCACTTGGTGTTATCAGAAATGTTAAGGAAACTACTTACGACGATAACGTTCGCGATCAAGTTCTAGAGGTAATGAAAACTGCAAAAATTAAATCGGTTGACGATTTATTGAATAGCGGTGAAACTTGGGATGTATAAGATTATATTATCCAAATAATATGAAAGAGGCGTGAACATTCACTCCTCTTTTTTTGTATCTACAAAACGTTTATCTTTAAGCCTCTTAACTTTATCAGAAATGCCTTACAATCAATCATATCTCAACAATCTCAATCTTGATTTTAGCGATACCTCGTTTGAGCAGCTGATGCAAAAACGAATCCATAAAGTTTTGCTGATTTGTAGCAGCTATGATGCCTTTATGCTAGAGGAGGATGGTAGAATCGATGAGCAGATCTTTAACGAGTACGTTTCGCTCAATTTAAGATATCCACCAATCTTTATTCAAGCGCATTCCGCACGTGAGGTTTTGACCATACTTCAGGAGGAGCAGATCGATCTTATCATCACTATGCTGAATATCAGCGATATGGATGCTTTCAACCTGGCAAGAGTTCTTAAATCTCGAAATCCTGATACTCCTATTGTTGTCCTCACACCCTATTCTAGAGATGTTTCACTAAGGCTTCAAAAAGAGGATTTAAGCGCAATCGATTACGTTTTCTGCTGGCTTGGTAATGCTGATATCCTATTGGCCATTATTAAATTGATTGAGGATAAGATGAATGCCGAGTATGACATTCAGCAGGTTGGTGTTCAAGCGATTATACTAGTTGAAGATTCGGTAAGGTATTACTCTGTTTTTCTTCCTAATATCTATAAAATAATTTTTAGGCAATCGCGAAGCTTCATGAAAGAGGCGCTCAACGAGCACCAGCGAATGTTACGTTTGAGAGGGCGTCCTAAGATATTGCTTGCAAAGAATTACCAGGAGGCTATTGATTTATATGAGAAATACAAGGCAAATATCCTTGGTTTTATCTCAGACGTAAGTTATAAAATTGATAATAAGCGCGATAAGGAAACAAAGGCAGGTATTCAGCTTTGTAAAGTAGTTCGAAGTGAAGATCCTTACATGCCATTCCTCCTTCAATCATCGGACATTACCAATAAGGCTTTTGCCGATGAGCTTGGTGTTGGGTTTATCAGTAAGAATTCCAAGACCCTCAATATCGAGCTACGCGATTATATTATCAGCCACTTTGGCTTCGGTGATTTCGTTTTCCGCAATCCTAAAACCCTCAAAGAGGTATGCCGAGCTACAGATTTACAACATCTTCAGCAGCAAATCCTTGAAGTTCCTGATGATTCGTTCACTTACCATACAAGCCAAAACCACCTTTCAAAATGGTTAAATGCTAGAGCCCTTTTCTCAATCGCTCAACTTTTCAAACCATTAACTGTCAGCGATTTCAAATCAACATCTGAGCTGCGAAAGTTTATCTTTCAATCCATATCATCGTACCGCTTAAGCAAAGGACGCGGTGTTATAGCCAAATTCGATAGGAATAGCTTCGATGAGTATTCGGTATTCTCTAGAATTGGCGAAGATTCTATTGGCGGTAAGGCTCGTGGTTTGGCATTCATCAATACTATTATTAAAGAGAATAGGCTTTTTGATAAGTATGAAGATGTAATCATCAGCATCCCACGAACCGTGGTGATTAGCACCGAGTACTTCGATGAGTTTATGGAGGAGAATAAACTCCATAAGATTGCCCTCTCGGATGAGCCTGATGAGGAGATTCTAAAACGATTCCTTGAAGCAAAGCTCCCCGAAAGGCTCAAACTCGACCTAATGACGATTTCTGGCTCGATGAAACAATCGCTCGCCATACGCTCGTCGAGCAAACTTGAGGATTCGCACTATCAACCCTTTGCAGGGATTTACTCAACCTACATGGTTCCTCGAGTTGATGATATTGAAGTTATGCATCGAATGATTTGCCAAGCAATCAAAAGCGTTTACGCTTCGGTGTATTACCGCTCAAGCAAAGCATACATGACCGCAACCTCAAATGTTATTGATGAGGAGAAAATGGGAATCGTTATTCAAGAGGTTTGTGGAAACGAACGCCAAGGACTATTTTTTCCAACATTCTCAGGCGTTGCTCGATCAATAAATTTCTATCCTATTGGTAATGAAAAGGCAAATGAAGGCATTGCAACAATTGGCTATGGCTTAGGTAAACTGATTGTTGATGGAGGTTTGAGCATCCGCTTTTCGCCTAAATACCCAAAAAAGGTTTTACAACTTTCGTCGCCAGATATGGCGCTAAGGCAAACGCAAAAGCAGTTCTACGCTCTTGATATGCGCCCCGAAGCTTTTACCCCATCCATTGATGATGGCGTAAATATCCTTAAAAAGGATATCAAAGAAGCATACGATTACAGCGATTTCAAGCAAATTGCCTCAACATACGATTACCATAATCAACACCTTAGGGATGGTTTCTACGAAGGGGGAACAAAATTGGCAACCTTTGCCAATATATTAAAACACAACACATTTCCGCTTGCAGAAATTCTTCAAACGCTCCTCGAGATTGGTCAAAAGGAGATGAATAATCCAATTGAGATTGAGTTTGCCGTAAACCTAGATACTCCAAAAGGCTACCCAAGAATTTTTAACTTTTTGCAAATTCGCCCAATTGTTGAAAATGAGCAAACCGAAGATTTTAAATGGAGTGATATTGATTGTGAAAAAGCCTTACTATTCTCGCGTTCAGCATTAGGTCTTGGAATGATAAGCAATATCAAAGATTTTGTTTATGTAAAACCCGATAAGTTCAACCCAGCATTTACCAAGGATATTGCTCGTGAGGTGGATATGATCAACCAAAGGTATATCGATCTAAAACGTAATTACATACTTGTTGGCCCTGGCCGTTGGGGAAGCAGCGATCCATGGCTGGGAATTCCTATCAAGTGGTCTCAAATTTCAGAAGCTAGAGTAATTGTTGAATCGGGGCTCGATAACTATAAGGTTGATCCAAGCCAAGGAACCCACTTTTTTCAAAATTTAACTTCTTTTAGAGTGGGCTACTTAACCATTAACCCATACATTAACGATGGTAAATACGATTTACCTTTTTTAAATTCTCAAAAAGCTTCTTTCGAAACCGAATATATAAGGTGTATTACCTTTGAAAAGGAGTTAACCATCCAAATCGACGGGAAAAGCAATAAGGGCGTGATATTCAAACCAGAATGACATTGTAATATAAACTTTTTATGATAAATAAAAATGTTTAATATCATAAATAAATATGACCGATTTACTTTGTAATTTAAATAAAAAGGGCAAAATTTGCTTCCAATTTTAAAGATAATTATCACTTATTATAACAAACAGAATTTTTGTAATTTACTACTAAAACTAAAGCAATGAACGTTACAAAATTAATGACCGAGCTTGAAAAGAAACACCCAGGTGAAGTGGAGTATTTACAAGCAGTACGCGAAGTGTTAGAGTCAATTGAGGAAATTTACAACCAAAATCCTCAATTCGAAACAGCAAAGATTGTAGAAAGAATCGTTGAGCCTGACAGGATCTTTACCTTTAAGGTACCTTGGATGGATGATGAAGGAAACATTCACGTTAACCTAGCTTACCGTGTTCAGTTCAACAACGCTATTGGTCCATACAAAGGTGGTCTTCGTTTCCACCCAAGCGTTAACCTTTCAATCTTAAAGTTCTTAGGTTTTGAGCAAATCTTCAAAAACTCTTTAACTACTCTTCCTATGGGTGGTGCAAAGGGTGGTAGCGATTTCAACCCTAAAGGACGTTCTGATGCAGAGGTTATGCGTTTCTGCCAATCATTCATGTTAGAGCTTGCTGCTCACATTGGCCCAGAAACTGACGTTCCTGCTGGTGATATCGGTGTTGGTGGTCGTGAAATTGGTTTCATGTACGGCATGTACAGAAAACTAAGAAAAGAAAACACTGGCGTTTTAACTGGTAAAGGTATCAACTGGGGTGGTTCATTAATCCGTCCTGAGGCTACTGGTTTTGGTGCTACCTATTTTGCTCAAGAAATGCTTGCTACCAAAGGTACTAGCTACAAAGGTAAAAAAGTTGCTATTTCAGGTTTCGGTAACGTTGCTTGGGGTGCTGCTTTAAAGGTAACTGAACTTGGTGGTACCGTTGTTACTATTTCTGGTCCTGATGGTTATATCTATGACGAAGCTGGTATCAGCGGTGAAAAGATTGCTTTCCTTCTTGACCTACGTGCTTCAAACCAAGATATCGTTGAGCCTTATGCTAAGAAATTTGCTGGGTCAAAATTCGTTGCTGGCAAACGTCCTTGGGAAGTTAAAGTTGACGTAGCTATGCCTTGCGCAACTCAAAACGAGCTTGGTAAAGCTGATGCTGAAGCATTAGTTAAGAACGGTTGTATTTGTGTAGCTGAAGGTGCTAACATGCCTTGTACTCCAGAGGCTATCGAAGTGTTACAACACAATAAAGTTTTATTTGCTCCTGGTAAAGCAGTAAATGCTGGTGGTGTTGCTACTTCAGGTCTTGAGATGAGCCAAAACGGTATGAAACTTAGCTGGACTAGAGAAGAAGTTGATGCTCGTTTACACCAAATCATGAAGAGCATTCACGAATCATGCGTTAAGTATGGTAAAGAGAAAGATGGTTACATTAACTATGTTAAAGGCGCTAACGTAGCTGGCTTCCTAAAAGTTGCTAACGCTATGCTTGACCAAGGCTTAGTATAATCATACTTCCATATAAATTGAAAAGGCACCTTCGGGTGCCTTTTTTATTTTCATCAACTAGCACCAATTAAAAATCAAAAACATTATCTTTAAAAGAATATCTTTTATTCTTGAACAATGAGCACATCATCAGATAACACACTTCAAATTTTCATCATCATTGCATTTGGGTTATATACTATTTCTCTTTATTATAAATATAACCTCCCGGGTAGTGCTTGGATTAAGAATAAACTTGGAAGACATTTATTCCGAACCAAATTAAACCCAATTTACCAACCATATATTGATAAATACTTCCCTATACTTAGTAAACTGAGCAAAGAAGATCGACTCCTTTTTGAAAGTAGGGTGCAACGTTTTATCAACATGAAAACCTTTAAAACTCGCGGAGCGATACAAGTAACTCCCGAAATGAAGGCTCTAATTGCTGGTTCAGCAATTCAAATTACCATGGGGTATCCTGATGTATACTTCTCACATTTCAGAACAATCATTATATATCCAGACAAATATTATTCAAGGCTAACTGGCAAATACCATCAAGGTGAGGTTAACCAGCTAGGCGTAATTGTTCTTTCGTGGAATAGCTTTATGGAAGGTTTTCGCGATCCTCGCGATGGGGTTAACTTAGGTTATCACGAAATGGCTCATGCGCTTAAATTGCAAGATATTGTTGAAAACAATGATTATAGCTTTTTGGACTACGATACTATGAGAGCATTTGAAAGGGAAGCAATTAAGGAGATGAGGATTGTAAAGGAGAACCCTGAAGGCACATCTTTCTTTCGCGAGTATTCAGCAACAAACATGAATGAGTTTTTTGCTGTTGCCATCGAGAACTTTATCGAAAGGCCGAGTGAGTTTAAAAAGTATAATATCAATCTTTACTTACTTCTTGCCAAAATATTAAACTTCGATTTATTGGAATTATCAACATACACTTCTTAAATTTACAATTAAATCATTATCAATTAATAAAGATAATTATGGCAACAAAAGATGTATCCATTTGCTGTCCCCAAATCGATCCAACCCAGTGGGATGACAAGGTATTTGAATGGGATAATAAAAGGTTTATAAAAGATAAAGTTTGCACCTTCCTATACATGCCTTTAAATTTTGGTGCAGCGATGAAGCGCCTCGATAGCAAGGTCAAAGGCATCAACGCTACCATTCCAGATTGGCTCTGCCTATCCGATCATACATCGAAATGGAATATGGATGTTTATCTTGCTGTAGATAAAGAAGTGCCGGGAACTGAAAATATCTTATTAAGTGGAAAATATTATAGCAAAGTATATGAAGGACCCTTTAAGGATACAGGGAAATGGGGTAAAGACTTTGAAGAAACTCTAAAATCAAAAGGCCTAAAACAAAAGAAATTATTCATGTGGTATACAACCTGTCCCAAGTGCGCAAAAAAGTACGGGAAGAACTATGTAGTGTTTGTTGGACAAGTTGAATAATATCAAATATTTAACCACAAAGAACTCCAAGGGCATCACTAAGTTCACAAAGGTGAATCAATTTATATATAAAAAATATACTTTGTGTAACCTTGGTGTCCTTCGTGGTTAGAATTAAAGTTAACTTTGAAGAAAAAACACAATGAGCACATCAAATATTATTTACAAAGGTGAATTAAGAACCGAGGCCGAGCACATTTATTCAGGAAGTAAAATACTTACCGATGCTCCGCTCGACAATCAAGGGAAAGCAGAATTCTTCTCCCCTACCGATTTACTTGCAACATCACTTGGATGCTGCATGGTAACCATTATGGGTATTGCAGCACGCACGCATGGTTTTAATATTGATGGGACAAAAATTGATGTAACCAAAGTTATGGGAACTAACCCAAGAAGAGTTGTTGAGATTATTATCAACTTACATTTTCCTCATAATAATTACTCTCCCAAAGAACGAAGACTAATTGAACTTGCTGCTAAGGAATGCCCTGTTGCCCAAAGTCTTCATCCCGACTTAAAGCAAAATGTAAACTTTTTTTATGGGGAATAGTTAAAAATCTCATTTTTAAACAAAAAAAGGTTGCGCTTTCACGCAACCTTTTTGCTTTTATTACATCTTATAAATTAAGAGTTGTGCTAAATAAAAATAGCCGTTCTCTTCAACGGCCGACTATGAATTTTCATTATTGGTTAGTTTGTAAAAACAATTTGATACTCCTTAGGTAAGAGTATCAATATTAGGTTAGTAAAAACAAACGCCGCTCGAAAGCGGCGTTTGTTAGTTTTAAGAAGATTTATCTATTGCTTTTGTGCTTCTTCATTATGTCTCTTTAAATCCTCTGCCTTCATTTTAACAGGGCAATCAGGTGCTTTACATTCAATTGCAGGCTCTTGATGCTGCTTGTTGCTTGCAGGTTCCCATCCCCAAACCATATACAACACGAAGAAACCAACTATATAGGCCAACATAACATGCCATCCTTTACGAATCCATAACATTACGTTACGCGCTTCGGGGAATTTGTTTGTTATAGCAACCCCCGCAGATGAACCGAACCAAATCATTGAACCACCAAACCCAACTGCATAGGCAAGCATACCCCAATCGAAGTGACCTTGATCTAAACAAAGCTTAGTTAAAGGAATATTATCGAATACTGCAGATACAAAACCAAGAATAAATGCGGTCATCCATGATGCATCGGGTAAAGTTTCAACTGGCATAAACGAAGCAGCAGTAACCAAACACATAAGGAAAATAGCACCCTTAAACGAAGCAGCAACTTCGTGCCATGGTATTTTGGTGAAAATTGCACCAACTAGAATTGCAGCCCATACGCCAAGCGCAGGCATATCGTAATATACATTTGAAAGAATTGCTCCAACAAGAATTAAGACAACAATACCCAAACGAACCCAATCCACTTTTGCACCGACCTTCGCATCAGCAACTATTTTCTGGTATTTATCTTGTTGATGTGCAGCAAACCATGCAATAATTATAAGTGCAACTCCTGCTGCAATAAATGCATGAAGTACGTTAAATGCCGAAACGCCATCAATCCACATCATGGTTGTTGTAGTATCACCAACAACGCTGCCAGACCCGCCTGCATTCGATGCGGCAACAATACCTGCAATGTAGCCAATGTGTACTTTATTTTTAAATACAACAAGTGCAATTGTACCGCCAATCATTGCAGCTGCAATATTATCGAGGAATGATGATAGAACAAATACAAAAATCAAAAGTACAAATGGACCTTTCCAATCGTTTGGTAAATACTTTGGAAGAATATCTGGAACACCAGACTCTTCGAAAATCTTTGCTAATACAGCAAATCCAAGCAATAAGCCTAATAGGTTAACAAGAATCCCCCATTCACCTTGACGGAGATGCTTATCCATTAGCTGATCAACCAATGAATTATTACCCAAGAAATGCTCAGCAAATGGATAACCAGCTACAAAAATCAATTTATACAAAACAATAACAGTTAAACCTGTTAAAGCCACATAAAATGTTTGGTGATGGAATAGCGCAACACCTACAAGAGTTAAGCCGAAAAGGAAGAACTCTATCCTAATGCCTCCTATTGACGGTCCTCCTGCATGTCCACCACTGGCAAAAGCCATGTAGGGAATTAAAATTAAGGCCGAGATTGTAAAAAGCCATTTTACTACTTTTGATGCCATAATGTTAGTTATTGAGTTATTAAGTTAATTGTTATTAGGTTTCCTACTTTACTAAACCTGAAAATCCCATAAATGCAAGTGAAAGTAGCCCTGCTGTCACCAGTGAAATAGGGAATCCTTTCATCCCCTTTGGATAGCCAGTTAACTCCATTTGCTCTCGGATACCAGCCATTAGTATCATTGCTAAAGTAAAACCAACAGCTGTTGCCGAAGCATAAACAACACTTTGTACTAGGTTATAGTTCTTTTGAATTGCTAAAATTGCAATCCCCAATACAGCACAGTTAGTTGTAATCAGCGGAAGATAAATACCAAGTGCTTGGTATAATGATGGAGTTGCTTTTTTAAGAATGATTTCTACAACTTGTACTAAAAAAGCAATAATAAAGATAAAGCAAATAGTCACCATAAACTCTATATGCAATGGAACGAGTATATAGAAATTGATAAAGTAGGTAACAAAATTTGCTAAAGCCATTACGAAAACAACGGCAGCACCCATTCCTATTGATGTTCCAACTTTATTTGATACACCCAAGAAAGGGCAAATGCCTAAGAACTGAGCTAGTACAACATTGTTTACTATCAGCGCAAGTATGATTATATTGATAAATTCCATATTCGTAATGTGTTAAATGTTATACTTTGCTTTAACCCTATTGAAAATAGCAATTAGGTAGCCATAGGTGATAAATGCACCTGGAGGTAAAATGAAAAGCAACATAGTTTTGGAGTTCTCAGCTACAAGAGGAATGTTAAAAATTGATCCATTTCCAAGCACTTCGCGAATAGAACCCATTACTGTAATTGCAAGCGTAAAGCCTAAACCCATTCCAAGTCCATCTAGAATTGAACTCTTTACAGAATTCTTTTGAGCAAATGCCTCGGCTCTTCCAAGAATAATACAGTTAACCACTATTAGAGGAATAAATATTCCAAGCGTTTTATAGATATCTGGAACAAAAGCTTTCATTACCAAATCGACAATGGTTACAAATGTTGCTATAACCACAATAAACGCAGCAATACGAACCTTATCGGGGATAAAATTCTTAAGCGCAGCAATAAAAAGGTTTGAGAAAACAAGCACAAAGGTGGTTGCTGCTCCCATTCCGATTCCGTTGAATGCTGCAGTTGTTACTGCTAAGGTTGGGCAAGTTCCTAGAACTAGCACAAAGGTTGGGTTCTCTTTTAATAACCCGTTAGTGAAATGTTTTAAACTACTCATACCAACCTCTCCTTATTTATTTGATTGATTTGCAATATTTTTCATATACCCCTCGTAAGCACGAGTTACCGCATCGCAGAAAGCCCTTGAGGTTATGGTTGAAGCGGTAATCGCATCAACATCGCCTCCATCCTTCTTAACAGCAAGTTTAAAAGTTGTGGGGTGCTTCTCGTTAAACTGATCTTTCCATTTGGTCTTCATCTTATCACCAAGACCCGGAGTCTCCTTTTGGTCAAGAACTGCTGATTTGTAAATTGTGCCATCAGGCTTAAAGCCAACCATTATTTCAAAATGCCCGCTAAAACCCTTATTGGTATAGGTTTTTACAGCACAACCAACTGGCTCGCCTGATTTTGTGGCAACGTAGTACTTTAAACCATCGATATCTTTTACATCTTTAGTTGGATCATTATCGAACTCAGGGAGTACATTCTTTACAGCCTCAATTTCGGCTCTTTTCTGTGTCTCCTCAATAGGTTTTTTGGTAACAACATAAACAAATCCAAGCGCTCCTGACATAACCATCGAAATCAGGAAAAGGCTTAAAATCATGTTTTTAAGCGTTGATTCTAATTTATTAGCCATTATTGACAACCTCCCCAAATTTTTTGGGTTTAAAACCCTTGTTAATTAAAGGAACCAGTGCATTCATGATAAGAATTGCAAATGATACCCCTTCGGGGTACGAACCCCAAACCCTAATAAGTACTGTAAGTAATCCGCAGCCAAATCCGAAGAGAAGCATACCAGATTTAGTCATTGGTGAGGTTACCATATCGGTAGCCATAAAAATTGCACCAATCATTAACCCTCCAGCAAGTAGGTGGAAAACAGGATCAACAAATTTTGTATTATCAATCAAGTATAGCGAACCTGTAAAAAGGAAAACCGTTAATATGAAAGAAACTGGAATATGCCAAGTTATTATTTTACGGAAAAGCATGTATAATCCGCCCAGAATGATTGCTGCTGCTGATACTTCACCAAGCGAACCGCCCATGTTACCAATAAACATATCGGTATATGATGGGATATTGTGCATCAGCTGCTGAATTGTTTCACCTTTACCAACACCCTCCTTAATTACGCCTAAGGCGGTTGGACCAGTAAGAGCATCGGGATGTAAAGCACGTTGTACAACCGTTGTTGGCCATGAGGTCATATCAACAGGAAACGACATTAGAAGAAATACACGTCCAATTAGCGCTGGATTGAAAGGATTCTTTCCAAGTCCACCATAAGTCATTTTTGCAACTCCAATTGCCACTAAAGCACCAATAATAATCATCCAAATTGGAAGATTACTTGGAACATTGAGCGCAAGCAGAATACCTGTAATTATAGCCGAACCATCGGTTATAGTTGATTCTTGCTTTAATAAGTATTTCTGAATTAGATACTCAAAAAGTACACACGCTAAAACCGATGAAAGTGTTATATAAACTGCGCCCAGACCAAAATACCAAAACGAAACAAGCATTGCAGGAACTAAGGCGATAATAACACCCCACATTATTTTTTTTGTCGATTGATCGGTGTAATCGTGGGGTGAACCTGAAATTGTTAATAGATTTGCCATATAGGTTAATTTGCTCTTGATCTGATTATTAAACCAACTTTATTTTTTGCTACTCTAAGATTATCGAGTAGTGGTCGAGCCGATGGACAAGTATATGCGCATGAACCGCACTCCATACAATCCATTACTCTTTCAGCCTCTGCCATAGGTGCGTTGCCCGATTCTAACATTAACGAGATTTGGAATGGCGCTAAACCCATAGGGCAAGCAAATGTACATTTCGCGCAACGAATACAATTTGATGCAGCAGGGCGTTTGCTCTTGCTTTCGGGCATAATAACCAAACCCGACATCCCTTTTACAACTGCAACATCTAACGAGTTCAGCGCTTTGCCCATCATCGGACCACCGTTTACAACCTTGTGAGTATCATCAGGAACTCCGCCTGCTTCCTCAAGAAGCATCGAGATTGGCGTACCAATTCGGGCTAAAAGGTTGCAAGGATTTTTAACGGAAGTTCCAGTTACGGTAACTACTCGGTCAATCAAAGGCTTATTCTTTTGAACTGCTTCGTAAACGGCTAAAGCTGTTCCAACATTTTGAACAACGCAACCAACCTCGATTGGTAGTTTGCCCGATGGAACCTCGCGGTTAATAACTGCTTTAATTAGCTGCTTCTCACCACCCTGTGGGTACTTAACTTTAAGCGGAACTATTTTAATTCCTAGATTTTTCTCAGTTAACTTTGTTAGATGCTCAATTGCATCCTTCTTATTGTTCTCAATCCCAATATAAGCGGTTTGCACATTGAGCGCTTTCATCAGAATTCTAACTCCAATCATCATCTCCTCGCCACGCTCAAGCATAACGCGATGATCGGATGTAAGATATGGCTCACACTCAACACCATTGATTAAAAGGTATTTTGCTGTTTTACCTGCAGGAATCATCAGCTTAACGTGGGTTGGAAATGTTGCTCCGCCCATACCTACTATGCCTGCGTCCTTTATTTTGGCAATTATCTCTTCTTGAGTTGAGTTAATATCACTATTTAAAGTGCTTGATTTGTCAATAGTTTCCAACCATTCATCGCCTTCAACATCGATAGTAATAGATTTTTTGCGAAAACCACTTGCATCAATAACATCATCAACTTTGCTTACAGTTCCTGATACAGAGGCGTGAATATTGGCTGATATAAAAGCATTGCCTTTGGCAATGAGCTGGCCAACCTTAACCTTATCGCCTTTATTTACGATTGGTTCGGGAGCAGCACCTAAGCATTGAGTTAATGAGATGGTAGCCGTTTTTGGCAAGCCAATCTCCTTAATCTTTTGGTTGCTGGATAACTTGTTTTCCTTGGGGTGAACACCACCTAAACTAAAAGTTTTCAAAAAAGTATCCTCCTATAATAGGTTTAATAATCATTCTGTTTAATTCTCCTCAACTACCTCGGCGGTAGGCTGTGGAGCCTTACGCTCGGGGAAATTCAATTCGTGAATTGAGTTCTGAGGACAAACGGCTACGCACTTACGGCAAAGCGTACATTTATTGAAATCGATGTAAGCAAGGTTATTCTCAAGAGTTATAGCATCGAACTTACACTCCTTAACGCATTTGCCGCAACCAATGCAGGAAACATTACAGTTTTTGCGACTAACAGCTCCTTTTTCCTTATTCACGCAGCTAACAAAAATCCTACGGCTCTTTTTACCCTTCTTGCGAAGTTCAATGATCTTACGAGGACAAGCCTTAACACAAGCACCACACGATACACATTTATCTTCGATAATAACTGGAAGTCCTGTTTTTTCATCGATATACATGGCATCGAATTGGCACGAAACAACGCAATCGCCAGCGCCTAAACAGCTGTAAGGACAAGCATTATCGCCAGGATAAAGCGTATGCATGAAGTAGCACGATTGTGCACCATCGTAATTGGTTTTTAAAGGAGCATTGGCAAATGAGCCATTGCAACGGACAACTGCTATTGTTGGCTCTTTCTCCTCGGCAACCTGTCCTATAACTGGTCCAATCTGTTTAAGCAGATCGTTACCACCTACTGGGCAGAACATATTCTCTAACGACTCATTCTTTACAATATTTTCTGCAAAGTTACGGCAACCCGCAAAACCACATCCACCACAGTTTGCACCAGGAAGCAGTTCGGCAACTAAATCAATTCGTGGATCCTCGATAACTTTAAATTTTTGCGCAATGAAGTAAAGAATAATAGCAGATAAAACCCCAATAGCACTCAGGGTAATTACTGCAAATAGAATGGCTGTATTCACTTTGATAAAAGATTTAGAGATTATTCAACTTCAAAAAGATGTTTCATATACTGCGACCGATGAAACAATGCTGGATTATTGGCCTTTTTAATACTCATGGAGCCCCTAAAGTCAGCTATGGATTTATAATTATACTTTTCCATCCAATCGGTCAGCCCTTTTAGGATTACCCCAATCTGTTTTGTACCATTAATATAGATGGTAGAGCAGATTTGAGTTGTAGTCGCACCAACAAGGAGTTGCTTTATTACACCCTCAGCATCGTGAATACCTGTTGTTGCTGAAATGTCACATTTAACCTCTTCGGATAAAAGGGCAATCCAGCGTAATGGAATATTAATTTCATTTGGATTGCTGAAAACATTGGCTGCATGTAACTTCCTCGATTCTAAACTAATATCAGGAACGATAAACCGATTGAAAAGGACTAGCGAGCTAACACCTGTCCACGATAACTTCTGAACTGTATGAACTAAACTGCTGAAATAGTAACCAATTTTTAAAGCAATTGGGATTTTAATACTCGCTTTAACTTTCTCAATTACATCAAAGTAACGCTGTTCATACCCTTCGCCATCAATATCGATATCATGAGGTAAGAAAAAAACGTTTATTTCTAATGCGTCGGCTCCTGCCTTTTCAATGTCCTTAGCAATGCTTACCCACTCGCTCATGCTCATGCAGTTAATGCTTGCAATGATTGGGATTTTAACTTCTCTTTTGGCATCCTTAATGAGCTGAATATAATCGCTAACCGCATGGGTTTTTGTTGCATTCTGTATATAATCAGCCGCTTCGGGATATAGGTTGAAAATCTCAGATTGATTAATAAGATCGTTGCTTTGATGCACAATTTGCTCCTCGAAAAGCGATTTTAGCACCACTGCACCAGCCCCTTGGGCTTCAAGCTCTTTAATCCTATCAACCGATTTTGTTAATCCTGAACTTCCAACAATAATAGGGTTTTTGAGTTTCAAACCCATATAATTCGTAGAGAGGTCGACCATAATATATAGATTCTAATTTGTAAAGTTTTTTAAGGATTTAAAAGTAAAAAAATATATTTTGTTTATATTCAGTTATTATATGTTTTAAAAACTATTTTAATTGTAACGATTTATTACTTTTGTAGGGTAACTTAGTCTGAGTATAATCTCTTCGAGGTTTTTTCTTGTTCAAAATCTGAAAATAATTTGAGTATCAATGAGTAATAATATTATATCTCATAAGGGGATTATAAGCAGTATTGTTAATACTCGATTAGAGGTAACAATCATCTCCGAATCAGCTTGCTCATCGTGTAAGTCGAAAAAGGTTTGTTCTGTTTCTGAAATCAAAGAGAAGGTTATTTATATAGAAGACACCGATAATTCATTTCAAATGGGGGAAACGGTGAATGTATATATCGAAGAGCGCATGGGCGCATTTGCTGTTATTGTCGCTTATGGACTTCCCTTTCTACTAATGGTTCTCGTCCTATTCATTGGATATTATAATAAACTTAGCGAACCTATCATGGGGTTATCGGTTGTTGTATTGCTTACAATCTACTACACCTCCTTATATTTACTTCGAAATCAAATAGGCAAAAAGGTTACTTTTAAAGTCGAAAAGCTGAACAACTCAATATTTTAAAATTTCTCAAATTATTTAATATGACCTTAATTCAAGCAATAATTATTGCAATAATCGAGGGGATAACTGAGTTTCTTCCCATTTCATCAACAGGGCACATGATCATTGGCCAAAAAATGTTGAACCTTGAAAGTACTGTTTTTGTAAAAGCATTTACTGTATGTATTCAGTTTGGAGCCATTCTTTCGGTAGTAGTGCTTTATTGGAAACGTTTCTTTCAGAGCCTTGATTTCTATTGGAAGTTATTCATTGCATTTATACCTGCTGCAGTCATAGGTTTTTTGGCTAGCGACTATATAGACCGTATGCTCGAGAGTGTAACAATAGTTGCTATAATGCTGATTCTTGGAGGATTTTTAATGCTTTTTGTTGACAAATGGTTTAACAAACCAGAAGAAAACCAAGAAATAACATGGAAACGATCATTAAGGATTGGATTCTTCCAGTGTATAGCGATGATCCCCGGAGTTTCACGTTCCATGGCTACTATTGTAGGTGGAATGACTACAAAACTTACGCGAAAAAATGCTGCTGAATTCTCATTTTTTTTAGCAGTTCCTACAATGGCTGCTGCATCGGGCTACAAATTGCTAAAACTAATAATGGATCCTACAAGCGCCAATATACTATCGGAAAACTTAATGACCTTGCTCGTGGGTAATATCGTGGCATTTATAGTTGCCATGGTTGCCATTAAATTTTTTATTGATTTTCTGACAAAGTATGGTTTCAAAGCATTTGGCTATTATCGCATTGGAGTGGGAGTTATCATTTTGGTATTAATTGTATTAGGTGTTGATTTAAGCATTATATAACCAATTGAATTATGAAAACTAAAAACATTTTCTACATTATTTTAATTGCATTGCTAGTCTCATGCAAAAGCAATAAGAAGGAGATGATTACATACACAGGCTTTACACAAGGCACAACCTTTTCAATAAAATTCTATGATAAAGGCGATGGCCAAAAATTCAAGAATGGAATTGATTCCATTTTTAGTGCAATAAATCATACAGCCTCAACCTACGATGAGAACTCAATAATCTCAAAAATAAATAGGAATGAAGATGTTGATCTAAATGAAGATTTCATAAAAATATTCAACAGATCAATAGAGGTTGCCGATAGCACGAATGGTTGTTTTGATATAACGGTTGGAGATTTAGTTCGTAAGTGGGGTTTTGGGTTTAAAACCAAAAAATTGCCAACCGATTTTCAGGTTGATAGTTTAATGAAGTTTATTGGTTATAAAAATCTATCCATATCCAATGGCAAGGTTGTGAAAAAATTCCCCGAAACGAAACTCGATTTTAACGCCATAGCACAAGGCTATACAGTTGATTTGGTGGCTGAATACTTTTTAAGAAATGGGTGCAACAGCTTTATCGTTGAGATCGGAGGTGAAGTAAGAGCAAGCGGAACGAAAGAAGGGAATAATTCTTGGGTAGTTGGAATTGAAAAACCGGCTCTGAACGATTCATCGGCACAAATGGTTCAGCATAAAATTCAACTTATAAACAAATCCATATCCACTTCTGGGAATTATAGAAAGTTCTTTATAAAGGATGGTGTAAAATATTCGCATACAATCGATCCAAAAACAGGCTACCCTGTTCATCATTCGTTGCTAAGCGTAAGCATTATTGCCGATGATTGCACTACAGCCGATGCTTACTGCACCGCTTTTATGGTTATGGGAATTGAAAAAGCCAAAGAGTTCCTTATGCTCCATCCGAGTATTGATGCCTACTTTATTTATTCGGATTCAACAAACCAGAATTTGGAGTACAACACACCGAACTTCTTTAAACATTTGCAATAATTTCTGGCTCACAAATTGTATTGGATCGTACTATTTTAATAAATTTGATTTTTTACATCAAATAGGGAGAGTCCTTTAATAAATCTAAAAACCATGAAAATCAAATCTTTTATTATCCTAAGTTTTCTTTTATCCCTATTTATTTCGGTAGATGCGAATTGTCTTCACTTTAATAAAAAAAGCAGTATCCCAGTTAATAAGATAAATGAGTTTATCGATACCACAACCAATAAGCCTATTGCTATTAATATTTCCAAAATTATTTTATCAGGGAAAGAGGATAAGATAAAAAAGTTTTTCCGCGAAGTTTCTTTAGAACAGCTTGGAAGGAATGACAGCGGAACAATGGTTAAGTCTTTCAGAAGGCTAAATACTAATGATAAAGTAAGCCGTACAATTTGGATTTTAGAAGTCGTTAAAAATCGGGATGCCGAGTTTAGAAATTATATTTATACTGAATTTTTAAAGGTGGATTATGGTAAACCATCAATTCTATTGAATCACATGATAAATAACTATTTTGTAAACTATAATGAGGGGGACACTACGCTAACTGACAAGGTTAGAAAACTTCAAAGAAAGATGAATCGCTAATTTTAAAATTTTAAATAACTATAAATCAAATAATTCTACTACTATGAAAAGGTTAATTGTTTGCTTGTTTACATGTATCTCGATTTCTCTAATTTTTAACTCTTGTAAAAAAGAGGAAGAATCGTTTGATCAAACACTCCTTATTGGTACATGGAAATTGGTAACTCCTGATGGGGACGAATTCTATCATTATAAAAGTGGTGGTACAGGTGTTTACTGGTATACTGGTATAATTGAGTCCGAAGGTCGGTCATACACATGGACTCTAGAAAAAGCAGACTTGACCTTAATACACCAAGGTGATGGGGGGATATCAGTTCCAGAGTATTTTACAGTTACTGAACTCACTTCAAGTTCATTTAAATACAAGGACAATTTCGGGGATTCCTATTCGCTAACTAAGATTAGCAAATAAATAATCAAAATATCCTTAATAAAAGTCCTTACAAAGTATTTGTAAGGATCTTGTAACTATAATTTCAATTCATGATTTTAGGTGTAATTGTTAAAGGCATTTATAACTAATTATTTACAATTTTTTAAAAGCATAACAATGTCAAAGAAAAAAGTTTTCAAAAGGATTGGGATTGCATTTGCAATATTGTTTCTTCTTTTAATAACAACAATTAGCATTGCAATATGGTTTGTATTTACACCTGAAAGGCTAACTCCATTTGTCCGAAAACAAATTGCAAAAACAATTACATGTAAATCGGAATTACGCGAAGTTGAACTTACCTTCTTTAGCACGTTCCCAAGATTCGGCCTGAAGATGAGCGATTTTACCCTTGTTAATCCGATGAAAGGTGCGCAATCCGACACTCTTTTAAGAACTCAAAAACTTGTTGGCGTTGTTGATGTTGGAGCCTGGTGGAAACGCGATGAGCTTGTATTGACCGACTTACAACTCGCCAATGGGGTTATAAACACTTATATTGATAGCCTTGGCCATGCCAACTTCGACATTACAGTACCAGATACTATTCCCGTTAAGCCCGATACAGCAAAATCGGAAATTCCTTTTAAACTTATCGATATAAGAAATGTAGAGCTAAAAAACATATCGTTGTCATACAACGATAAATCGCAAAAAATGCTAGCCGATATCAAACAACTTGAGGTTAAATTTAATGGCAAGCTGATTTCTGACACGCTGAACATGAATTTGAACGTGAACGATTGCATTTTATCGTTCAACTACGATGGTGAGCAATACTTTAAAAACACTTCGATTAAGTTTAAGTCCCCAGCAAAGTTTGTTATATCAAGAATGCTAATGGAGTTTGGCGATTCTCAAGCTTCAATAAACGATATAAACCTTGCATTCAGCGGAACAGTTGAAAATGATTCGAAGAATAATCGCATAAATACCAACATCACTTATAAAACTGAGAAATTCCCTATCCCAAGCGCGTTGGCGCTTATTCCTCCCTCCTATCAATCATATCTAGAGGGAGTTGATCTAAAAGGAATTGCATCATCAGATGGGAAAATCACAGGATTTTATTGTGATACGGTTATGCCCTTAATGGATTTGCATGTTGTAATGCACGAAGGCGATCTAAAGTATGTCAGTTTTCCACTTCCTTTAAGCAATATGAAAGGTGATTTTACCTTCTACTCCGATATTACTCACGATGATATCACCTATTTCAGAATCAATCAGTTTAGCGCAAATACTCCAAAATCCACATTGGGAACAAAAGGTATTATTAACCACTTGTTCTCTGATATCTATATGGATTTAACATCCAATGCAAATCTTACCCTTTCTGAATTTGCACCAATGATTCCTGCCGATTTAAAGATGAAAGTGAATGGAAATGCCTCGGGTCAGGTTCGAACTGCTTTCTCCATGTCACAAATGGAAAAGATGCTAATCGATAGGATGATTATTGCGGGTTCAGTTACCGTCACGAACTTCGATGTAGTTTACGATAGCATCTACATGAAGACCAATAAATCTACGGTTGACTTTTCGATGCCAAACACAAATAAATCAAATAAAATATCAAGGTTTCTTGGAACAAAGATTAGCACCAACGATCTTGAAGCAGGAACCATAAATGGCTATAAAGCATTTCTGAGAAATGCCCTTATAAATCTCGAGACATCCAATGTAATGGACACAACCAGATTACCTGATGTCGCCTGCTCGTTTACACTCGACACGCTTTCGGCAAGCATGGATACCATGACAGTTGGATTACTCAAGTCAACAGGAAACCTTACTATGTATTCGTCCAAAGGACCTCAAAAACAGGATAGAATTTTACTTGATTATAGCAACAGTAAAATGGCTGCAAGCATGGGTAAAAACATGCATGTTCAAATGAATAAATCTAACCTTAATGCCGATGTAACCAATTTTATGGCTACACCAAACATTAAGATTGAATATGCTGGAAACAACCTAGTCATGCGTATGGATACGAACACTGTAAAAATGGACGAAGGCCAAGTATCTGCAGATGTTGTGGACTATTCAACAAAGCCTAAAATTAAATTTGCTTACTCTGGTAAAAACCTAGATATTCAATCGGGTCAAAGTCATAGCGTAAATGTGAGTAAAATCAAAATGAATTCCGATATTACCAATGACCCAACTCAAAAAGATATCTTCTTGCAATGGATTGCAAAAGGATTTTTAGATATGGAGCAAGGAATAATAACTACTACGCTGCTTAATGACACTATCAAGATTCCATCAATAAAAATGGATTTTGATCCTCAAACGTTTAACATTAAAGAGAGCACATTAAAGATTGATAAATCGGACTTTAGCCTATCGGGAAGGCTCAGCAATATCCAATCGTATATTAAGAAAGATTCATTATTGCGAGGGAATTTCAACTTTGTATCGAATCAAACCGATGTTCTTAAATTAATGAATCTAACAAGTGGTTTAGGAAGTGAGCCATCTGATTCAATTTCTCAGGCCACAAGCGATACAACACTTTCTTCTGCATTTATGGTTCCAAAAGGGGTCGACTTTTTGCTTCATACAAGTATAACCAAAGTTCTTTTTGGGAATGAAATAGCCAAAGACATAAGTGGCGATGTGCGTTTAAAGGATGGTATTCTTGTTCTCGACGATCTTCTTTTTACAACGCCTGCATCAAAAATGCAGCTAACATTAATGTATAAAACTCCTCGAAAGAACCATTTATTTGCGTTCTTCGATTATCACATGCTAGATGTTGAGATAGAATCATTAATCAAGATGTTCCCAATCGTTGACTCAATTATGCCTATGCTTCGCTCATTTAAAGGCAAAGGTGAATTCCACATGGCTGCTGAAACCTATCTCGATTCAATGTATAATCCTAAAGTACCATCAATACTGGGCTCTGCGTCAATCAAAGGAAATAATCTAGTACTTATGGATGGGGAAACCTTTACCGAAATATCCAAAAAGATGCTATTCAATAAAAAGGCTGAAAATAAAGTTGATAGCATATCGGCAGAATTTACACTAATCAAAAGAAAGATTGATATCTACCCTTTTATGATTGTTATGGATAAATATAAAGCAGTTATAGCAGGTAGACATAATATGGATATGAGTTTTGACTACAATATTTCTTTACTAGAAAGTCCTCTACCATTCAGAATTTGTGTAGATATTAAAGGAACAATGGATGATCTTAAATTCAAGCCTATTAAATGCAAGTATCGAGATCTTAATCGGCCTACATCAAGAATGGTGCTACAAAATAAACAACTGGAGTTACGAAAGCTAATTAGAGAATCGCTTTTGAAGAATGTAAAGAAATAGTAAAACACAAATCGATAAAAAGTAAAAGCCTGCATTTCTGCAGGCTTTTCTTATGACTGAGAAATATTAGAACAATCCTGTAATTACACCATGCTCGTCAATATCAATCTTTTCGGCGGCAGGCTTGGTTGGCAAGCCAGGCATACGCATTATTGTTCCTGCAATTGGAACAATAAAACCTGCACCCGATGATAGTTCTACCTCACGAATTTTAACTGTAAAGCCTCTTGGTCTGCCCTTTTTATACTGGTCATCAGAAAGCGATTTTTGAGTTTTGGCAATGCAAACCGCAAGGTTTCCTAAGCCTAACTTCTCAATTTTTTCGATTTGCTGCTTAGCTTGAACTGTATACTCAACATGATCCGCACCATACATTTTCGTGCAGATAGTTTCAATCTTTTTCTCGAACGACCACGATAAATCGTACAATGGTTTAAAGCAATCGGTGCAATTGTTAACCGCCTCAACAATCTTATTTGCCAAATCGATTGCCCCCTCGCCACCTTTCGCCCACGACTCGTTTAGCGCTACAACAACATTTTGCTCTTCGCAATGCTTTGTAAGTATTTCAATCTCAGCAACAGTGTCTGTATCGAATCGGTTAATGGCAATAACGGGTCTAAACCCAAAGAACTTCATGTTCTCGATATGCTTGTCGAGGTTCTCAAAACCTTTTTGAAGTGCCGCCAAATCCTCGTTCTGTAAAGTTGATAGCTTTGCCCCACCATGATATTTTAACGCACGAATTGTTGCAACAATAACAACCGCATTGGTTTTTAGGTTTCCAAACTGCGATTTGATGTCAAAAAATTTCTCAGCCCCTAATTCACTTGCAAAACCAGCCTCGGTTACAACATAATCGCTTAGCGATAATCCCATTTTAGTAGCAATTATCGAATTGGTACCTTGAGCAATATTTGCAAATGGTCCACCATGTATAATTGCTGGAGTTCCCTCTAATGTTTGAACAAGGTTAGGCATAATTGCATCTTTCAATAACACAGCCATTGCGCCTTGCGCATTCAAATCACGAGCGAAAATGGGTTTATCATCATAAGTATACCCAATAAAAATATTACCAAGCCTTTGCTTTAAATCCATTAAATCCTTCGATACGCAAAGTGTTGCCATCACCTCAGAAGCTGCAGTAATATTGAATCCTGACTCACGAGGCACACCCTCTTTGGGGCCTCCAAGGCCAATGATGATATCCCTTAAAGCCCTTTCGTTCATATCAATTACACGCTTCCACTCCACAGTTCTAGGATCGATCCCAAGATTCCCCTCTTTAAGCTGGATGTTATTATCGATTAAAGCAGCCAAAAGGTTGTGAGCTTTCTCAACTGCCGATAAATCGCCAGTAAAATGCAGGTTAATATCTTCCATTGGGATAACCTGTGAGAAACCACCACCTGCAGCACCGCCTTTTATACCAAATACGGGACCTAAAGAAGGTTCGCGAAGAACGACGGTAGTTTTTTTACCAATCCTGTTAAGTGCTTGTGTTAACCCAATTGATGTTGTTGTTTTTCCCTCACCTGCAGGAGTTGGTGTGATTGCTGTTACCAGAATTAATTTTGCTCTTTTAACTTTTTCCTCATCGATAAAACGAAGAGGTATCTTTGCCTTGTATTTTCCGTAAAGTTCTAACTCATCCTGAGGTAAACCAAGTTTTTCGGCTATCTCAACAATAGGTTTCATTTTTGTGCTTTGAGCAATTTCAATGTCTGATTTCATACAATTAGTTTTAAAAATTAGTAATGACTAAATCGTTGAAATATTTAGCTAATACATTAAACAACCAATCTTGATAATAGCTCACTCAACAATTAAATTAAGGCCGATATCGAGAGTTATTCAGTATTTTCTGATAATTCCGTTCCATCATCATTTTTTGGAATGAAGTTTCCTTATTGTTTTCTAGATATGCATTTACAATTTTGTATCCTAGCCAAACAATTGCCCTGCCTGGCGATTCTTGTGAGAAACCAGAAGTGAATGGTGCATCGTTGATGCACTTATTTATTACAAATGAATCAGAGGTGAATAGCATCTTATTCTCAATGAGGTATGTCCAAATATGCTCTTCATTCTTTTCGCACCATTTCATCTGATTGGGTGAAAAACCAAATATCAGGCTATCAGGCTGATCGGGAAGCATCTTTTTGGTGAAATACATCAACTTTCCCTCGTATATCATATTGCTAACAAGGTTATCGATAGAATCATTAAAGGCAAACTCGCCAATAGCCCAAGCCCTCATACAATCAGATGAGATCTTGCTTGGTTTCATGTCGTTTATCGAATACTTTGGAATTCCCAATCGAGGATAGTTCTCGTAATCGATACCCAAATACCTATCGAGTCCGATGCCAAGCAAACCATCTGCAAGCACAGTTGACTGGTTAAAGCCCGAAACAAAAGAGTAAACCACTGGTATAGGTCTATTGGGAAAATAGAAGTGAAATCGTTTAAATGCATCTGTAAACTCTGCATTGAGGGCATCTAGATTGGGAAATACTTGTTGTACCTTACTGTAAGTTTCTGAAACCATTCTATCTGTAATAAAACTCTCTAAATATTTTGAATACTCTGCATCCTCAACTTTTCCTATACCAATTACCTTCTCTCCAAAGAGGTTGAAGAAATCTCCGTATTTGTTTGACAACTCAGGAATTACATATTTTATGCTATCAGAATCAACAGAGAAAAGATCTTTATCGAATCGTTTAATATCAACCTTTACATTGATCTTACTTAAATCAATATTGTCCTTATTGCTATTGCAAGCCGAAAATACAACTGCAACAAAAAGTATGTACAAACCAAACTTCCTCATATAACTGCGATGATTTAATCAATATACAACAAAGATAAAGAATATAAATTGTGATGGTTAAGATTAAGGTTAAGGTTAAGAAAAATTAAGAGATATAAATTAGAATTTCTAGAATTGCGATTAAATCATTATTTGATAGATTTTTTTATCATTGTTAATAATCTTTGTAAAAAAAAGGGGTTAAATCCAAAGTTCAATTCTACTTTTGTGGTAAAGAATAAGATATGGCTGAAAGACGCACAAATACTAAATATCCTAAGCAAAACATTGCAAATTTTGAGATGGGTAAGATACCCCCACAGGCGCTTGACCTCGAAGAGGCAGTTCTTGGGGCAATTATGGTTGAAAAGGATGCCGTGATTTCCATTTTAGATGTTCTTAAACCCGAGAGCTTCTATAAGGAGAGTCACCAAACAATTTTTCGAACCATTATCGATCTATCAACCCGTCTTGAGCCTATCGATCTTCTTACTGTTTCCGAAGAGCTGCGTCGCCAAAATTTAATTGAGGAGGTTGGCGGACCAGTTTACTTGGCCCAGCTAACATCAAAGGTTGGTTCTGCTGCCCACTTGGAGTTTCATGCTAAGATTATTGCCCAAAAATACATACAGCGCGAGCTGATTCGAGTTTCTTCTGATATTCAAAATCGTGCTTTCGACGACACCATTGATGTTGACGATTTGCTCGATTATTCAGAAATGGAACTTTTCAAAGTTGCCGAAGGCAATATCAAACGTGAAACGGCACAAATTAACGTGTTGGTGAAGCAGGCTCTTAAAAATATAGAGGAAGCAGGTAAACGCGAGGATGGCCTTAGCGGTGTTCCATCAGGATTTACCGATTTGGATCGTATGACCTCGGGCTGGCAACGCTCCGACCTGGTTATTGTTGCTGCTCGTCCATCAATGGGTAAAACAGCTTTTGTGCTTTCCATGGCTAGGCAAATGTCCGTTGATCATAAAGCCCCTGTTGCCTTTTTCTCGCTTGAGATGTCAAGTATACAGCTGGTTAACCGTTTAATTGTTGCAGAATCGGGCATAGCATCAGAAAAAATTAGGAACGGAAAACTTGATCCTCACGAGTGGACTCAACTTGTTGTGAAAATCAAAGATTTGACCGATGCTAAGATTTTTATTGATGATACTCCTGCCCTATCAATCTTCGAGTTTAGGGCAAAATGCCGTAGGTTAAAGGCTCAATATGATATAGGCATTATCGTTATCGACTATCTACAGCTGATGACTGGACCTACTGAAACCAAAGGGAATCGTGAGCAGGAGGTTAGTACCATTTCGCGTTCGTTAAAAGCAATTGCTAAAGAGCTAAACGTTCCAATTATTGCGCTATCGCAGCTTAACCGTTCGGTTGAAACTCGTGGTGGTAACAAGCGCCCACAGCTATCGGATCTTCGTGAATCGGGTGCAATTGAGCAGGATGCCGACGTTGTAATTTTCATTCACCGTCCTGAATACTACGGCTTTAATGAGGATGAGGAAGGGAATTCATTGTTAGGATTGGCTGAAATAATTCTTGCAAAGCATCGTAACGGTGCTGTTGGCGATATTAAGCTTCGCTTCCAAAAGGAAATGGCTCGATTCTCGGATTTGGATGACGTTGATTACTCAGGTTACCTCACAAAATCAAATGCACCAGAAATTGCACCTGCAGTAACCTTTAAATCAAGGATGAATGAGGATGGAATTAGCGGCAATGAAGGTTTTGGCTTTGAAACGAACAGAAAACCCGATAGCGATATTCCGTTCTAAAGATCTTTAAAGAATCTTTTTTATTTCAATTAAATCCTTAATCTCATGGGTTGGTTTTACCTTGTGGGGTAAACTATATCTATTAAAATAGATCTGATCTATTCCGAATTTTTTTGCTCCTACAACATCAATCTCTAAATCATCGCCAATCATAATACTCTCCTCTTTTTTGGCATTTACTGATGATAGTGAATAACCGAATGCTTCAGGGCAAGGCTTATGATAGCCAGAGGTTTCAGAGGTAACTACTTTATCAAAGTAAGTTGCAATGTGGCATTTTTCAAGTTTTGGGAACTGAACCTCATCGAACCCATTGGTAATAATATGCAGTTTATATTTTGATTTTAGGTAATCTAATACCTCACGAGTATGGGGAACTAATGCTGTTTTTAAAGGAGAAATTCGAATAAACTCATCACTAATCTTCTTAACAACCAAAGGTTCGTTAACACCATAATCCTTCAAAGTTAAATCGAAGCGTTTATACCTTAGAACATCCTTTTTCAGTTCACCCAATCGGTACTTCTCCCACAAATAGTCGTTATGCTTTGTGTAGGTACTAATGAATGTATTAATATCAGGGAAAACACTATCAAGGCTAAAATCAAAGAAAATATCACGAAGTGCATCAACTATGTTCTGATCAAAATCCCAAAGAGTTCGATCGAGATCAAAAAAAACATGTTTGTATACTTTGGGTTTCTTGCTAAAAAGGCCGTTGAACATAATACAAAGACTGAGTTTGAAATGTCTAAAATAACCAAATACTATTTTGAAACGAATATAATTGTGTAATTGTTTCGAACTTTTTTGATCAATTTTGCTTTTTCACTGTTTAATATTTCAATCCCATTGACTAATAGAACAATGGTTAAGCAAATCTTAATTGCTCTTTTATCACGTTGCTGTATTGAATTGATTTACTGACTGATAACTATTTTTCAAAAAAACTAACTCTATGATTTTATACAGATTAGACAATCAAACAACAAATGAGTTACAATCGGTTCATGTTTATTGATTAACTTTGCATCATATTCATAATTTAAAACATCTCGACGTTGACCTTTGAAGATTTTCATTTCCATCCTGATATTATAGGAGGTATTAAAACGATGGGGTTCGAACAGCCAACCCCTGTACAGGAGCAAGCCATCCCTAATATTATGCAAGGCAAAGATATCATTGCCTGCGCTCAAACTGGAACAGGTAAAACTGCCGCATTCGTACTTCCCATCCTCAGCAAACTGGCATCACTGCCAATAAAGTTAAACTATATCAATACATTGGTAATAGTTCCAACCCGCGAATTAGCAATCCAAATTGATATGCAGGTTGAAGGTTTTGCCTACTTCTCGCCAGCAAGTTCAATTGCCATTTACGGTGGCAACGATAGGGATAACTGGGATCGCCAGAGGGCTGCCATCGAAAGCGGTGTCGATTTCTTGATTGCCACTCCCGGAAGATTACTGCAGCATCTACAAATGGGTTACGTTTCGCTCGATAGGGTTGAACATCTTATCCTCGATGAGGCTGATAGGATGCTTGACATGGGATTCAACGAGGATATCATGCAAATCGTAAAAAAACTACCTAAAAAAAGGCAAACGCTGATGTTCTCAGCAACTATGCCCAAAAACATTAGGATACTTGCGAAGCAAATTCTTAACAATCCCGTTGAAATTTCGCTCTCCGTCTCAAAACCTGCTGAAAATGTTCTGCAGGCAGCTTATTTTGTTGAAGATCCCAAAAAACTCTCGCTTTTAACAACACTTGTTGAAGGAAAAAGCAATATCCAAAGCGCTATCGTTTTTGCATCAACAAAATCGGAGGTAAAAGATATTGAGAGAAAACTTATTAGGGATAAAGTTAGCGCTCGAGGAATTCACTCCGATTTAGACCAATTGAAGCGCGAAGAGGTGATGCGAGATTTCAGGAACCGAAAGTTCCAGATTCTTGTCGCAACGGATATAGTTTCGAGAGGTATTGATATTGAAGATATTGATCTTGTTGTAAACTATGATGTACCTCATGATCCCGAGGATTATGTTCACCGTATAGGTAGAACAGCACGTGCTCAATCCGATGGCGTTGCGCTCACTTTTGTAAATAAAAAACAAAAGAGAGCATTTGAGATGATAGAACGCTTTATTGGTTCAGCAATTTATAAAATTCCGCTCCCTGCTGATTTATAACTTTTATTTGTATAGTCTATTAAATAATTATTTTTGGTATAAAAATTGTCAAATTAAGCAAAACCTAAAAAAATTAGCTATTATGAAAAAACTTATCATCTTTTTTGTTATTTCACTTTCAATTAATCATGTTTCGGCACAACATTTTGGAATAAAAGGAGGATTAAACCTTGCTAAAATAAAGGCTTCTAGCGATGGCCTTAGCGTTGGGTTCGATAACGTTACTAGTTTTCATGCAGGTGTAGTTTATGATACCCCCATTTCAAGTAGTATGTTTTTTAATACTGGGGTGTTATTTTCTCAAAAAGGCTATAAAATGGCTTTTATGGGTATAACTGATTATACTGTACGTCTTAATTATATTCAAGTTCCTATAAATTTTGCTTATAAATATGAAACTGGTACAATTAAATTATTTGCTCAAGCAGGGCCATTTGTTTCGTATGCAATATCAGGGAAATCAAAAGGTACAGTGATGGACGAAAATGTTGATGGGGGTATTAAATTTGGTTCAAAAGAGGATGAACACAAAAGGTTAGACTACGGTTTAGGTATTGGTGCTGGTATTGAGTTTGATAATTTTCAACTTAGTATTGGTTACGATTTTGGACTTGCAGATATTCAAAATGCATCTGATTCAAAGACTACAACTCGCAATCTTCAGTTATCCGCTTGTTACTTTTTTTAAAAAACAAAGGGAGGAGGTTTAAACCTCCTCTTCCTCTATATCCTCAACTTCTTTTTTACCTTTTCCCTCTACAATAACAACAATTTCACCTTTAACGCCTTTCTTCTCGAAGTAACTGGCTAACTCCGTTAAGGTTCCACGTGCCGTTTCTTCATGTAATTTAGTTAGTTCTCGCGAAACGCTCGCTTTACGGTCACCTCCATACACCTCTGATAACTGGGTTAAAAGTTTTACTAATCTAAAAGGAGACTCATAAAACACAATTGTTCTTACTTCCTCTTTTAAAGCCTCAATACGCTTATTGCGACCTTTTTTTTGTGGAAGAAATCCTTCAAAAACAAACCTATCGCATGGTAATCCACTGGATACAAGCGCTGGAACAAAGGCGGTTGCGCCTGGAAGGCATTCAACATCAATCCCTTTCTCAACACAAGTGCGAACTAGTAAGAATCCTGGGTCGGAAATGCCGGGAGTACCAGCATCGGTAATTAATGCAACCGACTCACCAGCCTCAATCCTTTGTGCTACTGACTCTACAGTACGATGCTCGTTGTGCATATGATGAGATTGCAGTTGTGTTGTAATCTGCAAATGCTTTAGCAAAAAACTGCTTGTTCGAGTATCCTCGGCAAGTATAAGAGAAACCTCTTTTAGTACACGAATTGCCCTTAGCGTGATATCCTCAAGGTTACCAATTGGGGTTGGAACAATATAAAGTTTACCCATTTTGCTTTCAATTAATCGTTTAGCAGTTTCCTACGAATTAGCTCAATAAACTTATTGGCCGCCTTATTATTCTCGTTCCAGCTAAAGTTTTCTTGTATATAAATCAACGCTTCAGTGATATCAGTAAATTGGTTAACCCTGTCAATCGTCTTCTCATATTGATTGCTATCGCCATTGAAAAGTTCTTTTATGAATAAAAACTTATCGTGAACACCTATTTCCTTCGTTAGATCTAATATAGGTTTATCCTGAAGCTGCGAAGCAACAGGCTTCTCCTTAATTTGATTTGAAAGCGATTCGGTCATCGTTTTTCGCTTTCCCTGAAACTTTTCAACCAAACTGGCAGGTTGTTCAGTCTTTAAAATTGAGAATTCATCGGATTTAGCCTCTTTTATATCATCAAAAACTTTTTCAACATTCTCAACTATTTTGTTGTCACCAACCTTTGAAAGCCCTTTTACTGATGGGTCAAATATCGATACCCTTTCTGAAGGCTTCGGTTTTTCTTTAGGTAATTCAGTAATTACTTCCGGTTGAACAATTGGTTTAGGTTGCTTTTCAGCCTCAACTTTAACTACTGGTTCGGCTTTAACGACCTTCTCTTCTTTTAGTTTTGAAGGTTGTTTTGCAACTGGAGGCATTTCCTCGTTTTTCAAAAACGTGCTTTCGAAAAGAATTAAATCATAGGCTTTGCGAATTTTATCGAGAGCCAAATCCTTATCAATATTAGAAATATTGCCATTTTCAATGGCTTTGTAAAGCAAATCCTGCGCCTCTTTTAGACGTTCGGCTGCTTGTTTAATGTTTTCTGTTATTTGCATGTTGATAAATTCTGATTCCAAAGATAAGTTTTTGCTTACTTTTGTAAAACTAACGTAAATAATTCTCTTTTTAGCAAATGACATTCCAAGAAAATATAATCAAAGGAAATAAACCTAAAGGTTGGATCGAAGTGGTTTGTGGCTCAATGTTTTCGGGTAAAACTGAAGAGCTAATTCGTAGATTAAAACGCGCTAAGTTTGCAAAGCAAAGGGTGGAAATATTTAAACCTCAGATAGATACTCGCTATTCAGAGGAAGAAGTGGTTTCGCACGATGCAAACTCAATCCATTCAACACCAGTATCATCATCTGGAAATATATTTTTACTTTCATCGGATGTTGATGTAATTGGTATCGATGAAGCACAATTCTTTGATATGGGGCTACCCGAAGTTTGTCAAAAGTTAGCAGATCAAGGTGTTCGTGTAATTGTTGCAGGTCTTGATATGGATTACCGCGGGGTTCCATTTGGGCCAATGCCCCATTTGTTGGCTGCAGCAGAGTATGTAACTAAAGTTCATGCCATTTGTATGACATGCGGTGATTTAGCTCAGTATACTCATAGAAAATCTGAATCGGAGAAACTGGTTTTACTTGGCGAAATGGATATTTATGAACCACTTTGTCGGACTTGCTACAATAAAGCAACTAAAAAAGTTAAAAAGAGTTCATAAACCTTAAGAAATGATATCTTACACCACCAGCGAACTATCTAACATCCTAAATGCCAAATTAATTGGCAATGAAAACAAAACCGTTAAATCGGTTTCAATTGATAGTCGCTCAGTTGTTGGTGGTGAAAATACACTCTTTATTGCCCTTGTAGGGCAAAACCACGATGGGCATAAATATATCAAAGAGCTTTACAATTTTCATGGTGTCAGAGCCTTTGTGATTAGCAAGTATGATGAGTCCCTATATCAATTTGCTGATGCAACATTTCTTTTGGTTGAAAACACGCTACAATCTTTACAAAAGTTTGCTTCTTACCATAGAAGTAAATTCAGTTACCCAATAATTGGCATTACAGGCAGTAATGGTAAAACCATTGTAAAAGAATGGCTTAGCCAACTTCTTTCATCCGATTATAGAGTAGTTCGAAGCCCAAAGAGCTTTAACTCGCAGGTAGGAGTTCCCCTTTCGGTTTTACAGATGGATTCGACTTTCCAATATGGAATTTTCGAAGCAGGAATTTCTCTTCCAAACGAAATGGAGAACCTCCAACCAATCATTGCTCCCGATTATGGGATATTTACGAATATTGGCAATGCTCATCAGGAGAATTTCTCGGACCTAAAGCAGAAAGTCAACGAGAAGCTAAAACTTTTTACAAATTGTAAAAGGTTAATCTACTGCAAAGACCATCAAATAATTGATTCAGCTATCAGCGAAAAAGGGTTCAAGAATACCCTTACATGGGGAAACTCGAGTAATGCTGATATTCAGATAAAAGAAGTTAATCCCATTGATGGTTCAACCTCGATAAAAGTATCGGTAAAAGACAAAAACTATTCTTTCATTATTCCATTTTCCGATAGCGCTTCGGTTGAGAATGCAATGCACTGCTTCTGCCTGATGCAGTTAATTGGTGTAGAGCCAAACCTTATTTCAACTAGAATGGGACGTCTTGTTCCAATTGCAATGCGTCTTGAGCTAAAAGAGGGAATCAACAATTGTACGATTATCAATGACAGCTATAACTCCGATATCGGTTCGTTGAGCATTGCGCTTGATTTCCTTCGACAACAAAAGCAGCATTCACAAAGGATTTTAATTCTTTCAGATATACTTCAAAGTGGTCAGCTACCTAAAACGCTTTATGCTGAAGTAGCAAAACTTATTATCGAAAAGAAGGTTGATAAGCTCATTGGCATTGGAAAAAACATTAGCGAGTATTCATCGCTTTTTGCTATTGAAAAGGAGTTCTATCCAAGCACTAACGATTTCCTTGAGAGCTTCACTCGACGTCAAATTGCCAATGCAGCAATACTGCTTAAAGGGAGTAGAACTTATCACTTCGAACGGATTTCGGCAATCCTAGAACGAAAGGCACATCGAACGGTAATGGAGGTAAACCTCAACGCGCTTGAGCATAACCTTAACTATTTCCGAAGCCTACTTAAGCCAAATGTAAAGGTAATGGCTTTGGTCAAAGCCTTTTCGTATGGCAGCGGATCGTTTGAGATTGCAAACCTTCTCCAATTTCACAGAATCGACTATCTAGGGGTTGCTTTTGCCGACGAGGGGGTTGCTCTTCGCGAAGCAGGAATTACGCTACCAATCATTGTTCTAAATCCATCATTTGGCACCTACGAGCTGATGATAGAGTACAACCTTGAACCCGAAATTTTCAACCTTTCAGGGTTCGATGAGTTTGTAAATATACTTGAACGCTCTGGGGTCGACACCTATCCTATTCATATCAAGATAGATTCTGGAATGCATCGCCTTGGATTTAGCCAAGAGGATATTGAAGCATTGACAGAAAGGCTTAAAAAGCATCCAACCATTAAAGTTCAAAGCATCTTCTCGCATTTAGCATCAAGCGAATATGATGGGCATGATGATTTCACTCAAAATCAGATTGATAACTTCCTTGCAATTTATAGTCAAATTTCCCAGTCGATAGGCTATAACCCAAATCGTCATATCCTAAATTCTGCAGGAATCGAGCGTTTTCCTCATGCCCAATTTGAGATGGTTCGTTTAGGGATTGGATTATACGGCGTTAGTTCAATTGAGCAATCTAAACTGCAAAATGTGAGCACGCTGAAAACCCATGTAATTCAAGTTAAAAGGCTACAAGCCGGCGAAACAGTTGGGTATAATCGAAAAGGAAGAATAACAAAACCTTCAACCATAGTTACCATTCCAATCGGCTATGCCGATGGGCTAAACCGTAAACTCAGCAATGGAGCAGGGCACTTTTTGCTAAACGGCAAACTTGTTCCAACCATCGGAAACATAAGTATGGATACCTGCTTGCTCGATGCAACGGGCATTGAAGTAAAAGAAGGCGATGAGGTGATTATCTTTGGAGCAAACCCAACTATTTTCGATTTAGCAAAAGCTCTTGAAACCATACCATATGAAGTACTGACATCCATTTCACGAAGGGTAAAAAGAGTTTATTTTCAAGAGTAATATATTTCACAAATTCTGCTTTAATATTTATTTACAGAACTTTATCTATAGCAATTTGTTTATTCCTCAAACTTAAGTTTTATGAAGTCGTTGAGGCAAGAGCAATTTTTACCAATAAGCATTAATGAGGCTTGGGAATTCTTTTCATCACCTAAAAACCTTAATAGAGTAACACCAAAAGAACTGTATTTCGAAATAACCTCTGAAGTACCAGATAAAATGTACGAAGGGTTAATTATCAGTTACAAAATTAAACCAATGCTAAACATCAAAGTTAGCTGGTATACTGAAATTACCCATATTAAACACCTTGAATACTTTATCGATGAGCAGCGAAAAGGTCCATATAAAATCTGGCATCACGAGCACCATTTTAAAGAGGTTGAAGGTGGGATAATTATGACAGATTTACTCTATTACGATATTGGCAAATCGATATTTGGATGGATTGCTGGCAAACTTTTCGTGAATAAAAAAGTTAAAGAGATTTTTGATTATAGATATCAAGTGCTTGAACAATATTTCGAAAAAAAAAGATGACTAAATTTTATCATTAGAAATGTTTTTAACTGCGAATTCTGTATTCCAAACATTTTTTTAAAGGATAATTGATACTTTTTTTCTTTAAAGCCCAATAAATAAAGTCCTAAAGAGACAATAATTCAATCACAAAACTTGTCATTAGATACTTTTACCAATTACACTTGTATTTTTTAATTTCACTTTAGTTGTCATTTGAAAACCCTGTCATCACTGAGATACAGGAGTTAAAGATTACTTCTATAGTCCAAAAATCATTTCTTCTTTTCACCTTTTCTTGAATATGCAAATACTAATTTGCATATCATCCAGCATTGTTCAAACACAACTATTAAAAAAAGAAAGAACAACGAGAAATTATAATTAATAAAACAATTAAGTATGGATAAGTCAACCGAAAACGTCACCCTTTACGCAGGGGTAATCGAAGATGTTCTTAAGAACTATAAAGATAAACAGGTAGAATACAAAGAACTTTTTGATATCGCTAACGGATACGATTTCACAAGACCTACTAACAAGATACCAATTGATGTATACCTTAAAATGTGCAATTGGATTGAGCATAAACTAGGAAAGTTCAATCTAATTAGAATAGGAAGAAATATTGGTGAATCGACCTATGAAACTATGCTTGCAAACAAAATGATTGTTGGTAAGTGCGCCCCCCTTGATGTAATGAAAGCGTTAATTGTTACGGCTCACCTTGGCGTTCAAGATCCCAAAAAGAGAGGATGGGAAATCCTTAGCCATACCGAAAAATCTATAGTTATGCGCAAAACGCAGAACTTTAATAGCGTTCTTCAGATTGGACTTTTGGATGGGTTAATTCGCAAATCTGGAGTAGCTTGTGTTAAAGTTGAATTCAAACAAGAGATAGGTAAAGGTGCTGATTTTGACGATTATTTAATAACCTGGCTTTAGATTCTACACCCTCACGCCAACAACAAGGATATCGTCAGTTTGGTCAGCATTTTGTCGCCAATTCTCAATTGAACGTTCAAGTTCGTCACGCTGTTGTTGCATACTTTGATTCGAAATAGATAGGAGAAGTTTTTGGTAACTTCTAACAGAGAATTTTCGTCTTGTATCTTGACTTATCTGATCCGAATAGCCATCAGTAAACAGATAAATACAGTCATCCTTTAGGAGCTGGAACTCAAGATTTGTAAAATTTGGCTTTTCGCGAAGGTGTATACCTATAGGCATTCTATCTGCCTTTAATTCAATTAGTTCCGAATCTCTGATGATATATATCGGGTTGTTTGCGCCTGAGTATTTTAACACATTCCTATCTAAATCAATGGCAATTAGCGCCATATCCATTCCGTCCTTTGCTTCTCGAATTTGGTTTGACTGATGCAAGGCAAGCTTTATCTTGTCTCGCATTTCATTAAGAATTGTGTTGGTTTCAGAAAGTTCTTTAGTATGAATAATCTCGTTGAGATAAGAGATGCCCAACATGCTCAATAGCGCTCCAGGAACGCCATGTCCAGTACAATCAGCAACAGCTAAAACCAGCGTATTCTCAATTCTTTTAACATAGTAAAAATCACCCCCAATAATATCGCGGGGTTCGTAATAAATAAAATAATCGGAAAAAACTTCTTTTAAAATATCCTCCGACGGAAGTAATGCTTTCTGAATATGGCTAGCGTAAAGGATGCTATCGGTAATATTCTGTTTATGAATCAGTAATTGATCTCGTTGTTTGGAGAGTTCTAAACTTTGAGCCTCGAGCAACTTATTCTGAGAAAGAATTTTTTCATTCTTAACCTCAAGCATAACATTTAAATCCTTATGATATTCCATTTGAACACGAACCTCCTCTGTAAGCATCTGAAGATCTTTATTCTTACGCCTCAAATCCTTGTTCTTATCCATTATTTTTTTTGAATACTCAATATTCTTATCCTGCAGCTTTTGGAAAGCTATAAAAGTAGCTTCGCGGTTAGATTCAAAGAAGTAAGCAAAAAAGAATAGCGAACTATACACTGATAATAACCTTATAACAAACTCATTATCATATAGTTTATTTAATGGTGTATCAATTAGGTAAAAACCAACGGTTACTGCAATTAAAAAAAGATTATAAAGAGTACCTGCTCTTCTTCCTAAAAGGAATAAACTAAATAATGGGAAAACATAATACCAATAAATTCCAGGAAATATATAATAACTTTTTACTGTAAGTAGTGTTGAGCCATTTCGAAATAAAAAGTAAAACTCAAGGCACATAAAGCCAAAAACCATTAAATGGCTTACTAATAACACATTCCGTTTTACCCTTAAATAAACTTGTAAAGCAACAATTGCAGCAACACATAATAAATAAATGTAGGATAAATGTATCTCATCCAACAGCATCATCCTGTAACTATAGAATAGCAAGTAGAAGTGGGAACAGAATGCAAAAATGTTTATTAGAGTTGTTTTTCTAACATCCTCGCTTATCAAACTCCCTCTCATTTTCGAAGAAAGGAATTCGTACAAAACTTTTCTCATTCGTTTGATATGCAGGGATTCTAGAGCCATCCAGCAGTATATATATTATTTTATTGAATATTAGATTTTTACAAAAGGGGTTAACCAATATCAATATTACAAAAAAACATTGGAAAACCCTTACTATTTTGACCGATATCTCAATATCTGTGAGTAATTATTACTTATCAATAAGTTACAGGCTTATATAGATATAATCTTTTAGAAGATACCGTCAATACAACATACCCTATACTAGTGGGAAGAATTTAATTAGAAAGCAGAAAACAAATAAGCCTACAACTACCCTAGATTACTTATTCTATCGAGTCTGTAGGCGTCTAATATTTTAATTCTACGGCCATCGAGTTCAATAACATTTTCGTTGCAAAAACCCGAAAGGGTTCGAATTGCATTCGAGGTGGTCATATTTGAGAGGTTGGCAAGATCCTCCCTAGAAAGATATACTTTAATTGTTTGCCCATCATCCTCAAGCCCATATGTATCGCGAAGAAAAAGAAGAGATTCAGCTAAGCGTCCACGAATATGCTTCTGGGTTAATGTTATGGTTCTATTATTTGAGAAGCCAAGTTCAGTGGCTAAAGATCTTAGAATGTGAAAAGTAAGTTCAGCATTCGTCTTCAAGATATCAATAAGGCAATCCTTTTCAATAGTACAGATAATTGAATCTTCTAAAGCCTCAGCGGTGGCAATATGGTTTTCGTCGGCAAACATTGCTCTATACCCAAAAAAACCAACAGGTCGAGCCATTCTAACAATTTGATCGCGACCACCTACACCCTCTTTAAAAATTTTAACCTTCCCTTTATACAAACACACAAGTCCTGTAGGCACCTCACCATCCCTAAATATTATTTCGCCCCTTTTTATGTAAGAGCATGTGAAATTAGCCCTAATCTTCTCCTTCTCATGAGGTTGAAGATTATAGAAAAGCGCACATACAGCCTCAAAAGCACTCTGAATATCAATATTGTGGTGAGCCATTTTGGTATAATCTTGTTTTAATTGAGCAAAGTTAATAAAAATATGTTGTTAAACATTTATGGTTTTAAAAAATCAAATAATATGGCTTTCATAGTTACCAGTGAGCTACTAGCGGCATTCTCCTTCCAAACCCAAAGGCTTTTGACGAAACCCGCAAGATAGGAGGTGCTTGAAATCTCTTGTATTCATTGATATTCACTAACCGAACAGCCCTTAAAACTGTTGCACTGTCAAAGCCCTCAGCAATAATAGTTTCGAGGCTTTTTTGCTCTTCAATATAGCTGAAAAGGATTTTATCAAGCAAATCGTATTCTGGAAGTGAGTCTGAATCCTTTTGATCGGGTCTAAGTTCAGCTGAAGGTGGTTTAACTATTGTGTTTATAGGAATAATCTCTTCGTTTCGGTTGATGAAATAAGCCAACTTATAAACATCTGTCTTATATACATCGCCCAATACGCTTAGTGCTCCGTTCATATCACCATAAAGCGTTCCATAGCCCACAGCTGCTTCGCTCTTATTGGATGTGTTTAAAAGAAGATGTCCGAATTTATTGGAGAGAGCCATAAGCATTGTTCCTCGGATTCTTGCCTGCAAATTCTCCTCGGTAATATCTTCCTTTAATCCTGAAAATATTCCCGAAAGGCCTACATTAAAAGAATCGAAAGCGTCTTGAATATTAATTAAATCGTACTTAACGTTTAACTTTTCGGCAAGGGCTACTGCATCATCTATTGAGTGCTGTGATGAGTACTTTGAGGGCATAAGCAAAACTCGGATATTACTACTCCCCAATGCATCAACTGCAATAGCTAAAGTAACTGCCGAATCTATTCCACCTGATAACCCTAATGTGGCTTTTGTAAAGCCCATCTTGCCAAAGTAGTCGCTAATACCGAGTTTAAGCGCTTCATATATCTTCGATATTCTGATATTCTCTGAATCGCTATCAATCCTAACTGGAACCTTAGTTTCGAACAAATCTGTATCAACAATTCTAACCTCTTCGCAAAAGCTATTCAGCTGTTCAAGTATTTCACCCTTACGATTTAATACCATTGAACTGCCATCGAAGATTAACTCAGCGTTTGCGCCAACCTGATTAACATATATTACGGGCAATCCAAAACGGTGAACATTATTTACAAATACGCTTTTGCGACGACCTTCGTTATTGTATGAGAAAGGTGAAGCTGCAATGTTAATAATCAAATCCGGATCAAAGTTTTTGAGCTGCTCCATTGGCGATTTGCTATATAGCCGACCTCGAGCAAAGTTAGATGAAACGGGCTGATCGTCCCATAAATCCTCACAAATGGTAACTGCGATCTTTGTTCCCTTAACTGTAATAATATCAAACTCAGTATTTGGCTCAAAGTATCGGTATTCATCAAAAACATCGTAGGTTGGAAGTAGCGTTTTATGGTGAACGCTAGAAATGGCTCCATCGCTTAAAATGTACGCTGAATTATAAAGTAATTTGCCCTTGAGGTTAGGATTAAGGCTTGGAGCACCAACAATAGCAGTAATTCCAATGCAAATCTTGGACAACTCATTAACTGATTGTTCGCACTTTAAAACAAAATCCTCACGATCAAGAAGATCATGAGGAGGGTAACCACAAATTGATAATTCTGAGAATACGATTAAATCAACCCCATCCGATTTAGCTTGCTCAATGGCATGCGCGATCTTATCTCTATTATAATCGAAATGGTTTACAATGTAGTTAAGCTGCGCGAGGGCAATCTTCATATAAATAATTTAAAATACAACTCCTATCCTTAATGATAAACTCCCGTAGCTAACCTTTCCAAAATTTGTTTTAAAGGTTTGTGTAATGCCATTTGCATAAATTACACCAAACTGTAGGCTGCTTGAACCACCCAAAGAATATTCGGCTCCAGCACCTAAAAAGTAAGAAGCAAAACCAATTGCAAACTCTTTTGTAGCCGTCTCTTTATCAATTTTTTGAGTATCTTCCCATACTACACCTTTCAAGCGAATATGTCCAGCAAGCCCTACTTGAGCCGTAAATGTAAAATAGCCAATTTCGTTAGTTCTAAATTTTAATCCTAAAGGAATTGTAAGGTATTGCGATTTCATTTTTACAGTCATGCCTGAGTCAATTGGATACTCATCATCCACAGTTTCAATTTTATCATCAACCTTAAATTTGAGATTTCCCCCAAGGTTATTTATTGAAAGTCCCGTTGTAATCGCGTAACGATCGGCAAAATACTTATCGTATGAAAATCCAATATTGAAACCTATTACCGAACCATTTGGCTTGAACTTTTTAGTATCTGAAGTCATCCACGATGCCTGAGGATCAGCAAAAATGCTAAATCGACGACTTTCTTTCTGAGCCTTTACAACTGTTATGTTAAAAAGTAATAGAACTATTACAAGTTTTAAAGCATTTTTCATAATTTCCATTTTTAAAATATGACAATAACTTTACAAAAGTATATAAAAAAAGAAGTTATCCTTCACCTAATTGGTATTGAAGTTTAATAGGATTAACAAAAATTAAACCGTTTTTGAAATCAAACTGAAACAGTTAAAAAACTCTTCCCTAATTTTGATAAAGAGTTTTACATTTGCTATTCCTTAAAACGAGAATCTACAATGATTGTTTTTCCTAATGCTAAGATTAACCTTGGACTAAACATAGTCGCCCGCCGCGAGGATGGTTTTCACAATATCGAAACCATTTTTTATCCTGTAAAAGGTTTGTGCGATATTCTTGAAATTGCACCAATGCCAAATCAAGATGTTGCAATCAGTTTCAAGCAAACTGGGTTAACCCTTAACGAGCCCGATGAAAATAATTTGTGTGTAAAGGCTTATCATTTGCTAAGTTCCTATACTGAATTACCTCCTGTTGCAATTCATCTACATAAACAGGTTCCTTTTGGAGCTGGGCTAGGAGGAGGTTCTGCTGATGGGGCATTTACCTTATCGACGTTAAATAATCTTTCGCCCAACCCTTTATCAAAAGATAAACTTTTGGAGGTTGCCTTAAGACTTGGTAGCGATTGTCCCTTTTTTATCTACAATGAACCTTGCTTTGCTTCAGGAAGAGGTGAAATAATAAGTCCGATAAGTTTAGATTTATCAGGACTATATATCTTATTAGTAAATCCAGGTTTGCACGTTAATACAGGTAAGGCTTATTCTCTATCGAATCCAAAACAACCTGAAAAAAGCCTTAATATACTGATAAAAAAAGTTCCAAATTCATGGGCCGATTCTATTAAAAATGATTTTGAAGAAGTAGTTTTTAGCATCCATCCCAAAATAGGATATATCAAAGATAACCTTTATAAGATGGGCGCATTTTACGCATCAATGTCAGGAAGCGGCTCTACGGTATTTGGGTTATTCAATAAAAAGCCAGCTTTTGAATCACATTTTTTAGAATATTTCACACACCTCCAAGAATTATAATAAAAAAGGGGACTAATGTCCCCTTTTAAGTTTCGATATAAATGATAGCTAATCTAAAACTATCATTACAAATCCTTTAACAACTCTATCGCCAGGCTTAACATTTACCTCTTTGACAGTGGTACTAATTGGAGCTAAAATTCTGTTGTGCATTTTCATTGCATCCAGAATAACTAGTATTTCACCCTGTTTAACCTGTTGTCCAACCTTAACTTTTACGTCAATGATTGTTCCAGGGATAAAAGCGGTTAGCTGTTTTTTATCTAGTCTACTTAATGACATATCGCAATTTGGTTTAGAAGATTCGTACTAATATTCAATTTACATAACCACACATTAATTCCTAAAATGGAGGAATTCCATGCTTTTTAGCTGGGCGGTCGGCAATTTTAGTGCTCGAAACTTCTAACGCATGAAGTAACAGTTTTCGAGTCTCATGAGGTTCAATCACAGTATCAATGTAACCTTTAGAGGCAGCAACGTATGGATTAGCAAATTTTTCCTTATACTCTTCTACCTTCTTACGACGCATCTCATCAGGATCTGCAGCCTCAGTTATCTCCTTACGGAAAATAATGTTAGCAGCACCCTCTGGACCCATAACTGCAATTTCAGCACCTGGCCATGCAAATACAAAATCGGCACGAAGGTGTCGTGAACTCATAGCAATATAACCTCCGCCATAAGCTTTACGAAGAATTACAGTCATTTTTGGAACTGAAGCTTCGCTGTATGCATAAAGCAATTTTGCACCGTGACGAATAACCCCAGCGTGCTCCTGATCGATACCAGGAAGGTAACCAGGAAGGTCAACAAGTGTACAAAGCGGAATGTTGAATGCATCGCAATAACGGATAAAACGGGCAGCCTTATCTGAACTGTCAACATCAAGTACACCAGCCATTACAAGTGGTTGGTTGGCAACGAAACCTACGGTTTCACCATTCAAGCGACCAAAACCAATAACGATGTTTGCAGCCCATAACTCTTGGATCTCGAAGAAATCAGAATCATCAGCTAATGCTTTGATAACATCGCGAACGTCGTATGGTTGTTTTGGATCGTTTGGAACAATATTGTCGATATTAAACTCAGCCTTAGGCTCTTTTGGTTCGAATCTACGAGCTTTACGAGAGTTATTCCAAGGGATAAAGGTTATAAGCTTTTTAATTTGCTCAAAACATTCAATTTCACTTTCAGCGTAAAAATGGGCGTTACCTGTAATCGCCGCGTGAACCATTGCACCACCTAAATCATCTTGAGAAATTTCTTCGCCAAGAACTGATTTGATAACCTCGGGTCCAGTAATAAACATTTTCGAAATCTTCTCCACCACGAAAACGAAATCGGTTAGTGCAGGTGAGTAAACTGCTCCACCAGCACAAGGACCAAGAATTACTGATAATTGAGGTATTATACCGCTCGAAAGGGTATTTCGCCAAAAGATTTCGCCGTAACCAGCCAATGAATTAACACCCTCTTGAATACGAGCTCCCCCGGAATCATTAATACCGATTAGCGGGATTCTCATTCTTAGAGCGTAATCCATAATTTTTGTAATTTTTCGGGCATGCATGCTACCCAAAGAACCACCTGCTACAGTAAAATCCTGAGCAAAAACAGCAACTGGAGCTCCGAAAACAGTACCGGTACCGATAATTACTCCGTCCCCGTGGAGTATTTTACCATCCATACCAAAATCACGTGCATCGTGCTCAACAAAGAGGTCGTACTCATGGAATGAGTCCTCATCGCATAGGGCTAAAACTCGCTCGCGAGCTGTAAGTTTACCCATTGCAACTTGTTTTGCAATGGCTTGTTCTCCCCCACCCTGTAGAACCTCTTCTTTACGTTTTTGTAGTTCTTCAATTTTGCTTTTTAAAGGCATATTATTCTCTGTTAGTTAATAATAGCTTACCGATAAAAAATAGCAACGGTAAATTAGACTGCAACGTTACAAAAACAAAGCTAGATAAGAAAAATTTAAGGCAATAATTTGCAATTTCCAAACACAAGCATTTGAATAATAAATACTTGAAAGGCTAAACAGGTGTTTAATCTATATTTGAAATTTTACTTTGGAGCCATTCTGTATAAACCTATGGCTATAAACGCATACACAACATTAGGAATCCAAACAGCAACAAATGGAGACAAGAGGCCTCCAATTGCAAACATTGTTGTAAACCGCATAAAAAGGATATATGTAAAAGCAATACCTAAGCCGGTTCCAATATGCAAACCAATACCCCCTCGTACTTTTCGTGATGATAGGGAAACACCTATCAACGTAAGAATAAACGTTGAAAAGGGGTATGCTAATCGACTATACTTCTCAACTAAAAGAACATCAACATTATCCGATCCCTGTAATTTTTGCTGGTCGATAAACTCATTTAATTGAAACAGGTTCAAGGTCTCAATTAATAAATCGGCACGATGAGAGAAGTCTTTAGGGGATAAATACACTGTAGTATCAAGCTTTTTACCTGATATTACTTGTTGTCCTTCAGCAGCATAATTCCTAATATAATAATTCTCAACAGTCCACTTATTTTTTGTTGAGTCCCACATAGCATAATCAGAAATAAGCTTTGATTTTAATTTATTATCAACAAAATGTTCTATTGAAAATTTATTGGCTGATTGGCTAAATGAGTTATATGTCTCCATATAAACAAAAATCCCCGGGCGAACTTGTTTGTGGATATTACGCTCACTATACCTGTAAGGTCTTCGAACATATGTATTTTCAAAGTCGAGCCGTATTTTATTTGCTGGAGGGATAATAAAACTTGTAAGGAAGAACGAAAGTATGGCAATAATAAACGCTGAAACAAAATAAGGATACATCAACCGTTTAAAGCTAACACCGCTACTAAGGATAGCAATAATCTCAGTATCATAAGCCATTTTTGATGTAAAAAAGATTACTGCAATGAAGGTAAAAAGCGAACTGAACAGGTTGGCAAAGTATGGAATGAAGTTAAGGTAATAATGAAATACGATTGCGTATAGAGTAGGCTTCTTCTCCATGAAATCGTCCAACTTCTCCGATAAGTCAAATATAACAGCAATGCCAACAATAAGAATAATTGCAAAAAAGTAAGTTCCTATGAACTTACGTATTATATAATAGTCGATTGTTTTTAACTTCAACTTTTCAATCATAGCCTATTCGATAACTTTTTAACCATTATATTCTTCCATTGAAGAAAGTCATCCTGCAATATATGTTTACGCGCTTCGGAAACTAGCCATAAGTAGAATCCAAGGTTATGAATACTTGCTACCTGAGGCCCAAGCATTTCGGCAGATATAAAAAGATGACGAAGATACGCTTTTGAATATCTTTTATCAACAAAAGTTAGACCATTAGAATCAATAGGTGAAAAATCATCCTTCCACTTAACATTTCTTATGTTTATTATTCCCTCGCTTGTAAAAAGCATACCATTTCTACCATTTCGGGTTGGCATCACGCAATCAAACATATCAACCCCAAGGGCAATATTTTCGAGGATATTTTCGGGAGTTCCAACACCCATCAAATACCGAGGCTTATCTTTTGGAAGAATTTCGTTAACAACCGATACCATTTCGTACATCACCTCGGCAGGTTCACCAACCGAAAGACCACCAATAGCATTGCCTTGGCTTGGTAAGTTCGCTATATGTTCAGCCGACTTTCGACGTAAATCGGGGTAAACACATCCCTGAACAATGGGGAATAAGGTTTGGCTATAGCCATACTTGGGTTCAGTTTCGTTAAACCGTTTTAAGCAACGCTCTAGCCAGTGCTGAGTAAGCTCTAATGATTTTTTTGCATAGTCAAACTCTGCCGTACCCGGAGGACATTCGTCGAATGCCATAATTATATCGGCACCAATGATTCGCTGAATATCAACAACGTATTCAGGAGTAAACATGTGCTTTGAACCATCGATATGCGAACGAAAAGAGGCACCCTCGCGGGTTAACTTTCTATTCTCAGCCAAAGAAAATACCTGATAACCGCCACTATCGGTCAGAATAGGCCTATCCCAACTCGAAAATTTATGCAATCCTCCTGCGGCCTCTAAAACTTCAAGCCCGGGACGTAAATAAAGATGGTATGTGTTCCCAAGAATTATCTGAGCTTTAACCTCTCTCTCCAAGTCCTGATGGCTAACCCCTTTTACACTTCCTACCGTGCCAACAGGCATGAATATTGGAGTAGAAATCTCGCCATGATCAGTTACTATCTTGCCCGCACGCGCTTTGCTCGATTTATCGGTGTGTTCTAATTTAAAATCCATTAACCCAATTTTTCGATGGCAAAGATAACGAAAATCATCGTCGAAAATAATTTATGCTTTCGCTACCATATTGTTTAACACAAAAATGTTTAATATCATTGTCTACTCTAAAATTTGTCTTTGCTGTGAAAGAAATAATTTCAAACTCAACTGTTTACGAATTAGCTTTAGTATCAGTTTTAATCATTGCCCTACTAGTTCAACTTTTTTACTACCTAGGAATATACTTAAAGGTTGCAATTAATAAGAAACCAAAATCGTACACATTCGCTGAGAAAGTCCCAGTATCAGTAATTATTTGCGCCCGTGACGAACAGGAGAATCTAGAAAAGTTTTTACCTCAAATCCTTGAACAAGACTATCCAAACTTTGAGGTTATTGTTGTTAACGATTGCTCATCGGACGATAGCCAATATGTATTGGATAGATTAATTGCAAAATACCCAAAACTCCGAGTTACAACCATTAAAGAGGATGAGAAATTTTCTCATAGCAAAAAGTTGGCATTAACTGTGGGTATCAAAGCAGCAAAAAATGAATGGCTCATACTTACTGATGCAGATTGTAAACCCGAAGGAAAAGACTGGATATCATCTATTGCAGTAAACTTTGCAGGCGATACTGAAGTTGTTTTAGGTTATGGTGGGTTTTTTAGCGAAAAAGGATTTCTTAATAAGCTCATTCGATTCGATGGCCTATTCATAGCCATGCAGTACCTTGGGTTTGCCCTTGCAGGCATGCCATACATGGGTGTTGGAAGGAACTTAGCTTATAAAAAAGATGCCTTTTTTAGAAATAAGGGATTTGCATCTCATGCGCATATTTACTCTGGCGATGACGATTTATTTATCAATGAGGTAGCAAATAAATCTAATACAAAGGTTGAATTAGAGCGCACCTCATTTACTCGAACCCTTGCTAAAGGCACTTATAAAAAATGGGAATATCAAAAGCGGAGACATATCACGACAGCTCATAAATACAAACTTTCGACAAAAATAATTCTCATCGGTGAAGTCCTCTCTCGAATTATTTTTTACGGAACTTCGATTGCCTTAATTGCTATTCTATACTACCCTTGGGTGATAGCCGGAACAATTCTTGTACGTTGGATTATTCAAATGTCAATAATAAAAGGAGTAATGAATCGTTTGAGTGAAAGGAAATTATTGTTACTTTCGCCACTGTACGATTTTTATTCGCTATTCTTTTATAGCAAAATATGGTTGTTAAATCTTATTAACCCTCGAAAGTCAACATGGAGATAAGCCCTAATCTATCTGAAAAAGCAAAGCACGATTTAGTATTGGTTGAGCAAGCAATTGCTGGCGACCAAAAATCGTATGCTGAACTTTTGGATAGGTATAAGGATGCAATCTACTTCATGCTGCTTAAGATGGTAAATAACAAGAGCGACGCAGAGGATTTAACCATTGAAGCGTTCGGGAAGGCATTTAAAAACATTCATCAATACACTCCTAATTACGCCTTTAGCACCTGGCTTTTTAAGATTGCAACCAACAATTGTATCGATTTCATTCGCAAAAAGAAGGCAAACCTAGTTTCAATCGACCAAACTGCTGAGGATTTGGAAGGTCCTATTAACTCTCCAACAGCACACTTACAATCGAGCAACCTCGATCCTGAAGAGCAGCTGATCAAAGAGCAAAGCATAAAGTTAATCCAAGAGGTTGTAGGCACGCTAAAACCTAGGTATCGTAAACTTATTGAACTTAGATATTTCCGCGAATTCTCATACGAAGAGATTGCCGAAGAGCTCAATTTGCCTATAGGCACTGTTAAGGCCCAACTCTTCAGAGCTCGCGAACTGCTCTTTAATATTTTAAAGAATAGTCCTCATCAATAACTGTTAGACGCTAGATTTCAGATACTAGATTTAAGATTATTCTATCAACCTTTCAAATGGAGAGAATCGAAAAATATTTCCCAGAACTAACCAGCATCCAGCGCAAACAATTATCAGAACTTGACCCACTTTATAGGGACTGGAATTCAAGGATAAACGTTGTTTCGCGAAAAGATATTGACAATATCCTTTTACATCATGTTTTACATTCGCTCTCAATTGCTAAAGTAATCTCCTTTGCAAAAGGAACAACAATTCTTGATGTTGGAACTGGTGGCGGATTCCCAGGTATTCCATTGGCAATACTTTTCCCTTTGTGCAGCTTCACTTTGGTTGATTCAATCGGAAAAAAAATAACCGTTGCTGATGGGGTGGCTCAATCGCTTGGTCTAACCAATATTAAAGCCATAAAATCGAGAGCGGAAGATGCTGATGGCGTTTTTGATTTTGTAGTGACTCGAGCTGTTGCTCCAATGCCAACAATAAATAGTTGGGTTCAGAAAAAAATTAAGCCCGGTGGATTTAATCACCTTTCGAATGGAATAATCGCTCTTAAAGGGGGTGATTTGAAGGAAGAACTTGCCCCTTTTGGGAAAAGAATTACAAAATGGGCCATCGATTCTTTTTTTGAAGAAGAATATTTTCAAGAAAAATCAATAATATTTTTGGAGAGGTAATGTGGTGATATACTTACAATCCGAATAATTGTGAGCAACATTATAATTCAATACCCAAATATTTTTATTCGATTCTTTTTGTACTTTCAAAAAAAGTATATCTTTGCAGTCTCAAAAAAAGTCCATAAAAAGACTTATTGTACTGAAAATCATAAGTTGTAGAAAATATAAAAGTATAAAGCGATGAAAAGAACGTTCCAACCCTCAAACAGGAAAAGGAAAAATAAACATGGTTTCCGCGAGCGTATGGCAACCCCAAATGGTAGAAGAGTGTTGGCCGCTCGTCGTGCAAAAGGAAGAAAGAGACTTACAGTTTCTGACGAACCAAGTCACAAAGGATAATATCCAATAATATGGTATTTAAAGGCAGGTTGATACCTGCCTTTTTTTATATACATACCCCAACCTTATTTTTTATACATTTGTAGACATCAAAAGCATTTGAATAGATGTTGGATAAAGATAAAATCATCTCATACATAGATAATTCCAAAGCATTAGAGCCTTTTAGAAGTATCTCACAAAAAGTATTCGATGGCAGCCGCATAACGGTTGACGAAGCCATTATGCTTTACGAAACAGCCGACCTAGGATACTTAAGCATGCTTGCAAATTATGTAAGAGAGGCTAAGAATGGGGACAATGCCTACTTCAACAAGAATTTCCATGTTGAGCCTACCAATACTTGTATCTATAACTGTAAGTTCTGCTCTTACCATAAATATGCAGGCGATCCTGAGAGCTGGGAGATGTCGTTGAATGAGATTGCAAAACTATCTGAAAGCTACAAGGGTAAAGATATTACCGAAGTTCATGTTGTTGGCGGTGTTCATCCAAAATGGGATATTGATTACTACGGGCGCATAATTCAAGCTATAAAGCATCAGCTGCCTAACGTGCATGTAAAAGCATTCTCGGCCATTGAACTTGAGTACGTTATCAAAAAAGCAAACCTTTCGTATCGCGATGGGATGAGGAAACTAAAAGAGTACGGGCTCGATTCTATTCCCGGTGGCGGAGCTGAGATATTCGATCAACAAGTGCGAGAGAAAATCTGTGCCGATAAGGCAACAGGCAAACAGTGGCTCGATGTTCATGAAGCATCACATCTTGAGGGAGTTCCTTCAAATGCAACAATACTTTATGGGCATATCGAGAGTTACAAGCATCGTGCCCAGCATATGGATGCCATTAGAAACTTACAAGATAAAACGGGTGGATTCAACTGCTTTATTCCTTTAAAATTTAGGGCTCAAAATAATAAACTTGGCTACTTAGGTGAAGTAGGTACTTCGGAAGATTTAAGGAATTTTGCCGTATCGAGAATCTTCCTTGATAATATTCAGCACCTAAAGGCCTACTGGCCTATGCTAGGCAAGCAAAATACAAAACTTGCGCTCTCATTTGGTGTTGATGATATTGACGGTACAATCGATGATACAACCAAGATATATTCTATGGCAGGCGCCGAAGACCAAAAACCCAATATGACAGTTGAAATGCTTTGCGAAATCATTAGAAGCGCAGGGAGAAAGCCCGTTGAAAGGGACTCGCTTTACAAAGCGGTAAAGTTCTATTAAGATTATATTCTTAACACTTTATATTACTTGAAAAGATCGAATTTGCTCATATAATTATAAATTTGCCTTTTGTTAAATAATTGATAGCGTTATTTAGATTAAGCCAATAAAACTATGTGGGAAAGCATTAAAAAACTATTGCTAAAGATATACTCGAACTATCACGTTCAAACCTTTTTATTTCCAATTATTGCAATTCTTGGAACGGGGTTAATCTTTTTTATTTTTCTTTTCATTTTTACCCGTCATGGTCAAAGTTATCCAGTACCTAGTTTTACTGGGCTAAGGCATAACGAGGTTGTAAAAATTGCTAAACAGTATAAATTAAGGTTTGAGATTACTGACTCAGTATATATCCTTACTCGTAAACCGGGTACAGTTGTTGAGCAAAACCCTCCTGTAGGAACAAAGGTTAAGCAAAATCGGAGGATACTACTTACCATTAATGCAAAGAATCCTAAAAAAGTTGAGATGCCAAATATCGTTGGGGTAACTCTTCGCCAAGCAAAATCAGTCCTTGATCTACAAGGGCTTATTGTTGGAAACCTAATATTTGTTCCCGATATCGCAGTAAATAATGTTCTTGAACAGAAATTTAAAGGTAAAATCATTGAACCCGGGAAACTGATTGCAAAGGGTTCGAGGGTTGATCTGGTTCTTGGACGCGGGATGCAAAATGAACGTACAGGTTTGCCCTTGCTTATTGGTCTAAACCAGAGCGATTCGAGAAGCAGGCTAATTGATGCATCGCTCAACTTAGGACAAGTTAAGTACGACGAAACAATAAAAGACTATAAAGACACGTTGAATGCTATGGTATACAGCCAATATCCCGCTTACTCTGAAAACTCTTCTATCAGTTTTGGTTCAAGAGTGGATATATGGTTAACCCTAAACGAGGCACGTGTGCCAAGAATTAAGGCTGAACTAGGAGTTGATTCAGCATTTATGCAAATTGATTCAACTCTGCTTAATGAAATAGTTGAATGAGGCATCTTCTAATATTAACAATATTTACTTTTTTTTCTGTAACTACTTTTAGTCAGGAAATTCTTATCGATTTACAATCGATACCTGTAAAAAAGAGTACCTTAACCAAATCAAAAGTATCTGTAAAAGCAGCACCTTTGTCGTTACCATTTTATGATGACTTTTCTAATGGACAATCGAGTCCATCATTATTAAACTGGTTACCAAATGCTGTTCTAGTTAACCAAACCTACGCAGTTAACCAGCCAACAATTGGAGTTGCTACTTTTGATGCCATTGGAAGCAATGGTAAAATTTATAGCCATTTAACCACAATTCTTCAGAAAGCGGATTCCCTTACATCTAGGCCAATAAATCTCTCAACTTTTGTTGTTGGCGATAGTCTATATTTATCTTTTCAATATCAGCCTAAAGGGCTTGGTGAAGCACCAGATACTACAGATAACCAGCATCTTGGATGTGATTCTTTAGCAGTGGAATTCTTCTCTGCCCTTGAAAGTAAGTGGGTTCGAGTTTTTTCTGTATCCGCATACTTTAAAGGCAACAAAGTATCAGAAAAACACCACCTTTCTAATACAACAATTATCCAAAAGGCTTCTGATATTTCAAAGCATTTCTTTTGCGCAATGATTCCAATTAAGGAGGATAGATTTTTAAAAGACACCTTTCAATTCAAGATCATTAACTATGCTTCTTTATCGTCATACCCTTATCCTAGCATACTTGGCAATTCCGATCATTGGCATATCGATTTAGTTTATCTGAATGTTGGTAGGGATTTTGACAGTAAAGTTATTGAGGACGTTTCATTTAGTAAACCTGTAAAATCCTTCTTAAAAAACTATGAATCGATGCCGTGGAAACACTTTAATAGCCAAGCTAAACTTACGGAGTTGACAAACCCCCTTTCATTTAAAAACCAGATAATAAACCATTACTCTTATACTCAAAATGTTACTATTGATTTTCAGATAAAAGACTTATCAAATCAAACTCCACTTATGCTGTTTACGGGTGGTGCTAATAATTATGAACCATTACAAACTTTTGATTTGTTGAATCCATTTGAATATTCAATAGAATCGAACTGGGATGACTCTGCCAAATATCTTCTAAAAAGCCAACTAACAACTGAAAGTGGAGAAAACTATCTCCGTTGGAACGATACTGTTAGTTACATCCAAAAATTTTACAACTACTACGCCTACGACGATGGCTCAGCTGAATTTGGTTATGGCTTATGGGGTGAAGGGAGTCAAAATAGCATGATTGCTGTTAAATATCATTCTTACGAAATTGATTCTCTTAAAGGGGTTCTTTTCTATTTTAACGAAATCCCTGATTTTATTAGAACTAATTTTGAACTAGTGGTTTGGAATGACAATAATGGTAAACCTGGGACTCAATTGTATAAAAAAACGGTTTATAAGCCTTTATATACCTATAATGCCGATACACTTTATATAATAGATGCAAAGTTCAAAATTGGTGGCGATTTCTGGGTAGGAACAATAAACAATACTGAGGATTTGCTGAATATTGGATTTGACAAGAATAACGACCATAGTAATAAACTTTTCTACAACAGAACAGGAACATGGCAACAATCATCTGAGAACGGATCGTTGATGATTAAACCAGTATTTGGCAAGTTTACATCTTGGCAAACTGGCGTTGACAAACCTATTGCTGAAACCAAATTTAGCATCTACCCTAACCCTGCCAAAAGTTCAATTCGATTAAATATCCCTGAAGGTTCAAAACCTGAATGGGTTAGGATTATCAACCTTTCTGGTCAGGTTATGATGAGCAGACCATACGATAGTAATAGCATAGATATAAGCTCCTTACAAACAGGAATCTACCTATTCCAACTCACCCAAAATAATAAAAATAAATCAACTCAAAAGTTGGTAATCATAAGATGATAGATTCTAAAGGATTAAGCCCTGATTTTGACGATGAATTAGATGATGCTTCGGAAGAGCAATCGGAGCTATACGAGCACTTTCGATTTGAGGTAGATAAAGGCCAAGCGATGCTTCGCATCGATAAATTCCTTTCGAGTAAAATTCATCAGGTTTCGCGCAATAGAATACAAGCTGCTGCCGATGCTGATAATATATTGGTAAACGGCAAACCCGTTAAATCATCATATAAAGTAAAACCTCTCGATGCCATTTCAATTGTAATGGCCTACCCACCAAGGGATACCGAGATTAAACCTGAGAATATTCCTCTAAAGATTCTTTTTGAAGATAAAGACCTTATTGTAATTGATAAGGAAGCAGGAATGGTGGTTCATCCTGCTCATGGTAACTTTACAGGTACGCTAGTTAACGCGTTGATGTACCATTTAAGGGATATCCCACTGTTCAGTTCCGGCGAGGTTCGCCCTGGGTTGGTTCACCGTATTGACAAAAATACATCAGGGATTCTTGTAATCGCAAAAAGCGAAATTGCCATGAACAAGCTGGCAAAGCAGTTCTTCGACCGTACATCATCACGTCGATACATTGCCCTTGTTTGGGGCAATATGGAAACCGATGAGGGAACAATAACTGGTCATATTGGTCGTAGCATCCGCGATAGAAAAAAGATGCAGGTTTTCTCCGATGGAGAACAGGGTAAACATGCTATTACTCACTGGAAAGTTATTGAACGATTGGGCTACGTTAACCTAGTTGAGTGCAAACTCGAAACAGGGAGAACACATCAAATTAGAGCCCATTTCGAATACATAAGGCACCCCTTATTCAACGATGATAAATATGGTGGCGATGAGGTTGTAAAAGGAACACAATTCAATAAATACAAGCAATTTGTTGAGAACTGCTTCAAAATATGCCCACGACATGCGCTTCATGCTAAATCGCTTGGGTTTACACACCCAACAACTGGGAAATGGCTGGAGTTTGAGTCGGAGTTACCACAAGATATGCTATTGGTTATTGACAAGTGGAGAAATTATGTTACAGGCAGAGAAATTGAGGAGGAATAGCCTTTTTGCTTAGCAATATTTTTAATAATAATTCTGCCCTACGGGGCATTTTTAATATCTTTGAAAAGTTATAAAAAAACTAAAATGAACAAACTTAATATTGCCATACTTGCTGGTGGAAACTCCTCAGAGGCAAATATATCGCTTAAGAGCGCAGCACAAATTTCGGGTTGGATCGATGCAGACAAGTACAATGTTTATACTGTTTTTATTAAAGGAACGAGCTGGACGTTAAAGAATACTGAGTTTGGCGAAATTGAAATTGATAAGAACGATTTTAGCGCTTTGGTTAAAGGTGAAAGGTTGAAATTCGATTGTGCATTAATTGCAATTCACGGGACACCTGGGGAGGATGGCTTACTCCAAGGCTACCTTGAAATGATGAACATTCCATATACAACTGGTAGCGTAATGAACTCTTCGTTTACTTTTCACAAGTATTACTGCAAGGAACTTGTGAAAGAAACGGGAGTTAATTTAGCTAAGGGAATATTCCTCAAACGTGGACAAAAAATTGATGCCGAGAATATTATAACATCTTTAGGTCTACCAATTTTTGTAAAACCAAACGAGAGTGGTAGCAGCTATGGTGTAAGTAAGGTGAAATTAGCCGAAGACCTTTTACCTGCAATCGAAAATGCCTTTAAGGAGGACAGGACTATTATCCTTGAGGAGTTTATAAGCGGAAGAGAGTTCACCTGCGGTGTATTTAAGTCGGATACCAAGGAAATTGTAATGCCTGTAACCGAGATAATATCGATGAATGAATTTTTCGATTACGAGGCTAAATACCAAAACAAATCGAAAGAGGTTACCCCTGCCGAAATTTCGGAATCGCTAACCAAAAGAATTCAGGAGTTTTCCTCAAAAATCTACGATAGACTCGATTGCCGTGGAATTGTGAGGGTTGACTATATTGTTGATAACGATAATATCTGCTTCCTTGAAATAAATACCGTTCCAGGAATGAGCGAGGCAAGCATCATTCCTCAGCAGGTAAAGGCTATGGGTAAGGAAATGAAAGAGATATTCAGCTTGGTTATTGACGATGCAATTGCAAGAAAGTAATCAAACTTAAAGAATAAAAAAGGTCAGGTATAACCTGACCTTTTCTGTTATCTAGATAGTTCTTATTTCTTATGACTCCCATCGCAAAAAGGTTTCATCTTTGAACGACCACAGGCACAAAGGTATACCTCGTTATTGAAATCGGTATTCAATGTGTTACCATCTTTACCCACAACGGTAAAATTTCCCGAAATCTTGATAGGTTCGTTTTTAGTTAACTTTATCTCTGCTGATACTCTTCTTGGCTGATCCATTTGTTATTCCTCCGAATCATTAAAGTTTCTTTTAAAATGGGTTCCATCGCAGAATGGCATTTTGCCCGATTGACCACATCGACACAATGAAATCATTTGCATTGGCTTCATTTCATTACCATCATAATCAATCACTCTGAATTTTCCAGAAATAAGCATAGGCCCATTCCTCATAATTTGAACTTTTGCTGGTTCGCTATCAAACTCACCAGTTTGCTCAACTGGTTCATCTTTCACTGCTTTTGATGATTTCTCAGCTCGATTCTTATCAGGATCATTCCACTTAAACATCAAAGCATTTGTAGGGCACTCATTCACAATATCAATAACCTTTAAGGCATCAGCCCCTTCGAGGGTTATCCAAGGCCTATTGCGAGGGTTAAAAACCGAAAGCATCTTTGTATAGCAAATAGATGCGTGTATGCACTCATTTGAGTTCCAAAAAACTGTAATTTCGTCGTTTGAATACTTCTTTTTCACTCTTTCCATAAATTTTAAGAAACGTCAACCTTATGAACGCTAAGCAAAGTGAGTTTGTTTAGCAAATAAACTGCTTTTTTACTTTTTAACTACTAAGCAGCTGGCAACCAAATCGTGTAAGGCTTGCTTTTTCTCAGTAAACCCGGCGATGATATATCCTATAAGAAATGTCATATTGGTAATGATCCTAGAAAAGTAACGACCTGTTGCTCTACCAAAAGTTACAGGATTACCATCCATATCAACTACCTTAATGCTAACAGCAATTTTTCCAATGGTTCCACCATATTTTGATGATTCCATTAAGGCATAGTAAAGCCATTTCATTACAATACTTAGCATGATAGCCAGCATTATTAAGCCAATGATTCCGCCAACCATTAGCAATCCATCATGGGCTAAAAAATCGGAAGGATGTCTTATTCCATCAAGATTGATACCAAATGCAATAATCCCAAGAATTATGGGTACAGCTATAATAAAGCCTGCAACTCCAATAACAAATTGATCAATAATGTATGCAGCAAATCTTAACCAAAATCCTGCATAGTTGAACTGTTTTGATTCCGAATTTGATAATACTTCCATGATGTTTTAGTTTTAATATTTTTCTTTAATGAAAAAAAGAATAGACAGATTGTATTTGTACAATTTTTGTAGTAAAATTAGGAATACTTTTGCATCAACCCTAATTAGTGAACAAAAAAATCTTTTGTTTCGTTTAAAGGAGTAGAGAAAGAATATGGGTAAGTTTATCGCAATATTATCTATAATTGTTCTTGTACCCATCTATGATTGCTTGGCGCAACAAACAGTAATTATTGATGGTTACACTATTCCTGCTATTACTAGCCTTAATGGGGAAAATATTCCAAATTGGGTAATCCCTGAAATTGTTGTAATTCCAAAACGAAAATTCAAATCAAATAAGGATTATCGCCATTATCAAAAAATGATCCGAAACCTTAAAGCAGTTTACCCTTATGCTCGAATTGCACGTGCAAAATTTGTAGAAATGAATTATCAATTAACACAACTTCATACAAAAAGGGAAAAAGAGAAATACATCGATCAGGTTGAGAGAGAGATTAGGGCTGAATTTGAAAAAAAACTAATGAGTTTAACCGTTTCACAAGGGAAAATGTTAATTAAACTTTTAGATAGAGAAACTGGACGAACTTCATACGAACTCCTAAAGGAGCTAAAAGGCAATTTCTCGGCTGGTTTATGGCAGGCTGTTGCTCGGATATTTGGCTCAAACCTAAAAACCGAATTTGATGAGGATGGTGATGATAAAATTTTAAATGAGTTGATATTGCTTTATGAACATCAACAACTTTAAATAAAGCAAAGGTTTAAAATCAATATTTTCGTGGATAACCTAAGAACATTCGTAGCAATTGAAATAAAAGTTGAGCCATCTATCAAAAGAAAATGGGATGAGTTAAAACTACTGCTTCGAAACGATACTGTCAAGTGGGTTGATGAGCACACAATTCACCTTACCCTATTCTTTTTGGGAGAAACAACTCCAATAGAGGTCAAGGAGGTAATACAAGAACTTGAGATTTCTCTAAGAAATATTGAGCCATTTTTAATCCAAATTACTGGTTTAGGATTATTCGGGAATCCAAGCAATCCAAAGGTAATATGGGCTGGAATTTCAGAATCGCAACCATTACACATACTAAAAGAGAAAGTAGACCTTGCTCTATTGCGACAAGGGTTTGAAGACACACAAAGTAAATTCTCACCACATCTTACGCTAGGGCGAATTAAGCATATCAAATCGGCAAACGAATTAAATGCCTTCATTAAGAGCAATAAATCGCTGCACTTTTTTGATGTTGACGTAGCCAAGGTGATTTTCTATCAAAGTATATTAACGCCAAGTGGCCCAATATACAAGCCGCTTAAGGAGATTAAACTCCTTTCCCTTTAAACACAGTGATTAAGGTATATATGATAATTTTTAGGTCGACAATTAGGGACATATTATCAATATAAAGAAGATCGTATTTTAAACGCTGAACCATCTGATCAACATTTTCGGCATAGCCGAATTTTACTTGTCCCCATGAAGTAATCCCAGGTTTAACCTTTTGAAGATGTACGTAGTGAGGAGCAATCTTAACTATTTGATCAACATAGAACTGTCTTTCTGGTCGTGGTCCTACCAACGACATCTCACCAAATAGAACATTCACAAAATTTGGAATTTCGTCAATACGCGTTTTGCGCATAAATCGGCCAAGGCGTGTAACGCGATTATCTGCCTTACTCGAAAGTGCTGGTCCCGATCGCTCTGCATCAACATACATCGAACGAAACTTGTACAATGTAAATGGTTTGCCATACTGCCCTACTCTCTCCTGCCTGTGAATTATAGGCCCTCGTGATGAAACTTTGATTATGATACTTACTACGATTATTAAAGGAAGAAGAACAATTAAAGCGATCAATGCAAGGGCAATATCCATTAACTGCTTAACCTTAATCTGCCATGGAGGCATCAGCTCAAAAGAAACTCTAAAAAGGGGTGCGCTAAAAATCTCCGACATCTTCACGCGACCAGTAAGGTAATCGTATAAACTTGGAATAGCTTTTATTATGATTTCCATGGAAAGCAGCTCGTTAATAAGCTTAAGCATGCTCTTATTGTCGGTATTTTCAACTGCTATAAGCACTTCTTCAATTTTATTCTGATGTACAATGCTTACTATAGATTTAACATTGCCCAAACATGGGATTACCCCTTCGAAGTGGTTTTGACCTTTAGAATCAACCTCAACGTATCCTAATATCTTATACCCTTGAGATTTAACCTGGGCTTGTAGCTCATTATATAGTTCAAGCGCCTTTTCTCCCTCGCCAATAATTAAAGTTGGGTAACCAAACTTGCGCGAATGAATCCGATGTATTGTAATAGAAGTAATTACGAGTCGCGTAATATAGGTAAATGTAAAAACCAACAAAAAAAGGTAATAAAAAAGCTTAAAATAGTAGGTGGAAGTGAGGTTTAAATCGCGATACATTAGCACAAAGAAAATTATCAATGTACCAGATATAGTAATTCCAATAGAACTACCTAACTCTTTTATTCTGGACTTTCTGAAAACATTATCATAGAAGCCTGCTAGACTAAAAAGAATAAGCCAAAATGTTGTAAATAGAACTAGCCCAACATAGAATTTTAAAGATAACTCTGATGGAAAAAGATTAATTGACGCAGTACCTTGTATAAGTTTACTACGGTAAAAGATAAATAAAAACCAAGCACATACAACCCCTACAGAGTCAAAAAAAACGTATTTGGCAACTTGCCACCTCTTGCTCACAACTTAATATTTTAGGGGTTCTAAATTAAGGAAAATATGCAGATTCCAAAAATAATCGCTCCTATACCTGTGGCGACAAACGTTCTTCTATACTTTCAAAAATATTCAAGGCCTCAATGGCATTATCAATTCCAAAGCTAAGTGGCGATTTTGATTGAATTTCTTGGATATACAGACCTAGGTTTGCAAGATAATTCTCATCAGTTAAGAGAGTTAACGGCTCATCTAAGACATTAGACTGAAGCGAACTATTTTCAGTTGGAAGTTCCTTGAAATAGCCATCATTACCTGAAAAGAATCGAAGTTCGCACTTAATAGGTTCATCAATTCGAGTAATATTTGTTGTGATTATGCTGCTATTATCGTATTCCAACCTTAATTCAAAGGCTTTAGGGACTTTATCGAAAAGCGGTATGCCATTCACCCTAAACTTCCTTAACCCGCATGGCCTGATTCTAACAAATGAAGCTATATCGTAGATTAGCTTACGCCTAAAAATCAAATCATTAACCTCTCCTCCCATATCATGGATAAGGTTAAGCATAAAGTAGTTGCCAACAATCTCGTCCTGTTTTATGAGTATTTCACCAGCACATCCAAATCCTACAGGGACTCCAATTTCAATGGAGAGTTCGTTTAGCTCCAGCAAAGTATTATGAGTACAATCGGGAAGACTTGCAATGAAAACATTTACCCCGCGCTTTAACGCTTTTGCAATAAAATCAAAGTCAGTATTAATATCATAAAATATAAATGCAACCTCAATTTGAACAAGAAGCTCATCCTCATATGCAAATATCTTGGGGTTTGGATTTTCTAATCCTTGATTATCTTTACTATAGGCTCCAACTAATTCAACACCATAATGGTTTGCTATCGACTCTAATAAATCGATTTCAACGGGTTTATAAAAGAAAAAGCCTGCCTTCATATGCTGATAGTTTAAAAAATTTTAACTGAATTTGTAATAATAACCTCCACACATGAATTAATCACATTCCTGTTTACAAACTTAGCCCAAAATAGCCCCAATTTACTATTGTAGTTGACCTTTTTATTAACCAATTAGTAACAGTCATTCAAATATTAAAACTACTGCTATCTTTGTATCACAAATTTGATGAGAGTAGAACTCAATGCAGGATACATATAGACACAAAGGGCTTCGGAGAAATTTAGTTGAAGAGATAAAGCAAAAAGGCATCACCGACCCCAGAGTCCTTGAAGCAATTAACACTGTACCCCGCCATCTTTTCATGGATAGCGGGTTTATCAATTTTGCTTATAAGGATTCTGCATTCCCTATTGGCGCAGGTCAAACCATTTCTCAACCATATACTGTAGCATTTCAGACCCAAATGTTAGATATCCAGCCAATGGAAAAGGTTCTAGAAATAGGAACAGGCTCCGGGTATCAAACTGCTGTTCTATTGGAAATGGGCGCAAAGGTATATACCATTGAGCGTCAAAAGGAGTTATACCTAAAAGCCAAAGCACAGCTAGAATCGATGGGGTATCATCCTCATTTCTTTTATGGCGATGGATATATAGGTATGCCTAGCTATGGGCCTTACAACAAAATTCTTGTAACTGCCGGAGCACCCGAATTACCTGATGCGTTAATAACACAACTCCAAGTTGGCGGTAAGCTAATTTGCCCTATTGGTGATAATCAAACGCAAATAATGACTCTGGTTGAGAAGATTAGCGAATCTGATATAAAAATCACCAAGCACGGAAACTTTATTTTTGTTCCGTTGTTAAAGGGTACAAATGGCAAGTAAAATGGTTACGAGTTACAAGTTACTGACAACTAGCAACTGTTTATAAAATCATTCAACAAACTCAATAAAGATATGCTACAGATAAAACGGTTGATTCTAAATCCATTTCAAGAGAATACATATATCATTTACGACCAGTCGGGCGATGCTATAATTGTTGATCCAGGCTGTTATGATAAATCAGATTTTGATGAAGTGAAGTGGTTTATCGATTCAAACGACTTAAAAGTAAAGAGCCTAATTCTAACCCACGGACATATTGACCATATACTTGGAATTGATAAACTTAAAGAGCTTTATAACGTTACTTGTACTGCTCAAGCCGATGATATTCCATTAATCGAAACATCACCAAAACATGGTTTGATGTTTGGCTTATCTCTTGATAAAGCACCAACTATTGATGCATTCATTAAAGATGGTGATAAAATTGCTTTAGGGAGGTCAACAATTGAGGTAATCCATACACCGGGACATTCATTGGGTGGCGTTTGTTTTTTACTACCGGAAGAAAAGATGCTTTTCACTGGTGATACCCTGTTCAACGGCTCAATTGGTCGTACCGATTTGCTTGGTGGTAGTTACGAAACCTTAATTCAAAGCATTACAAATAGAATTATTCCTCTCGGTGATGATATTACCATTTATCCTGGACATGGCGACTCATCAACCATTGGGTTTGAAAGGAAGAATAACCCTTTCTTGCAAAAATGATAATCTAACTGAGATTTTGCCTTAAAAAAACGTCCAATCAGTTTATTTGAAATAAACTGATAAAACTCAAAGCTTATCCGAAATCATTTTTTTAATTTTACGCGATTTTTATTTAACTATTTTATTCACAACATAAAAACCTTTTATAATGATAACCGACTCTTTTGTAACACGCCACATTGGTCCTCGCGACGAGGAACTCAACGAGATGTTGAAGGTTGTTGGTGTGTCGACGCTCGACGAGCTGATAAATCAAACAGTACCCACCTCAATTCGCTTGAAGAAGCCTTTAGATCTTCCTGCCCCACTTAGCGAGCATGAGTACTTGAACAAAATCAACGCGCTAGCGTCAAAGAACAAAGTTTACCGTTCGTTTATTGGTATGGGTTACTACGGAACAGCCACTCCAGCTGTTATCCTTCGTAATATATTCGAAAACCCAAGCTGGTACACATCATACACTCCTTATCAAGCTGAGATTAGCCAAGGCCGTTTAGAGGCTTTGCTTAATTTCCAAACTATGGTTATGGATATGACAGGCATGCAGATTGCCAACGCATCGCTTCTTGATGAATCGACCGCTGCGGCTGAAGCCATGATTATGATGTACAACCTTCGTAGCCGTCAGGCTGTTAAGGATGGCAAAAATGTAGTATTTGTTGACAAAGATATTTTTGCACAAAACCTTGAGGTTATCATTACCCGTGCAAAACCACTAGGAATCGAAATTGTAACTGGATGCTATAGCGAGTATGTTTACACTGGCAAAGAGTTTGGTGCAATTGTTCAATACCCATCGGCAAAAGGAACAGTTAGAGATTATGCAGGTTTTACTGCAAAAGCTCACGAAGCTGGTGTATTTGTAGCTGTAATTGCTGACCTTTTAAGCCTTGCATTGCTAACTCCTCCGGGTGAATGGGGTGCCGATATCGTTGTAGGTTCAACTCAACGTTTTGGCGTACCAATGGGATTTGGTGGACCACACGCAGCTTTCTTTGCAACTAAAGATGAGCATAAGCGCAGCATGCCCGGTCGTATTATCGGTGTTTCTATCGATAGACATGGCAACAAAGCGTTACGCATGGCGCTTCAAACCCGTGAACAGCACATTAAACGCGAGCGCGCAACATCAAATATCTGTACAGCACAAGCATTACTGGCTACAATGGCTGGGATGTACGCTGTTTATCATGGTAAAGATGGTATCAGAAGAATAGCCTCATATACCCACAGCGCAGCGGTTATCGTTGCAAATGAACTAACCAAACTTGGTTACACTCAAAACGTTCGTAGCTTCTTCGATACACTTGAGATTGGTCTTCCTGCGTCAATAAACATCAACTCAATTAAGGAAAAAGCGCTTGCAAGCAAAATTAACTTCCTATACAAAGAGAATGGTACCATCGGTATCACCTTTGATGAGGTTACAACAGTAAGCGATATCAATAATATCTTAAATGTATTTGCTGAGGCTGCTGGTAAAAAGGCGACTGCTATCAACAAAATAGATGAGACTAGCCAAATCCCAGCAAATCTAAAGCGCACAAGCAGCTTTTTAACTGAGAAAGTATTCAACATGTTCCACTCCGAGTCAGAAATGATGAGGTATATCAAAAAGTTGGAACGTAAAGATATCTCGTTAACCCATAGCATGATTTCATTGGGTAGCTGTACTATGAAACTAAATGGAGCTGCTTTAATGCTTCCACTTAGCCGTCCTGAATTTGGTAATATTCACCCATTTGTACCAGTTGATCAGGTTGCTGGTTACATGGAGATGATTCATGATTTAGAAAAATATCTTGCCGAGATAACCGGTTTTGCTGCTGTTTCGCTACAACCAAACTCTGGTGCTGCTGGTGAATATGCAGGTTTAATGGTTATCCGTCAGTATCATATTAATCGCGGTGAATCACACCGTAACGTTGTGTTAATTCCTGCTTCGGCTCACGGAACTAACCCTGCAAGTGCTGCTATGGCAGGCATGGAGGTTGTTGTGGTTGCTTGTGATGAGAAGGGTAACATTAACGTTGATGACCTTAAAGTTAAAGCAGAGCAGCATAAAGCTGATTTATCATGCTTTATGGTTACTTACCCATCAACCCATGGTGTATTTGAGTACAAGATCCGCGAGATGATGGATATTATCCACAAAAATGGTGGACTTGTTTATATGGATGGCGCTAACATGAACGCTCAAGTTGGTTTAACCAGCCCAGGCGAGATTGGCGCTGATGTTTGCCACTTAAACCTTCACAAAACCTTTGCTATACCTCACGGTGGTGGAGGTCCGGGTGTTGGTCCTATTGCTGTTACAAAAGAATTGGCTCAATTCTTACCTTCACATCCAGTTATAAAAACGGGTGGTGACAAGGCGATTACAGCCGTTGCCGCTGCTCCTTACGGAAGTGCCAGCGTACTTCCAATCACTTACGGTTACATTCTGATGCTTGGAAACGAAGGATTAACTAGCGCAACAAAATGGGCGATTCTTAACGCAAACTACATGGCTACTCGCCTAAAAGGACATTTCAGCGTTCTTTATACTGGCGAAACAGGTCGTGTTGCTCACGAGATGATTCTTGATTGTCACCATTACAAATCAACCTATGATGTTGAAACTGGCGATATCGCTCGTCGTTTGATGGATTATGGTTACCACGCTCCTACCCTTTCGTTCCCAGTTCACGAAACCCTAATGGTAGAGCCTACTGAGAGCGAGTCGAAGCAGGAGCTGGATCGTTTTGTTGACACGCTTATCACCATTAAGCAAGAGCTTGAAGAGATTAAGGATGGCAAAGCAGATAAGGTTGACAACGTGATTAAAAACGCACCTCATACAGCAACCGAGGTTACTGATGATGAGTGGAAACACGTTTATGGACGTCAGAAAGCGGCGTTCCCACTACCTTGGATTGCTGGTAACAAGTTCTGGCCTGCAGTTGGTAAAATTGATTCAGGCTATGGCGATAGAAACCTAGTTTGTTCTTGCGCTCCAATTGAAGATTATCTATAATAGGATATCTATAAAAGGAAAAGAGTTTCAGCCCAAAAGGTTGGAACTCTTTTTTTATGCTTAATCCTATAAAAGAGAAAAGGCCTACTTGCGCAGACCCTTTCAGCTAAACAACTAATTAACCACCGGAGATTTAGCATAAAATGCCTTTCTCACAATTCAAATTTAGCTCTAGTTTAGCCACTTACATTTTTGTTTTGACCAATTAACCCATAATCGTGATTAACATTAAATTTCTGGTTATATCACAACAACCCCCTTATAGTTTTATATGTCATCATATTACACTATTTTTGCTCTGTAGATATATTTCAAAAACAGATTGATTATGAGCGAGAAAATCAACATCAGCATTAACTCTGAGATCGGAGAACTTGAAGGCGTAATACTTCATACACCAGGAGCCGAAGTCGAAAACATGACACCACAAAACGCCCAGCGTGCGCTGTATAGCGATATTCTCAACCTTTCTATTGCCCGTAAAGAGTACACTCAATTAAGCGGAGTGCTTTCAAAAATTTCTAAAACCTATCAGGTTCAGGATTTACTTTGCAAAGTGCTATCAAACGATAAATCAAAGCAGGAATTAGTTTCAACCATTTGTAAGCACGAGAATGCTATTTATCTTATTGATGAACTGCTCAATATACCTGCAAAAGAACTTGCAAACCTGCTTATAGTTGGAGTCCCCCTCAAGCGAAATAATCTTACAAACTTCTTAAGCCACGAACGATTTTCACTTCCTCCTCTATACAATTTTTACTTCACTCGCGACGCCTCAATTTCTGTTCGAGATAAAGTGCTAATATCTCGCATGGCAAATAGGGTAAGGGATTTGGAATGCATTATAATGGAAGCGATATTTAAGTATTCAGGTGTATTCCAAACAACAACCATCAATCCGCTCGATTATGGGAGTAATGAAAATATTACGATTGAAGGCGGTGATGTTCTTATAGCTCGTGAAGATATCCTGCTAATAGGAAGTAGCATAAGAACTACAACTCAGGCAATCGATTTTGTGTTAAGTCGACTTCTTGCTTTGAAAGATAAGGGCAAACGATATATCCTTGTTCAGGAGCTTCCAGAATCACCCGAATCGTTTATCCACCTTGATATGGTCTTTACCATGCTAGATGTTGATAAATGCATGGTGTTTGAACCCGTTATACTTAAACCTAACCGCTTCCAAACTGTTCAGATCACCGTTCAGAATGGGAAAGTACTTGAGATTAAAACCGTTGAAAATCTGCTAACTGCTCTTAAAGGTTTGGGAATGGACCTTAAACCGATAATTTGTGGCGGTACTAAAGATCCATGGGTGCAGGAACGTGAGCAATGGCACAGCGGAGCAAACTTCTTTGCAATTGGTCCGGGTAAGGTTATCGGGTACGCTCGTAATACCTATACAATGGATGAGATGAACAAGAATGGTTTTGATATCATTCGAGCCAAAGACGTGCTTGCTGATAAAATAAATCTGAAAGATTATAAAAAGTATGTTCTCACAATTGATGGGAACGAGCTCCCACGAGGTGGAGGTGGTGCAAGATGCATGACTATGCCCGTTCGAAGAAAACCCGTAATATGGAAATAAACTTATTCCGTTCTCAATTGTTTAACAGTTAAATCTTAAAACTAGAACAAATGAAATGTCCATCAGTAAAGCCTGCCAAAAGCAAAAACTAAAGTATGGACATTCCATGTGCAAATGAGAAAAGAAAATTTAAAGATTTCATAAACTTATTGTTGAACCGCCCCCTATAAAACTAAAAAACATGAAAAAGAATGTAGGTAAAGTCGATATGATTATTAGGTTAATCATTGGTGTAGTAATTGCGTCCTTAGGAATTGCTTATCAAAGCTGGTGGGGATTAGTTGCTATTCTTCCAATATTTACTGCTTTTATAAACTACTGCCCCCTTTACTCTGTTTTAGGCTGTAAAACTTGCTCTGACAAAGAAGCGAAATCATTATAACAGAATAAAAAAACCGAGGAAAATCCTCGGTTTTTTTAATATCTATTTAACAGCTTCTTTAACAAGATTTGCTGCCTCCTGCAGCGAAATTGCCGATGAAACTTTCAACCCCGATTGGTCAATTAAATCTTTTCCCTCTTTTGCATTTGTCCCCTGTAAACGAACAATAACAGGAACCGAAATATTACCAATCTCTTTATAAGCATCAACAACACCTTGAGCAACTCTATCGCAGCGAACAATACCACCGAAAATATTTATAAGAATTGCCTTAACATTTGGATCTTTTAGGATGATTCTGAAACCAGCGGCAACGGTTTTAGCATTTGCACCACCTCCAACATCAAGGAAGTTTGCTGGATCGCCACCTGAAAGTTTGATAATATCCATTGTAGCCATAGCTAAACCAGCACCATTCACCATACATCCAACGTTACCATCGAGCTTAACGAAGTTCAAGTTGTTCTCTCCTGCTTCAACTTCAGCGGGATCTTCCTCGTCTTTATCGCGGAAAAGTTCGAGGTTTGGATGACGATACAAAGCGTTATCCTCAATGGCAATCTTTGCATCAACAGCAAAAATATCGTCATTTGCAGTCTTTACCAATGGATTTATTTCGAGTAATGATAAATCGTTCTTTATGTATGTGTCATACATCCCCATTACACATTTAACCATCTGGTAAAGAGCCTTATCCTTTAAACCAAGGTTAAACGCAATACGTCGTGCTTGATTTGCTTGAAGCCCCAATGGGTGTATCTCCTCTTTGAATATAAGATCAGGTGTTTCAGCAGCAACAGTCTCAATATCCATACCTCCTTGCGATGAGTAAACAACCATGTTTCGTCCAATTGCTCTATTGAGCAATATGCTTACATAGTACTCCTTCACCTTCGAAGGGCCTGATTGATAAATACCTTGCTGAACAATCACCTTTCGCACCAACTTCCCAACTGGACCAGTTTGATGGGTAACAAGAGTCATTCCTATGATTTGACTCGCATATTTTTCTACGTCTTCGACGTTGTGCGCAATCTTTACTCCGCCGCCTTTGCCTCTCCCTCCAGAATGGATTTGGGCTTTAACGGCAATTTCATCGGTGCCAGTCTTCTCAAATATTTGTTTTGCGGCAGCAGCTGCCTCTTTTGGAGTATAAGCAAGGATACTCAACGGAACGGGAACCCCCGATTCTTGCAATAATTGCTTAGCTTGGTATTCGTGAATATTCATATGATTTATATTTGTTTGGGCTGCCTCTAAATTACAAAAAAAGGAATATCTACCTTTGTAAAAAACAAAAACAATGATCGATAATCGCAAACTTGAAAATAAAGAATTGAATCGCAGATCGTTAGATGAGTTCAAAGAGACTAGCAAAACTCCTATTGTGGTCGTTCTCGATAACGTTCGTAGCTTAAATAATATCGGTTCCGTTTTTAGAACCTCAGATGCCCTTCTTATCGAAAAGATTGTGCTTTGCGGTATTACTGGAACACCTCCCAATAAAGAAATTCATAAAACAGCTCTTGGAGCTGAAGATTCAGTTGCATGGGAGTATTTTGAAAATAATATTGATGCAATCAAATCTCTAAAAGAGAATGGTTACAGAATTGTCTCGCTTGAGCAAACGGTTGGAAGCATTGATTTAATGAAATACCAACCATCTTCTAACTTTAAATATGCTTTGGTTTTTGGAAACGAGCTAAGAGGGGTTGAACAAGAAGTAATCGATATGTCCGATGAATGCATTGAAATACCTCAATTTGGGACGAAGCATTCTTTCAACATCTCCGTTTCGGCAGGGATTGTTCTTTGGGACTTCTTCTCTAAACTCAATAAATAAAGTATTAATCAATACATATTAAAACAAAAGAGGCTGCTCAAATGAGCAGCCTCTTTATATTTTAAATCGTACTATTTACTGAACAATAGCTTTGAAAGCATCGTTTTGGAAATAGTTACGGAATTCTTGGTCGTTAATAGCGCGAGCCTTTAAAGTACCGTCTTTCTCAATAGCGGTACGAAGGTTAGTAAGCACCATTGCTTCATCAGTCATGCGAGCACCAACAATTGCTAAGCCATAGAAACCTTTTGCAGTTTCAACTTTAGCAAAAGTATTCTTAGCAGCATCAGTTTTGCCAGTTAATAATAATGACAAACCTTGGTTGAAAGAATCAGAACCAGCAAGGTACTCAACAGCAGCGGGGTATTGGTTCTTAATAACAGCAATGATACCTAGGTTATATTTTACATCTGGACCAGCGTTGGTTGCAGAAGCAAATAGTTTCTCAGCACCGTCAACATCACCTTCAAGTAAAGCAACACAACCGCGGTTGTTAAGGATTGAAGGCTCGTTTGATTCAGCAGCTTTAGCTAGAGCAACTTTAGCGTTAGCTAAATCTTTCTTTACTAAGTATAAGTAAGCAACGTTATTGATAGCACGAACATCGTTGAACTTCTCAGCAACCTTATTGTAAACCTCAATCTTCTTGTCAGCATCAGCAATTAAAGTAACACCATACATAATCTCTTCTAGTTTAAGACTATCATATGTATTACCTTCAATCATCGCCTTAAGTTGATCATCAGAATAACCAACAAGGTTGATGTTTGCAGTCATCTTAGAACGACGTAATTGAGGAAGAATTTTCTCAGCAAGAACTAAATAAACTTTTGATAAATTCTTAATTTCTTTCTCGCGAACAGCTGGATCAGAGTACATAGAAAGAACGCGAAGAATAAGCTCTTTATCTTGAACGTCAGAAGCACCAACTGCTGTTTGGAAACCGTCCCAGTCTTCAGAAGTTGTTTGAACTGTTACATAGTTTTTATCCTTGGTTTCAACTTTAGCTTTTTTGAAAATATCAGCTAACCATTTTTCAGTGGTTTTTCCACGCTCAGTTGAAAGTTTAGCATTGTCATCTTCTGGACCATCTGGAGAAGCATAAGCAGAAACGCTAACACCTTTAAATTCTTTTGTAGAATCAACTACTGATTTTGCAATAAAATCTTGAAGCATTTTAACCTCTTCTTTGGTTAGCTCAGATTTACGAACATCAGCCTTAGAGATTACAAAGTTAATTTGACCTTCTTTCTTATCAGGAGTAATTCTTTGGAAATTATTTCCTTTTAACATAGTTGGTTTAGGATCCATGTCAACCATTTTATAGGTTGCAAGAATACCATCAACTACTTTATATGGAGCATCGAAAGGAATTTTCTTGTCTTTGTAAGTGATAACGAAGCGTAACTCAAGGTGAGATTTAAACATCTCATCTTTATAGTCAAACTCTACTTCGTGTTTAACGCTACCACCAGCCTCATAATTGATAACTTGGTTGTTAGCTTGAACATCCTCACCTTGAAGAACTTTAACTGCTAAAGGAAGTTCACCACCTTGATAAACTAATACAGGGGTTACATCAACAATAGCTTTTTTGTTAAAATACTTTGCAGGAATTGTGCCTTCAATAGTAACTTTTACTTTATTACCATGCACTTCCATTGGAGTTGGAGTTGCTTTAAACTTCAATCCTTCGGGGAGTTGTTTCATCTTTTCAACACCACCGCAAGCTGCTAAAATAAGAGCGGCCACAGCGATGAATGCTAGATGTTGGAACCTGATTTTTTTCATAATCTACGTATTTTTTGTTTGGTTTTTTATCCTTAAGTATACAGACTTACAAACATACTACTCTTTTCGCAAAAAAAGAAAGGATATGTTTTAAAAAATTGGAATCATCACTAAAAAGTGACCGTATGCATCCCTTTTGAATAGGTTTTGTCAAAAATTGCAGCCTTAAGTTTAAGATAATCAGCCGAATTTGAAACAAAATCGATGTTTGATGTATCGATAATAAGGAAAGTGTACTCAGGATGCTGCCTAAAGAAATCGAAATATCCCTTTTGAATTTCCTCTAGATATTCTGCTGATATAGTTTGCTCATACTCCCTTCCCCTATTGTGAATATTCTCCAAAAGCCTATTTGTAGGCAAATGTAGGTAAACGTATAGATCTGGTTTAGGGATTGAGTTGTATATTATTTCAAATACTTGTCGGTATAAGTTATACTCATCACCGCTCAACGTGTTTTTTGCAAAGATGAGCGACTTCATGAAAAAATAATCGGCAATAAGAAGCGATTGGAAAAGTGGAACAGACCTTAAATCGTCGTTTAGCTGTTTATACCTATCGGCCAAAAAGGATAGCTCCAGTGTAAAGCTATACCGTTCTGGGTTACTATAGAATTTTGGTAAAAACGGATTATCAGCAAACCGCTCAAGCACAAGTTTTGCATTAAAATCATTTGCAAATTTTGTTGCAAGAGTAGTCTTGCCTGCACCAATATTTCCCTCAATTACAAGATATTGCATAAAATATTTCGAAAAACGAATAAAAAAGGAGTTGGTTCCCCAACTCCTTAGATATAATACGATTAAATTCTATTTTTTCAACTCTTCACCTAAATTGAAGAATGTAAATGCATACTTATCGGCAGCTTCTTCAATTTGAATTGACGTTGGAGTTCCAGCACCATGACCAGCTCTAGTTTGTATTCTAATTAGTGACGGATTACGGCTAATACGCTGCTTATCTTGAACTGTCGCAATATACTTATACGAATGGGCAGGTACCACTCTATCGTCTCTATCGGCAGTGAAAACCAAAATGGATGGATAGCGAACACCTGAGCGAACATTATGAATTGGAGAATACTTAAATAGATTGACAAACTGCATTGAATCAGCGCTTGTACCGTAATCGTTTGCCCAAAGGCTACCAATTGTAAACTTGTCGTAACGAAGCATGTCCATAACGCCAACCTCTGGTAAAGCAACCTTAAATAGTTCAGGGCGTTGGTTAACTACTGCTCCAATAAGCAATCCACCATTCGAAGCACCCTCAATGGCCAATTTTCGAGGAGTTGTATAGTTTTCTTTAATAAGATACTCAGCCGCTGCAATAAAATCATCGAATACGTTTTGTTTATTCAATTTAGTTCCTGATTTATACCAGTTCTCACCATACTCGCCACCTCCGCGTATATTTGCTTGTACATAAATTCCTCCATTTTCAAGCCATAATAACCTTTCAATGCTGAAATTAGGGAGTAGGTTCACATTAAAACCACCATAACCATAAAGCAAGGTTGGATTTTTTCCATTTAGTTCAATTCCTTTTTTGCAAACAATAAACATTGGAACCTCTGTTTCATCCTTGCTCTTGTAGAATACTTGCTTGGTTTCGTAATCGTCGAAGTTAAAGTTGATTGCTGGTTTGAAAAACTCGGTTGATTTATTTGAGATTACATTGTATTTGTAAATTACTGTAGGCACTGTAAATGATGAGAAAGAATAGAATGCTATTGAATCTTGCTGATTGCCGCTAATTCGGTTAAATACGCCAAGTGTTGGGAAGTTAATCTCATTAACCTTTTCACCAGCAATGTTGAAAACCTCAACCTTGCTTTTTGCATCCTGTATGTAACTCGCAACGATTTTATCACCAATTAGGTAGCAATTCTCAAGAACTTCTTTTTTCTCGGGTAAAATATCGCGCCAATTTCCAACGTCTAGGGTGTTTACGTTAATCTTGATAAGTTTATATTTTGGCGCCTTGTAGTTTGTAAGAACAATAATATTATCGTTGATATCATCAAGAACCCTATATTCAAACTCATAACCAGTGGTTAACTTGCTAAACCCATCATTTGTTGTGAGGTTCTTAATGTATAATGAGTTTCCAAATGTTGATTCGGCCTCGTAAACGATTAAGTATTTCTCGTTACTTGTAACTTGAGATGTGAAAACTAGATTTGGTGCTTCGCTATTACCAAGAATAACCTCGTCTTTATCCTGAGTATCGCCTAGTTTATGGTAGTATATCTTTTGATACTGGTTAACGCCCATAAGCCCTTTCCCATCCTTTGGAGCATCGTAACGGCTATAGAAGAATCCTTCCTTAAACCATGACATATCAGAAAACTTAACCCAATTGAGTTCATCTGCAAGCACATTGCCAGTTGCTAAATCTAAAACCTTGATTTTCCTCCAATCAGAACCACCATCAGCAATAGCATAAGCTAAATACTTCCCATTTTTCGATACGCTAATATCCGACACGGCAACGGTGCCATCAGCACTTAGTTTATTTGGATCAAGAACAACTTTTGGCTCAGACTCCAATGTCTCTTGCATAAAAAGGACAGCCTGATTTTGACCTGGCTCTTTTTTATAAAAGAAATATTTGCCCCCTTCCTTAAACGGAGTTGACATTGTAGTATAATTCCAAAGACTAGTTAACCTATCCTTTATGCTTGCTCTGTATGGAATTTTATTTAAATACTCGTTGGTTACAGCATTTTGCTCTTTAACCCATTCAGCAACCTCTGCTGTTGAGTCGTTCTCGAGCCAACGATAAGGGTCGTTTACTTTAACGCCAAAATAGGTATCCACAACATCAACCTTTTTGGTTTTAGGATACTTAGCACCGTTTCTGTAACACGACATAGTAATTAGAAGAATAGCAGCAAAAAATATGGTGATTAACTTTTTCATAGAAGTTAAATTTTCATTTACACACTTACTTAAAATACAAAAATACAATAATGTTTCAAATTTAATAATTTGTTATCACTTTCATTTTACAATTGCTACTTCAGTAGTTGTGAAATGCTAAAATATAAAGACAAAAAAAGGAGGTCACCCTCCTTTTCTTATTGTTATGAAAATCTTTTACTATTCTTTTTTCTTTTCAATTTCTGGATTATTCCTTACTGGTTTAGGGAGTAATGCTTTACGTGATAGTTTATATTTACCTGATTTTTGATCTATCTCGATAAGTTTTACTTCAACCATATCACCCTCTTTGAGAACATCTTCAACTTTCTCAACACGATTCCAATCAATCTCAGAGATATGAAGTAATCCATCTTTACCTGGCATAATTTCTACAAATGCACCAAAAGCAAGGATAGATTTAACTTTACCTTTATAAATTTCGCCAACCTCAGGTACTGCAACGATGCCTTTTATCCATCTAACAGCAGCGTCGCGCGATTCTGCATTAACAGCAAAAACATTAACAATACCGTTATTGTTAACCTCTTCGATGTTGATTGTAGCACCTGTTTCGCGCTGAATTTCTTGAATTACTTTACCTCCTGGGCCAATAACCGCGCCAATCGATTCGCGTGGGATTAAAAACTGCTCCATTCGTGGTGCATGAGGCTTAAGGTCAGCCTTAGGTTCTGAGATAACTTCAAGCATTTTACCTAAGATATGAAGTCTTCCTTCATGAGCTTGCTGAAGTGCTTTAGCAAGTACTTCGTATGGAAGGCCATCAACCTTGATATCCATTTGAGTAGCTGTAATACCATCCTTGGTTCCAGCAACCTTAAAGTCCATATCACCTAAATGATCTTCGTCGCCTAGGATATCAGAAAGAACTGCAAATTTCTTGCTACTGCTATCAGTAATTAAACCCATTGCAATACCTGAAACAGGTTTCTTCATTTTAATACCCGAATCCATAAGAGCCAAAGTACCCGCACAAACAGTCGCCATAGATGATGAACCGTTCGATTCAAGGATATCGCTTACAATACGAATTGCATACGGATTTTCGGTACCCGAAGGAACCATACTTTTTAACGCACGATGGGCCAAATTTCCATGTCCAATTTCACGACGGCTTATACCACGTGCAGCTTTTGCTTCACCTGTAGAGAATGGAGGGAAATTATAGTGTAATGTAAATTTCTCGGTTCCTTTTACGAGTACTTCATCCAACATCTTCTCATCAAGTTTTGTACCTAGGGTAACAGAGGTAAGTGACTGGGTTTCACCACGGGTAAAAAGGGCAGAACCGTGTGTCATAGGGAGAAAATCAACCTCACAAGTAATGGTTCTTATCTCGTCAGTTTTGCGACCATCTAGACGAACACCTTCATCAAGAATCATATTACGCATTGCCTCTTTCTCAACTGCATGGTAATAACGATTAACTAAAAATGTTTTTGCTTCACGATCCTCTTCGGACATTGTTTCGATAAACTCCTTCTTAACAGCCGAGAAAGCATCCGATCTTTCGTGCTTTGGAAGTACAGATTTTGCAACCTTGTACACCTTATCGTAGCAAAATTTATGAACAGCAGCTTTTAGCTCCTCATCATTTGTTTCGTGACAGTATTGACGTTTAACAACGCCAAGCTCTTTAGCCAGCTCAATCTGAGCAACGCACTGTTTCTTGATAGCTTCATGGGCAACTTTAATGGCTTCGAGCATTTCTGCTTCTGAAACCTCTTTCATCTCACCCTCAACCATCAAAATATTATCGTAGGTTGCACCAACAAGCATATCTAAATCTGCATTGGCAAGTTCTGTAAATGAAGGGTTGATAACAAGTTTACCGTTAATTCTTGCAACTCTAACTTCTGAAATTGGTCCATGGAATGGAACATCAGAAATAACGAGAGCTGCAGATGCGGCTAACCCAGCAAGTGCATCGGGCATGATATCTTTTTCTGCTGAAATAAGGCTTATAGTAACAAATGTTTCAGCATGAAAATCTTCGGGGAAAAGTGGTCGTAAAGCACGATCAATAAGACGAGAAACAAGTATTTCAGAATCGGAAGGTCTAGCCTCTCTTTTCATGAAACCGCCCGGGAAACGACCATTGGCCGCATATTTCTCTTTATACTCTACGCTAAGGGGCATAAAATCAACATCTTCCTTAGCTTCTTTTGCGCTCACCACCGTGGCAAGCAGCATGGTGTTACCCATTCGAAGAACAATCGATCCATCGGCTTGCTTAGCAAGTTTACCGGTTTCGAGGGTGATAACACGTCCATCGCCCAAATCAATCGTTTTCTGTACAACTTTAAACATACAATAATTCTTAAAATGAATATTAAAATCTATATAAACACACTATTAGATACTATTTCAAAAAACACGGCGTTGACTTTGATGTTCAAAAGCAGTGGTAAAGAATTGCAAAAAAGGGCAATCATCGAATTGCCCTTTTCTGTTTTTTTTACTTTCTCAAGTTTAGCGCTTTTATAATAGCACGATATCTTTCGATATCACGTTCCTTAAGATAATCGAGTAGCCTTCTCCGCTTACCCACTAGCTTCAGCAGCGCACGTTGAGTACCATAGTCTTTTCTATGGGTTTTCAAATGCTCTGTGAGGTGGCTAATACGGTATGAAAATAACGCTATCTGGCTCTCAGGAGCGCCAGTATCGGTATTAGACTTTCCGTACTCGGTAAAAAATTCCATCTTCTTTTCTGCAGTCAAATAATTCATAACACTGATAATTAGTGGGTATTTAAATGCGTGATTTAGGGCGCAAAGATATAAAACTTTTTGATATAAAAAATGCAATAGCTGACCTAAAATATTTGCAACGCTATGAGAACTATTGCAATTACAGGGGATTTATACGAATAATTATTTGAAAAGTTTTTTAAAAACTACACCTACTTGATATACTCTTTAATTCTTTCGATTGAAGTTACTAATGGAGTTGGCTTATATCCTAAAATACTTATCGCTTTATCGATATTTAGGCTCGAATCGAGTGGGCGCTTTGCTGGTTCGGGTAGGTCTGTTGATTTAATGGGAATTAGCAGATCATCGTTGAGTTCAAATGCTGATGCAACCTTCTTGGATAGTTCGTAAACCGAAATTCGTTCGCCACCGGAGATATTAAAAATCCCATCAATCTTTTTTTGAGCTAAGCTGATTATTCCATTCGCTAAATCATCGGCATCGGTAGGAGTTCGAAACTGATCGGTTGGAACCTTAAAGGGTTTACCCTTTTTAAGATTATCGATTACCCTAAGTGCAATATTTGGTCGTGCAAGATGCTCATCATTCCCAATAACCAGCGAAGTTCTAACAATTGATGCTCCAATCTTTAAATCGAGAATGCTCTTTTCAGCCTCAACCTTAGTTTCCCCGTAATATGATAATGGTGAAGTAGCATCCTCTTCGGTATAGTTGCCTTTTAGCCCATCGAAAACAAAATCAGTTGAAAGGAAAATCATGTGTGACCCATAATCCCTGCAAGCAGCGGCAAGGCGACCTGTAACCTCAACGTTAACTTTTGAGGCGCTATACCTATCAGCCTCACAAGCATCGGGGCTTGCCATTGCCGCGCAATGGACGAGAACATCGGGTTTGAGGGTTTCTATGAGCTGATTCAAATCAGAATATACCAAATTGACGGTAAAGAAATTTGTGCTCGAATTGAACTGTACCTTCTTTTGCGACGTAGCGTAAATTTGATGTTCGTTGTTTTTCTCAAGGGCTCGAATAAGCCTTCGTCCAACTAATCCATTTGCACCAGTTATTAAAAACTTCATGATCTATTGAATTTTATCTTTAATAATGCTTTTCAATAAAAGTTTTGCTCCCAGATGGCAATATAAGCATTTATTAGAATCGCAGTAGTTGCTTTTAAGGTGAATTAATGCTTGAGTATCATAAGCAGATTCTACCTTTACTCCCAAATCGTTGAATTTATCGATTATACTATTACTTTCGGGCTTTATTGTTTCGATAAGTTTTATCGCTTTATCCTTTAAATTGTTTTGCGATTTTGAGATTCCATAAGCAAAAATAAAAGGGACTAATGTATTTATTGCGATAATGGAAATAGTATCTGCCCCAATCCTTTTTTCGGTTGATTTTGATTCCTTGCCAAACGTGTAATGTGTTTTCCAATAATCGGATGTATCAACCTGAAATAGTTTGACAATCTCCTTAATATCATCAACCTCAATTATTTTGGAGAATAATGAGATTGATTTATGAATTAGCATTGCGAATTGAGCAATTCGAATGGTTGGGAATGCGGTTGGCCGCATTCTTAGAAACTTCCAGAGATGCCCATCAATAGCTGTTAGGCTAAATTTGCGTTGTAGGTATTTATATTCTTTTTGTAAAGATAAAGTGTAACTATCAGAACTATCTATATTATCAAGTAAACCTGATTGTCCAAACAAAATAGCTTCAATCTGAAAAAGATTATCCTTATGCTTACCTAAAACCTTTAAAGGCGTTGATTTGGCCATGAGTTCAAAAGGTAAGGCGTTAGCCTTTAACCCGAAACTTCGAGCAACCGATTGATAGAATGCCTCTTCCCAGCTACCTTGAGCGCCATTAACCAAATCAAAAACCTGTGCGGTTTTCTGCTCCAACCGCTCAATCATAAGACTTTCGAGCCACATGCGAGTTGAAAAAGAATCAAACGAAGCAAAACTCTCCTCACAGGGAATCCATTTGCCCGAACTTGTAAGATTCATGAGTTTCCACTCAAGAGCATCGGGATATTTAATTGTAATTGTTGGGATTTGCTGCCCTTTGCTATTGATAACTGGCTTATCATCGTTTGTAACGATATGAAGAATTACATTATCATAAGTACGATCTCCATCATGCTTATGAGCTAACCAATCGGATGATTTGATATGCATTTCAACATTACCAGCCCAAATAGTATTGCCAATTCGTACTTTAGCATTAAAAAAATCGGGCCCCGCATCGCGATTGAATTCACCAGGACTAATTACCTCTATCTTCTCCCCTGCTGTTGTATTAAGTCCATTTAACGTAAATGGCAGGTTTTTCCAAATAAAATAAAGCAAATCCTCTTTCATACTTATAAATTAAAAACAACACATAAGTTAATAAAAATAGGTGAAATAATAGGTAGCCAGAAAATAATTAATTTTACAGTGTAATAATTCGGGGTGTAGCACAGTTGGTAGCGCACTACGTTCGGTACGAAGAGGTAGGGCGTTCGAACCGAGGAGCGTAGCGACGAGCTCGCGAGCAGAACGAGCAATCGCCCCACCCCGACCATGAAAAATTTAGTTCATTTAATAAAACTTGATGAAATCAGTTTATCAGCAGATTTCTTTTAGTGTTGTACCTCAGCATATAGCCTCTTTTACTTGCCATGTTCAAGAATGAATGTTTAACCAAAACTTCGACTAAGTTCTGCTTCGTTAAAAAAGGTATAATCAGCTTTTCAACCCTTTGCTCGGCGACACCAATCCTTCTTCCGAACTCTATAAAATCAGTTTTATTTGGATGGCCACTATTAGCGTATTCAAAACTTTTGAATCCATCTGTAAATAGCCCTTTATCCAAACCAAAATCAGAATCGTTTACATGTAAGCGTGTGTTAAGCAAGTCGTATGCAGGGCTAAGAAGATAATCCCCTTGGGTTGATTCGAGCAATGCAAAGTTCTTTAGATGGGCGTCGCCATTGGAGAATAAATAGTTGAAAAGCACTAATGAGAAGTACTTTTCTATTTCAACCCTCCAGGCAGGAACAAACTTCTGAATTAACAAACCCAGTTCTTCATAGCTATACTCATACTTAAAATTAACCCCAGCATTATCCTTTGTTTTTCCTGCTAATGATGCAAAGTCCTCTTTCCCCCATTTAGTTCCATCGGGTTTTACGTCAAACCGCTTGGTTATATATGCCGGTGAGCCATTTTTGAAAAAAATCATTGCATTTTCGGCAGTATTTATACCATAAACCTGTTTAGCAATTTGCATCGTTAGGTGCTCGTTTGCAGGTACCTGATCAACCTTCATCAGATCTCTGGGTATCGGTTTTAGTATGTACGTTCCTTGCTCTCCCTTTCTTGTCAACCTAAGCTTGTTTTTATCTAAAACCAAACTTAACTTTTCCTGAACTCCTGAGATCGAAAAACGCTTTCTATTCTCCATGAATAGCTCAGCTACCTCTTCGTCATTCTGTGGAGGGTTATAAGGCAATATATGGCTCACTTTTTTGCCGTTAAAAAGTTTTTTTAACGTGTTAGAACTATAAGCGCTAAACCCTTCGGCTAAGGAACCTGGGCAATATTTAAGATCATTTACATCCATTATTCAACAGGTTTTACAGTAATTGCACCGATTGTATCGTATTGGGCTGTAGCCATCAGAAAACCAAAGCTATCGTTTTCATCTATTCTTAGCTGTTTGCTTTGTAATGCTCTATTTACACCCTCGCTGAGTAAATTATAGAAAAAAGGGAATAAATATTCACTCTGATACTCCTTCTGGTTTTTTGGTAGGGTTAAGCTTATTGCAGGCTTGGTTTTATCATTAAAATAGGAATCTTCGTAACAGAAAACATAGCTATTTCGATCAACTTCTGTTAGAATACCTGCAAGCACCCCATTTCTAAATACTTCTACTTTTCGCATTTACAAATAGTTAACTATTTTTTAATCTCAAGCCTTAGTTCCATCCCCAAAACTTCGGTCAGCTTATTTATTACCTCAAGGGAAGGATTACCTTTACCCTTCTCAAGCATGTATAGAGTATTTAAACCAACTTTAGCCAGTTCGGCTAGGTCGGGCTGAGTTACTCCCAACTCTTTTCGCCTTAACTTGATAGCCTCACCCAATTCTTTAACCAACATATGCTTTGAAATTTTAATGCACACCAATCACAATATAATGTGATTTTAGCGTAAAATTAAATGGATTTTTAGAATATTACAAATAAAATCACGATATAAAGTGATTTATGATATTTTTTTATGCATTTGCATACTTTTCCCATTCAAATCACAATATAATGTGATTTATGATATGAATTATATACTAATGATAATTTTATTCTCATTAGTATATTTCTTAAAAAGTAATGTGCAAATACTATTAGATCTTGTGTGATTATCTTAGGAGGTAACTACCCAATTTTTCGAGTAAAGTTCTTTTTAAAATTGGCTTTGTAATAAAATCGATACACCCAGCCTCGATGCATTTCTCCTGATCCTCACTTGATGCATACGCAGTTTGGGCAATAATCTTGATCCCATTTCTGACTCTCGTCATTCTACGGGTAAGCTCTAATCCTTCGATATCGGGCAACCGAATATCCATTAAAACAATATCAATATCTTGATGTGCGCTAAACTCCTTTAGCGCAATATTGCCATCGGGGGCAAAAATCATTGTTGCATAAGTACTTTCAAGTACTTCTTTGAGGTAATCTCGATTAAACTGTATATCCTCAATAATTAGAATCTTTTTCCCTTTAAAATTATATTGGTTATTCTCTGTAATTCCGGTTTTATTGGCTATACTAACAGATGGCTTAAAAGGAATTGTAAAATAGAATGTAGATCCTACATTAGAAGTTGATTCTACCCAAATTTTCCCATGCATCAACTCAATAATGCCCTTACAGATTGATAAACCCAACCCAACACCTCCAAACTCTCTTGTTAAGTATGTATCATCAACTTGCCTGAAACGCTCAAAAATTAAATCCAACTTATCCTTTGGGATACCCATACCCGTATCAGAAACAGCAATCAAAAGGGTTGTTTCATCTTTCAAACTGCACTTCAATTTTATTTGCCCTTCGTTGGTAAACTTAAATGCATTTTCGATTAGGTTAATTAGAACCTGTTTAATTCGATCAAAATCAGTTTCGATGAAACATCTGCTCGCTTCTAATTCATTTTCTAAAACAAACTCAATGGGTTTATTATAAATCTGCTCATTTCTTAACTTAAAGAAATCCTTAATCTCAGCTAAAGTGTTGTTAATATTCCCCTTGTTTATAACGATTTTAAGTGAATTTGATTCAATCCGTGAGATATCAAGTAGGTCATTAATAATGTTGAGTAGATCTTTTGTTCTTTCTCTAATTGTTTTAGTGTATGCCTTCCGTTTATCAAATGGCATATCCTCCATATCAAGAAGATCGGAGAATCCAACAATGGCATTCATGGGGGTTCTAATCTCGTGGCTCATATTCGCAAGGAATACTGATTTTAGCCTATCCGACTCCTCTGCTTTAAACTTTGCCTTCTCGAGCTCTTCGAGGTAATCTCTTAAAGCATCGTTTGTGGCTGTTAACTCCTCTTCTGCTGCTGTAAGCTCGTTGTTTTTTAGCGCAAGCTCTAATTCCGATTGCTTTTGGTCAGTTACATCCATCACAACTCCAAAAATTCGAAAAGCCTCCCCTCTGAAGTTCCTTTCAATTTCAGCATTTGAGAGCAGATGAATAATTTCCCCATCGGGTTTTATGAATCGATACTGTATTGAATACGAATTCTGATTAGCTATTGAATCTCTTAGAATCGTTAAAACATCAGCCTTATCCTCAATGTGAATATTTTCTACTATTCTTTCTAAGCTTACAATACTCTCATTAATGCCATGTATTTTCATTAAATTTTCAGAGAGATAAAATTTGTTTCTATTAACATCAAAATGAAACTCTCCTATCTTTGCTAACTCCTGGGATTTGAGAAGTAATGTTGTTTTTTCACGAAGGTTGTTTTCAAGAAGCACCCTGTTTGTTATATCATCAATACATAAATAAACCGAAGGGTTATCATATAAATCGAGATAAGTTGTAGTTACTAGTACATCTCGCTCGATAAGCCTATTATCCTTATTTAGATGGAACTTTCCTTCAACCTTATAAAGGTTCTCCTTTGTTTTAAGCGTATGCTTTATAGAGTTTCTTATCGTACAATTTGGGCAAGATGAGCTATTTCCGCAACCACCGCTATCCTCAATGGAAAATGTGCAATTAAGAGCTTCCCCTGTTTGCAAACCAATAATTTGCTCCTCGCTCTTATTTGCAACATTTAGCCCAGTTTGATTAATCTTAGTAACGTTTGACTTTGAATCAACCAAAAGCATTATTAATGGTGTACTATTGAATATTAATGATAGTTTTAGCTCGTTATCCTTAATTTCGTTCTCTCTTTTTTGTCGTTCCTCAATTTCAACTTGTAGCCGCTGATTTGTATGGTTAAGCTGTTCGGTTCGTTCAATAACCTTCTCCTCTAATCTTGAATTTAGCTTTCGCAGATCATTATTAAGCTTTAAGTTCTCGAGCCTTACGCTTAAAACATTCAAAAAACTTATTAATAATGATTCAAATTGCATCAACCCTTTTTCATCTGAACTATCGCCAATTATTAAAAGAAAGCGTTTCCCGAAATTGGGAATGTTGAATGGATATATGCATATATCATTGAAACCTCTAGAACTATCAAATAAAAGGTCGGCACATATTTGCTTTACTTCTGGTTGAGAAAAGTAGAAAGGTTCATTCCTACTACAATCAACCGATTTTATACCCAGCGAGAACCCGTGCCTTTCAATATTATCATCCAAAGAATAGTAAGATTCGATAAAGAAAGCACTATCCTCGCATGTACAGATAGCCGTAAAGGGTAATGATTTAAGAATTGATAATTTTTCGAGGATACTATCCTGATAAAAGCTAATGTTCCCTGATTTTGCTGGCTGATTGTTTAAAATGTTAATTAACAACAAATCCTCAAGGTTCTGAGACAGAGAATAGTTTTCCTCCTCAAGCAAATTGATTTTTGCATATAACCCTTTTATCTCTTCGCCCTGTTCCATATATCTAAACTTACTACTTTTCAAAAAATGATAAAAATTGATCAACAATAAAATCAGGTGCATCTTCTTGAATAAAATGACCTGCTTTTTCGTATCTCACTAATTTACTATTACTTAAATTTTCATTTAATGTTTCAGCTATTTTCGAAGATAAATAAACATCACCATCACCTCTAATAATTAATACAGGTATATTCAATCTATGAAGATTATCAGATATTTCTATAAGGTTTTTATTGTCAAGTGAACTAGCAAAATGCAAGAATGCTTTTCGTCCTTCGGATGAATTCATGGGTTTAAAAAAATAATCCATCAACTCCTTAGTGCATAACTCTTTATTGTACAAACCGCGTTGAACAATGATTTTAAAAGTTCCTAAATCGAGCGATGCCATGGCTATTTGCCTGATTATTGGTGTACGCATTGCAATAATTGGCTGAACAGGCCAATAATCGTACGCCACGCTATTAATTAGGGTTAAATCAATTATAGAATGGGGCTTATTAACAGCCATTATTTGTGAAATTCCACCACCTAAATCATGACCCACCAGATGAAAGCGACTACAACCAAGTTTATCCATAAACTCACCCATTATTAATGCATGATTTTTTAATGAGTAGGAAACATCCAATGGCTTATCGGAATCGCCGCATCCTAATAAATCCGGGACAATAACTTTATATTTTTTTGCTAATGGTAAAGCAATATTTCTCCAAATAAATGAATATGTAGTAATTCCATGAAGAAGCAACAGAACTTCTCCGTCGCCAAACTCAAAGTAATTTATACTACTTCCATTGATCTGAAGTTTTTTAGGATAATCAAATTCATCTCTCATAATCAAATAGTTTTGATTCTAATATAATCCTAAAAAGGCAAATGCCAGAATTGCTTTACGAAGGAAAAGAAGATTAAAACAACCTTCTTTAATCCTTCGCAATTTGGCAATCAAAAAACTAAACTTGAATTATAAAGGCTATAAAGATTCACCCCTATTAATAATGTTCAAAATGCTTATCCTCATTTTCATTTAAATGAAAATTATACCCAGTTGAAGATTTCTTAGATGAAGATTTACCTGTTGTTGAAACATGTTTATCATTAATATCCTTTTTCTTAGCCTCTCTTTTCTTAAATACATTACCTCCAACATTATCAACCCTAAAGAACGATACTAAATCTTTTAGCTGTTCAGCTTGACTTGATAACTCCTCAGCACTTGTAGAAAGCTCTTCGCTTGCTGCAGCATTCTGCTGAGAAACTGAATTTAATTGATTAACAGCACCATTAATTTGAAGTGTACCATTATTCTGTTCGTTGCTGGCAGCCGATATTTCTTGAACCATTCTAGTTGTTTTTTCGATATCGGGTAATAGTTCTACCAATTTTTTCCCAGCACCATCCGATAAATCAAGGCTCTTTATTGATAATGAAACGATTTCATCGGCAGCAACTTTACTCCTTTCGGCAAGTTTACGAACTTCAGCTGCAACAACAGCAAAACCTCTACCATGCTCACCAGCACGAGCAGCTTCAACTGCTGCATTAAGCGCAAGAATGTTTGTTTGAAAAGCAATGTCGTTAATTATCTTGATCTTATCAGCAATTATTCGGTTAGCATCAACTGCATTACTTGAACGAGTAACAACATCTTGCATTCCTTGGTAAGTAGTTAACGATATCTTTTCGGTATGAGTAGCATTTTGGCTATTCTGCTCAATATTTGAGGTCATTTGCTCCATGGTTGATGACACCTCTTCAACTGAAGCCGCTTGTTCATTAGCTCCCTGAGAAAGTTCTTGTGAAGTACTGCTCATTTGTTCGCTAGCTGCAGCAATATTATCGGCGCCAGCTATTACATTACTTATAATGTCCTTTAGCTTGCCAACCATTTCCTTTAGGGCTTCGGCAAGAATACCAACTTCATCCTTCTGATCAACATCAAGATCAGCCATTAAATTACCTTCTGCAATTTCTTTGGCAAAGTCAACTCCTAACTTTAATGGTTTAGCAATTAAATTAACAAGCACATATGTGAAAATTATGGCAATAACAATGGCTATTATATTTACAATTATTGAAACTGTAAAAACATTTGTTGTGGTTGAATCAAATACCTTATCGGCTGCACTATTCTCAGCTTCGATAAATGAAACTAGTTTGTTTATAGGAATTGTAAGGCCGGTAAGTATCTCATCAAATTTTGCATCTATTTTTTGAATATCTTCCATTGAACCATCCGCTTTAAGCAATGGTAGCATCTCGTTCTCAAATAGTGCAATAAATTCATCAATATGCCCTTTAGCCTCTTTTAATAGATCTCTTTCGACGTTTGTGTCAACTATCTTTTCAAGATTTGCTATATCGCCTTTAGCATCTTCTTTAACTTCTTCCCATACTCTCTGAGAATTTGCTAAATCACGGTTAATTACGGCATCAGCAACAACCTGATAAAGTTTGGTTCCCATTGACTCAACCTCTTTAGCATTAGTTAATGCATTTGCTCTTAAAGCTCCTTCATCCTGAAGTTTTGCTAACCGACTTTGCTGGCTCAATTGATATATTGAAACCATTACAAAAAGACCGATTACTATTGCGAAGCTAACGATTAACTTCTGTGAAATTTTAAGGTTTTTCATATTATAAGTATTTGTTAATATTAAAAATCATAAGGAAAGGTTTAACCTAAGTGTTGAAATAAGTGCATTTGAACTGCTCCTGCTCATACCAGGGTTTAAAATATATTGAAAATTAGGTTGAATTGAGATTTTGTTGTTTAATGTTAAGGTGTAGTTAAATTCAATTGCCGTTTCGCTGCGATAAGTTGTAATGGAGTTGCTATTATAATAATCATTATTGATACTAGCATGCGCAACAGCGATGCCAACAACATCATCATTTCGTAAGAAAGGCGAGTAGAAGTTTACACCACCTGCAAAGTACCAATCCAAATAGTTTCTGCTTGTTGGTGCGTGACCTAGCTGAATAAAGCCATTCAGCTTTTTACTGTTCGAAAACTCAGCAAGGGTTTGATCTGCAATTGCATATAACCCGTAATTATGTTTTTTTATTGATGATGGGTTAACGACATCTTCAAAGCTTCCGGTATGATAGTAACCACACAGCTTATATTTACCCGTCTTAGAAGATAGAATAATCTCCCCAGCATAGTAAACACCTTGCTCCTTACTTACACTCTGTTTAAGGTTGTATGGATCGCTATCCAAATTACCTGGATCGCCATCAATTATGGCTGTTTGAATCGCAAAGGCATCGGAAAAAGCATAGTTAACCATTATGCCAAGCGCATTTTTTGGAAAAATTGAGAGGGGAACATTCCCAGATACGGAAGGAACAACTCCAAAGGCGCTATTGATAAAATTTAACCCTTCATCTGAAACAATGAATTCCGAGTTAAGATCAATAATACCCAAATTAAACCAAAGCTTTTCAAAAGTATGCCTATATCGAAACTCAAATAAGTAGGTATAGTTGCCATTTTCGATGTTAGTAAAAACTTGGTTATCGCCCACTAAATCTGCTGAGGGGGTTTGACCATGAGAGTTTTGAACTTGAAGATAGAACTCGCCCCCTTTCCAAAGTCCAGCATTTTTAGTATCAAGAGATAGTGATAAGTTGATTTGCCCTAAATACGATGCACCTGTTTTTATTCCACCTTTTAGGTTACCCACAAAATCGCCAGTATAGCTAACCCCAAAGTTAAATGCCTTACCTGATGATGCACTTAGAGTATCCTGAGCAATAAGTGTATTACAGCTAAGAATCAAAAAAATGGTGATTAGTTTTGTTCTCACGGTTTGTTATTTAGATTATAAATTTGTCTCTACTTCAATGTTTTCGGTTGTAGTGCTTGTTATGCTCTCGATTTCGTCGTTTAAAAGCACGCCTTTAATATCTACTATCATTATAAAGGATTCTCCAGTCTGATAGATTCCATCAATGAAATTGGAATTGTATTTACTTCCGATGGTTGGTGCAGGCAGCATTTTCTCTGGTTCAATCTGATGCACCTCGTTAACCGAATCAACTAGGATACCAAACTTGATGTATCTATCATCAATCGTTGCCTCCATTACTAAAATGCAAGTGCTACTAGTAACCTCGGTAAAGGTTAACCCAAATTTCTTATGGATATCGATTACAGGGAGAACTTCACCTCGAAGGTTTATTATACCTCTAATGTACTCTGGTGCACGTGGAATCCTGGTAATTTTAGGCATTTCCAAGATACTAAGAACCGAAGCAACGTTTGTTGCAAACTCTTCGTCGTTTAAACGAAACGATAGGTACGAGTTAATGGTTGATGAGTTCTCTACATTCATGGCTTTCTACTTTAATTTATCATTTTAAAAAATTATTTCTTACTTAAGAAAGAAGCTTTTTGTTAATATAAATATGTCCTGATGATACCTCATTAAGAGCCTTCTCAAGAGTGTCAAAAATTTCTGATTTAAATACACACCCCTTAAAACCTGCTTCGAGCACTTCATTCAAAAAAACTTTCTCAATGTGCATGGTCACAGCAATAATCTTTAAGTTCGGGAACAACCATGTAATTTGTTTTGTAGTTTCAAAACCATTTAATCGGTTCATCATAATATCCATAAGAATAATATCCGCATCGCGAATAGTTATTGGATCAATCTTAAGAAACTCCTCTCCGCTTTCTGCCACTGCGATAACAGTATGATGTAAATTCTCCTGAATAAAAAGGCGAAGAGTATTTAAAAACTGCTTATTATCGTCAACAATTATAAGTTTCATATTAAAATAATTTCAACACTCAAATGTATACCTGAAATATAATTATTGAACAATATTAAACCCTAAAAATAATTCACTAAACACTAGATTTTCAATGGGATATAATCTATTTCTTATTTAGGCGATACACTAAAATAGAATAGGGTTTTACCTAATAATTCTTAGGCAAAACCCTATCTTAATAATTGAACAGATTATTTAAAACTCAAATTAAATAATCGTTAAATCTTAACTATATTATGCTTAATGGCAAATAGTACCATTGAAATGGTGTTTTTAGTACCCGTTTTTCGCAATAGTTTGGTTCGATATGCTTCAATAGACTTAACGCTCAGGAATACCTTTTCGGCAATTTCGCCAACCGAAAGCCCATTGCAAAATAGTGTAAGTATCTCCAACTCTTTATCGGTTAAATCTTCGATTGGTGCATTATTTTTAGCCTCCCCCTTTACATTTGTATCGAATATTATTTTCCGAAGTAGCTCATTGGAAAAATGGCTGCCCCCTTCGGCAACAGTTTTTATTGCTTGCTCAAGCTCCTCCTTGTCGGATGATTTTAATACAAATCCCTTTACACCTGCTACTATCATTTGGTTGTAATAGTTCTGATCGCCGTGCATCGATAGTACTAGGATATTCAAATTGGGAAACTTTGATAAAGCCGCCATTGTTGCCTCATAGCCATTCATAACTGGCATATCGATATCCATAATTACAAGATCTGGGGTAATACTCTCAATGATATCGATAAACTCTTTACCATTGCTGGCCTCAGCCACAATTTTACCAATCTTATCGCCCTCAACGATTAACCTCAACCCATTTCTGAAGATTTCGTGATCATCAACCAGAACAATTTTATAGATCTTCTTATCCATAATAAATTATACCAGATTATTACTTTCTAAAGGTAAACTAATAATTATATTAACCCCTTTACCGATAGCGCTAACAACGTTAATTGTGCCATCAAGGGTGTTTATTCTTTGAATAATATTAAAAAGGCCAATTCCTTTTCCCTGACTCACAGATTTATTATAATCGAACCCAATACCATCATCGGTATATTGCAATTTAATACATCCGTTGATTTCATTCAAGTTAATAATTACTTTTGAAGCATTTGCATACTTTAAAGTATTATTAATCAACTCTGTTACAATACGATATATAATAATCTCAATATTTTTATTGAATCGATTATCAATGTTGGACTCGTAATCGATTTTTAGCTTTTGCGTTTGATTGATATTTGAAATAAAATTCTTCAACGCTGCGTTAACCCCAAATGTAGTTATTGTTCTAGGACTCAGATTATTTGAAATCTCTCTAATAGTATCAATCGCCTCGTTAAGATTTGATATGCCATTCTCAAAAATCATATCCCTTTTTGAATCATCATCGGTTTGGTGTAGCCATTGGAAAAATAGCTTAATGGTTGATAAAATTGGGCCCAATCCATCATGTAGTTCTTGCGAAAATCTATTTCTTTCGCGCTCTTCGGCCTCAACAATATACGACAGGGTTTTACGCTCTTGATCTCTTTTTTCTGTGATATCTTCTTTAATTGCGACAAAATGAATTATATCACCCTTCTCATTAGTAATTGGAGATATTAATGCGTTCTCCCAGTACTTTTCACCATTCTTTTTTAAATTACAGAACTGTCCCTGCCAATCATTTCCAGAAAGTATAGTATCCCAAAGATTTTTGTATTCCTCCTTAGAAGTATAACCTGATTTTAAAACGCTTGGAGTATTTCCAATTGCCTCATCGCACGAATAGCCTGTTACCTCAATGAATTTTCTATTTACAAATTCAATACACCCCTTTGTATCGGTAATAACTATTGATGCGGGGCTTTGTTCTACAGCCCATGAAAAGGTTTTTAACGAATCCTCATATTTTTTTCGTTCAGTTATATCTCGAGTCATTGATAGGATATGAGGCTTATTATCAATATTAATGATTCGAGCCGACATCAACGCTGTTTTCACAGAACCATCTTTCAAGCGAAACTCGGCTTCAAGGTTGTTACATATTCCATCTTTCATCAACCCTTCAACAAGTTTCTGTCTGTCGCTTGGGTTTTTCCAAATATTTATTTCTAACGACGATTTACCAATTACTTCTTTCTCTGTATATCCAGTTAAACGAGTAAAACCCTCGTTTACTTCGATATAAGTCCCATCTAATGCATTAATATTAACAGAATCTGGGCTAGTTTTAAACGATAATCTAAATTTTTCTTCGCTATCTCTTAATGCCTTCTCAATCTCCTTTTCCTTTGTGATATCTGCATCAACTCCTCTATATCCAACAATATTATCATTAATATCAAAAATTGGACTTCCACTTGTTCGAAGGGTTACCTTATGTCCATCTTTGTGAATATTAACATTAATAAAATTTTTAATCTTATGCTGACTATTAATAAGTTTGAACGCGTTCTCCATTAGATATTCTTTTTCGTTTGGATCAAATAAGTCATAAAAATGTATTTTCCCAACAACTTCCTCAACGCTATAGCCCAGAACTTTTTCCACAACACTATTTGAATAGGTATAAAGACCATTAGCATCAATCTCCCAGAACCACTCTTCGGCTGATTCTGCGACTTTTTGGAAACGATCTTCGCTTTCGGCCAAAGCTTTCTCCGCTAACTTTCGAGCGGTGGTATCTCTTGAAAACATCGATACTCCAATTACTTTACCCTCAATTTGTATAGGATTTACAGATACTTCAAAATACCTCCGATAATCGCCAATTTCAACACCATCCTCAAAAATAAAATACTCTCCACTTAAGCCTTTATCATAACGGGGTTTCCATATTTCCTTTAAATATTCAGGCAGTGAATCTAGAATATTAATGCCAGGTTCTAATGATATACCAAATGCATCATAAAACTCTGATCTAAAAAACTCATTAACATATAGTATTTCATAATTTGTGCTTATTGCCCAAATACTATCAAGCGTACTATCAACAATTGCACGTACTTTTGCCTGACTCTCGCGGTTTGCTTTTTCAGCAATTACCTTTTCTGTAATATCCCTTGAAAAAACATAGTAACCTGCTACTTGACCACTTTCGTCGAAATGAGGAATACATGAAACAGAAACAAAAAGATTTTCACCCATTTTTGTTAAAATCTCATTTTCATAGTTTACCTTTTCGCCTCTCAATACTTTTTGAATATTCTCAAGATTAGCGACCATGTACTCTTCGCCTAGAACTTCGCGTATATGCTTACCAATAATTTCATGGTTGGGTAAACCACAAAGCCTTTCATAATTTTCGTTTACATACCGATAATGCAATGACTTGTCAACATAAGAAATGTAAGCAGGTATATTATTTGTGATCATCCTTATTTGCTCTTCGCTTTCTTGAATTGAATACTCTGCTTTTTTCCTTTCGGTTATATCTTGAATTGTTCCAATAAGTGAAATAATTTTCCCTCGATCATCGAATTCTGCTTTACCAAGACCATTTACCCATCGCACCTCGCCATCAGATTTGCGAACGATTCGATACTCCTTATCAAATGGCTCTCGATTAGTAATAACATTTTCAGTAAGATATTTACCCATCATCTCCTGATCATCGGGATGGATGATATCAATCCAGCCAGGAATGGTTCGTGAATACGAAATATCTATTCCAAAAATATTGTCAAGCACCTCCGATGATTCCCAATAACCTTTTTCAAAATCAGTTATATAAGAGCCTATGTTTGCTGCACGTTGAGATTCTTTAAAAAAGAATTCGCTTCGTCGTAAATTATTTTCAACCTCAACCCTCTCCATTTCACCACTAATGCTATTAGCAACAATATTTAAGATTGATTTTGCTAGATTAATTTTAGCAAGTCTCTTTTTACCAATTAACGCAATAAAACCAATAGGCTCGTTTTTAGAGTTCCAAAGTGGTTGGCCGATATATGATTCAGCCTCCATTTGCTTTAGAGCAATATCGCTTGGGAAAAGGTTAGATATATCGCATGGATAAATGCAAAGCTGTTTCCCATATACATTTTCACAAGGTGTACCTGAAAGAAAATATGAAATCTCTTTAGAATGATTCCCATTTTTATAGTATGAGACTGACTGAGCTTTTAAAATTGCTGAGTTAACCCTATTAATTAATACATATTCAAAATCGAGCTTTTCGCTTAAATACTTTGACATTGCATCGAAGAAATTGAATTGGGTATTCTCCCATTTATGAAAAGAAATAAACTCTAAGCAATCTTCAATGGCCTTTGATTCAGTAACATCCTGAACCATAGAAATTACTCCAATAAGTTCTCCGCCTGCAGCTTTTATTGGTGTATTTAACCATTCACAAGTAATTTTTGCACCCTGTTTTGTAATATTCTCGTTAGTACTATTTAAATCAACACCATCCTTAAGCAATTTTTCCCATAGAGACAATATCTCTAGACTAATACTTGGATGAATAATAGTTTCGACAGCTTTTTTCCCAACCACTTCTTCTTTAGTAAATCCAAATATCTTTTCGGCAGCAGGATTCCAATTTACAATACTCATATCCTTTGCCCATACTATGCATGCTGATGGCATCAGATCGAATTGCATTTTAAGTGATTTCTCACTTTCGGTTAATGCATCTCTAACTTCAATTTCATTCTCAATAAAAAAGATAATTGTTCGAGCAGCAAGAAACCCTCCAATTACAATTATGTAAAGCGCAAGCATTAAATGACCATCATCGAACCCGTTATGTTTTAATAGCACTATACCTAAACCAACAAAGCTAAACCATACTAATAAACTGGCTATAATGGATGATACAAAGATTTTAGTATTAACCCTCATTTTCCGTTCAATGGGTAAACGAAGTAAATGCCTTACAATAGGTAATCGAATAATTAAATCTGAAAAAATTATTATGATTGCAAAATTGATACTATCCTTAATTGCAAAAAATATTGTTAGCTTTCTATCAATAGAATGTAATACCTGATTAGACCAGTAAAAAGAGTTAAGCTGAAGTAAATGATTTAATAAAAAAATAAAGGAAACAAACAGAATAATTGAAAAAGAGGTAATGATTAAGAATAACCTAACAAAATATCTATCAAATCGTTTTTCGTTATTATACTGATTCATTATACCTATTGATGTGAAAAAGAATAGGTAAATTGATGTTGTTAAAAAATTGCCAAAACCCTCTTCGGGCCATAATAAAAAAGGGTAGAATGCGCCAAATGAAAGCGCCGATATCAAACCGTATCGCCATCCATAGGCAATAGATATTGTAAATGGAAAAACAATCGAAATTGGTAAGTTAATAAATGAGCTACCTATTTGACTAGAAATGCTAAAGGGTGAAAGAAAGAAACACAAAACCCCTGATAATACTGATAGTATTAATTTAAAATTCCTTTCAGAATGGGATTCAGTATTATCAAAAAACCCGAATAATTTAGCGTTTTTTATTAAACTCATAGTTATTTAGATTGAAACAAATAAAGATAATGATAACTATTATCGGTATTTATTTCTTATAGATGATTTAAGTCACCTTTCATATTCACTCTTACATATTGTTATTACTGGGTTTCCGATGTTCTTAATCACATTAATAGGTGAGGTAAATCATTAATCTTTTACCCTTTAATGGGTATCTTTTACATTAATTTGCATTTCTAATTTACCTATATTATCAATGTTTTATAATATGTCTTACTTGCCTCTTATAAATAACATTACTTTAATACTTTCATTGAGTATTATTTACAACATTATTTCTCAAAAATGGGACTATTCTAACATTTGGTATAAAGTTTTTGCTGGTGCACTTTTTGGTGTTTTTAGCATTATAAGTATGATGGTTCCATTAGAAATTCAATCTGGAATTATCATTGACGGCAGAAGCATAGTATTAAGTATTGCTGGGTTTATTGGTGGTCCTATTATCGCAGCTATTTCTGCAATTTTTAGCACACTTTACCGAATTTACATTGGAGGAGCAGGCACAATAATTGATATTTCAATAATTGTATCAAGTTCAATAATTGGAGTGATTTACTACTTTATAAGCGTAAGGTATCCTAAATTAAAGCACTATGCTTATTTATATATCTTCAGTATTATTGTTCACCTTAATATGCTGGTTTTAACATCAGTATTACCATCTAAGATTTTCGACAACATAGCATTACCTGTAATAATAATTTTCCCAATCGCATCACTTTTAATGTGTTATATTCTTTTACAACAAAAAAATAAGCATATAACAGTTAATTCATTAACAAAAAGCGAAGAAAAGTATCGTCAACTTTATGAAAGCCTTATCGATGGCTACGTAAAGGTTGATATGGGTGGTAGAATTATTGACTGCAATAATGCCTTTGAAGTAATGACAGGTTATTCTAGAGAGGAATTATCAAAACTAACCTATAACGATTTAACCCCAGCCCATTGGCACGAATACGAAAAAAGTATATTAAACGAACAATTCTTCATAAAAGGGTTTAGCCCAATTTATGAAAAGGAGTATATCAAAAAAAATGGTGAATTAATCTCTGTAGAACTAAGAGCATATTTACTTTCTGACGAAGAACATGGACCTAGCGGGATGTGGGCAATGGTTCGTGATATAACAGATCGCAAAAGAATTGAGAATGAACTAATCAAATCGGAGGAAAAATACCGAACAATCATTGAACTAGCCGCAGATACGATTTTGTTAGGCGATAGTAATGGCAACCTAATAGGAGCCAACCTTAAAGCCGAAGAACTAACTGGTTACTCTATTGATGAACTAATGGGTAAAAATATCTCAACCCTATTTACTAAAGAGATACTAGAAAAAAAGCCCCTTCAATACGAAGCCCTTAAACAAGGTAAAGTTATAATTACCGAACGAACTATTGTTCGTAAAGATGGCAAGGAGGTTCCCATTGAAATGAACTCGAAACTAATGCCTCAAAATACGTACATCTCAATGATAAGGGATATAACAGACCGAATTAACAATGAAAAAATACTTAGAGAGAGTGAGCAACAGCTGCGTAAGCAAAATGCGGAATATATCGCATTAAATGAAGATTTGAATAAAAGCAATGAACGCATACGTGAAATAAATGATGTTCTGATCCGAACTACAGAAAAAGCGCAAGAAAGTGATAGGTTAAAATCCGCCTTTTTAGCCAATATGAGCCACGAGATCCGCACACCAATGAACGGAATCATCGGTTTTAGCGACTTGCTTCTGCAAGACAATCTAAAAAAAGAGGATCAAAAAAGATACATTGATATAATTATTCGTTCAAGTAAACAGCTTCTTTCTATCATTAATGATATAATTGATATCTCCAAAATCGAAGCAGGACAAGTTACACTGCATAAAACATCATTTTCGCTTGAGTCTATTATTACAGATACTTACAACCTATATTTAGAAGAGGCAAAACGAAAAAACAATGATTTAAACCTATCAATGCCATCGAGCAAGATGTCATTAGTAGTTAATACAGATGAAACAAAACTTCTACAAGTGATTGGCAATCTTGTAAACAATGCTATTAAGTTTACTCAAAATGGAAACATTGAGATTGGGTATACACAAAAGGATAGTGTTGTAGAGATATTTGTTAAAGATACTGGGATTGGCATCGATCCAGCTAATCATGCACTTATTTTTGAACGATTTCGCCAGGTTGATGGAGCAAGCACTTCTTCCATAGCCGGAACTGGACTCGGTTTGGCCATTTCAAAATCGTTAGTTGAACTCATGGGTGGTAAGATTTGGGTAGAAAGTGCGAAAGGTGAAGGCGCTAAATTCTTATTTACTATCCCAACTTCGAGCTAGTTTTTATTGGTTAAAGGATAGGTTTTAATAAATTTACAAGCATAAACCTTTCACCTACCCTATGAAAGCTATACTTCCATTCTTACTGTTATTTGCATTTGGATGCAAAAACATCGATAATACTTCAACTACATCAAATCAGATAGTTGCTAGTGAAAAGCATATTATCCTTATGCATCCAACCGTAAATAATATCAAGACATTCAATAATCTTGTTAATAGTAAAATATTTCCTCTTCCTGAAGATTACAAGGTTATTGGCGTTTACCATTCAAAAGAAGAGTATAACTATAAAAAATCGATTGAGTACTTGAAAAAACAAGGCTTAAGCAACATTACTCTATTTAAGATTGATACTCCAATTTCAGATGACTTGCTTTATAAACATAATCCTTGCTCCGATACATATAAATACCTTTTTGAAAATTC
>CAYMII010000009.1:0-95154 GCA_964390565.1 uncultured Rikenellaceae bacterium
ATTTGAAGTTTGGTATCTTGTACCGTATTCATTATTTATTATTGTAGCATTAATTGCATTAGGTGTGGCATCGTTAACATTATTTTCGCATTTATAATATGCCGATAGGCCTGTTTCTGAACCTGTTAAGTTTAGATTCATATCGCTTGCTATCTGTGCTTGTGTTCGTGCAGTTGACCATATTGCCATTTCGTCAATTAAGCCTTCATAACTTTCGTAATTTGCAGAATGGTCACGGCCAATATAAAGGTTTACTGACGATGATGTAATATTCCCCGTTGTACTTTTTGATGCTACTAAAACACCTGAAATATAAATGCTTTGGGTTGTACCATTATAAGTGCCGCAAATATGACTCCAACTGTTTATTGGCAGGATACCCGAGGCCGTTTTTACCTCGCTCCAGCTGCCTCCAATATATAACCCAAAGCACAATTGACCCTGACTATTAATATACATTCGATAACCGCCATCAAGTGCCACGTTTTCTTTTTGAAAAATGCCACCATTATAACGAGCTGGGTTAACCCATGCTTCCAATGTAATTTGGCTGCCTGTAATATTTAAAAGCGCATTATTCCCACAATCGGCATACGATCGACAACTTTCATATTCCATACAATACGCACCAACTAAGGCATTACCAAATCGCTTAACATCGTTCCATTTTAACAAGAATTTATTTTTCACAATGCTAGCCGTTAAGTTGGTAACATGGTTTTTAGGTGCCGATTTTACCAAACTAATTTGGGCTGTAGATGCATTGATTGTATTATAATTTACTTTATTACTACCATTAGTATAGGCAAATACTTTAAAGTAATAGGTTGTTGATGCTTTGGCGTTTTTCCATCCGCTAAAAAATTGTTTTCCTGCTAACACCTTTACAATTCCCGATCCATCCGATAAGTCATTGTCCTGAGCTAAAAAGGTACCATCCGTTGGAGTGGTAAATGAATTTGTTTCCGATGCCATTATCACGTACCCATCAGGAATAACCGTGCCTACTGCATCATTCCATGTTAACATTATATTCTCGGCAGCATTCTGAACTGTTAAGTTTGAACATTGACCGGTTGGCTCAGCCTTAGTTGTAAATGGGGTGAAAGTATATTTTTGGTTATCGTTTGGCATTCCTGGGAAGTAATGACTTTCAAATTCGGTACTTGCAGTTGCATTTGCATTAAAACTGCTAACAGCTAAGTAATCGCCTATATTGCTAAAAGCCAATCCTATTGACGCTTGAGCATCATACTGAGTAAAATACTCTTCAACCGTCAAATAATACATCTCAATTTTATTTGAGGTTTCATAGAGTTTAACTTGAAAACAAATATCGTTATTGGTATACCAATGAAATGTGCTGTAGTACCATTCAAACGTAAATACCCTATTAGGGGCTGTTCCTGTTGTAGAGTAACGCTGAGTTGCCTGTGATTTCCATGATATCCCATTGTCATAATACAATGCTCCAATCAATGGTCGTAACGGGGTATTAGCTAAGTCTCCCTCATTCCAACTCTGAGCCATTGTTGCATTAATGCTGGTATTGAAAGATAGCCACCCATATTTAGATGCAATTACTTGAGAATAATCAACGCCATTGAAATTAAAATTAAAACCAATATTTATTGGAGTACTTATGGGTGATATATTAATAGCTGTTCCAGCAATTGGGGTATAAGGAGAAGTAGAAGGCGTAAAAGTGTAATTGCTTTGCGAAAAAGCAGAAAGTTGAAGGGTTATGAGCATCATAAACCCTACACGACGGATGATTGAACTCAATTGTAGCATATTATAAGATGTGATTTGTGCTAATTATTTTAGAATAGCAAAAGTAAATCTTGGATCACATCTCCTTTTATCAATACATACAATCTGATTTACAAATCGACAAAAACATCATTTTTTGATAAAAACTATGAAGCGGATTTTTTTCTCCAAACTAAAGGCGATTCGCCTGTGATCTGTTTGAATTGACGGCTGAAGTTGGCTTGTTCGGTATAGCCTACTAATTCTGAAATAATTGCTATAGAATAATCAGGGTTTTCGATGAGTAGGTGTTTGGCATCCTCAATGCGTAATCGATTTATCCAAGCGTTAAAATTGATGCCTTCTTCACGATTTATAAGATTTGATAAGGTTGTTCGCCCTATGTTGAGCTTGCCTGCAATATCCTCAATGGTTATGCCTGGTTCTCTGTAATACTTTTGAGATAGAATTTTTTGTTTAAAATGTTCCCAGTCGGTCTTTATTACAATTCTTGGTTGCGATACCGATGCTTCAACTAAAGGCAATTTTAAAGCAGGTTCAATAATCGTAAAAACTTTGTTGTACTTAATATACTCCTGAGCATAGCCAAAGTAGAAAAAGGCAAAAATTATTGTAGTAATCCAATCGAATCGTGCTGGGAAGAAATTGGTAATCATTGCAATTACTCCAACTGCCAATGCAGTGTAGTATGCAACTTTTACCCATTCCATTTTTAGTTTTACAACTTCAGAGAAGTAGTTGAGCAGCTCATCGTTGTATTTTTTTTCCTCAGATATAAATATGATTGTATAGTAGATTAATTGGAAGGCGTAATAAGCCAAAAAGATAAGTCGTATCCAGATCGTAGGATTGTCAATATTTAGTGTGACATCTGTTAACGATATGAGTTTGGGATCACCATAAACAATGTTCGAAATAGTATAGCTAATTATGAAAAAAGCATATGGACTCAAATGCTTTAAAACGTTTTTGAGTTTTACGAACTGGGGATTTATTAATGTTACTAGGGTAAATGTAAAAAGTAGCGCTTGAGTTGATGATATAAATATTGCGATGAATGTGAAATATTCTCGTGAGTTATCTGCTAGGTTAAATGCCAAAACGAGGAAGGTGAGAAGCCCCATTACAAAGTAGGCACCAGCTAAGACTTTAAGGGATATTTTATAATTTTTTAAATCTTCTTTTTTTGGTATGTGAATCGATAAAAAAGAGGTACCCATTAAAATGCATACAACAATCAATAAAGCATTTGTTAAGAAATGAAGATTTGATCCTATAAAGGCCATTGACAAAGTATTTGTTTACCAGCAACTAAAGTAATGAAGAAAACCTTTGCTAGCAACGATTGTAGCGTGTATTTTTCTTCCAAAAAATGGGTATTATTTGTTTGATAATTAGTTTTTTGTGCAGATATATGTTTGATTTTGTTTTTGTTTACCTATAGTTGATGGGTGAAAAGACATCGTTTTTATCAATTTTTAGTGTCAGTTTGTACGATTTGATAAAGAAAGTTTGGTGTTTGGTGGCGTTCTTTGCTATACTGTTAAGTGTTCCTTTACTGATTTAATAACAAACTGATGAAAACGTTCATTTACTGGTGTTTAAGTTTGTGTCTTTTTGCGCAAGCGACCTATAAACCGACCTTTGGGCAATCGATTACTATTCCAGAGGTTTACAATGCTTATCCTGAGAGCAAAAAGATTTCTTTGTTTATCGAAGATTTTACTAATAATAAAAATGGGTGGTATTTAGGAATCAAAGAGAATGTTTGGTTTCAGAACCTGCAGGATGGAACGCTCTTTTTCCAGTCGCTCGAAGATGTTGCTAAGGAGGATTTTAAGGAGGTCTTCATTGATCAAAATAAGGATTTTGAAATTGAACTAAAAATTCGTCTCGACAAAGGGATTCAGAACAAGTTCAATGGTTTACAATGGGGGAAGTCCGCAACAGAGGCAAAGCAATTCGATTTTTTCTTTAACGGACAAGGGCAATTCACCATCGATAAGTTTGTTGGTGGCACATTTACCGACTTTGTTCCCACTAAAGCGACAAAACTCATTAATAATTATACTTATAACACATTAACTGTTCGAAAGGTAGGGTCGAAGTATTACTTCTTCATTAATCAGGAGTTAGTTCATTCAATGCTTTTCGAGCCATTTTTTGGCAATGGTATTGGGTTTCAGGTTGCTGAGAAGTCATCAACCCAAATCGATTACCTAAAAGTTTGGCAACTTACAACAGGTGCTGAAGCTCAACTTCCTAAACTGGCCATCACAAGCGAGAAGTTTTCTTCAGCATCTGGTTTAATTGCCGCAGGCCAATCAGTTAAGTTGAATTTTAAAATAGCTAATAAATCCTCAGAAGATGCTAATAATGTGAAGTTGCTATATACTTTACCTTCAAATATTCTCTTGCTAGAGAGCGAAACGAATTTGCAGTTAAAGGCTGGGGCACAGCGCGATGTTGAGTTAGTTTTTTACGTAAATAAGGGCGTTGATCTAAAGAGCATTGATATCAAACTAAAAGTTGAGGGAGCGCAGCTTGATGGACAAGACGAAAAGACCTTTACCATTGCATTGAACCAGCAAGTGGAAACTGGCGATGTTCAAAATGTCCAAGACTTTGCTTTGATGCGTGGTAGCAACGATCCGCTTAAAGGGTTAAAGGCAGCAAAAGCCATTCAGGAGGTGTCAGTAGGTCGTTACTTTGCATTAATTATTGGAATTGATAGCTATTCGGGCGAATGGAAGCCTCTAAAAAATGCGGTTAATGATGCAAAAGCAGTTTCTGAAAAGTTGACAAGCAACTACGAGTTCCAATCCATAAGAGCCCTTTACAACGAGCAGGCTACTCGCGCAAATATCCTTAAGGAATACGAGTGGCTGATGGCAAATGTGCGTGAGAACGATAACCTGTTGATTTTCTATTCGGGCCATGGCGATTATAACGAAGCATTACAGCGTGGCTACTGGGTTCCTGTTGATGCAACCAGTGGCTCAGTGTCGGGGTTAATTTCAAATACTGATATTAGGGATTTCCTCAGTGGAATTAAATCCAAGCACACATTCCTAATTGCCGATGCCTGCTTTAGCGGCGATATCTTTAGAGGAAAAACCTTAACAATTCCTTACGAGAACTCATTCAAGTATTATAACCAGATCTACTCAAAACCTTCTCGTACTGCGTTAACATCTGGTGGAGTTGAACCTGTTATGGATGGTGGTAAAGATGGTCACTCAGTGTTTACCTACTATCTGCTCAAATCGCTTACCAACAATCAAAACCAGTTCTTTGATGCTAGCCAGCTTTACAACGATCTTAAAGTAGCGGTTATCAATAATTCCAATCAAACGCCTGGGTTTAGCCCAATAGTTAACACTGGTGATGAGGGCGGACAGTTTATCTTTATAAAAAAACAAAATCAGTAGGAATTTGTGAGACATCTTAGGGTATCCGCTTTATTCATAGTTTGTTTACTGTTTGGTTTAAAATCAAGCGGTCAGCTATATAATTTCACCAACTATAGCCTCGAGCAAGGATTGCCTCAATCCTCGGTGTATTCAATATTTCAGGACTCGCGAGGTTATTTGTGGCTTGGAACCGAAAGCGGAGTTGCCCGTTTTGATGGATTGCATTTCACTGTTTTTGATCGAACTTCAGGTTTACCTGGCAATACCGTTCGAAGCATTATTGAACTTGCCAATGGCGATATTTGGGTGGGAACCGACATGGGCATTGCCATTTACAATGGCTCTTCGTGGAGGCAGATAACATCCAAGGATGGATTGAAAGGATCGGCTGTTATGAAGTTAGCAATCGATTCGAAAGGTCGAGTTTGGTCAGCATCTAATGATGATGGGGTTAATATTATCACCATTGAAAACGATTCAGTTTCAATTGAAAATCTAAATAAAGATAGAGGCCTTTCGGCAAATTTTGTTTTTGATATTCTCCATACATCCAAGGGACAAACTATGCTTGCCCTATTTGGTGGGATAAATACTGTTACCCAAATTGAAGGGAAGTACATAGTTTATGATATTCAGGACTCAGTGCTTTTACCATCCAATCTAATTACAAGTATCGATCAGGATAAATCGGGGAATATTTGGTGTGGTACTTACGATGCTGGAGCATTTAAACTTATTAAGAAACACGGTGCTTACAGCGTAGAACCAATTCAAAGCAAACAGGGTTTATCCGATACTCGTATTTGGGATGTTTACTGTGATACATCAGGAGATATCTGGTTCGGTTCAAACGATAATGGATTGTATCGATTGAGTAACGGAAAGATGCAAAATATATCCCTAAATAACGGATTGCCCGGGAGTATGGTTCTTAGCATATTTAAGGATAGAAACCGTAATCTTTGGTTTGGGTCAATTAATAAAGGCTTTTCGCTATTTAGGGGTTTTCAACTAATTCATTATTCAAGAGAAGATGGATTGCCCGGAACTTCAATATTGGCAGTTCGTGAAGGAGGAAATCAATCGTTATGGGTTGGAGGCGATGGGAAGGGCTTAGCCCAACTATCATTCATTCAGGATAAACTTAATTCTAAGTTTTTTGCGAAGGGCAGTGGCTTTGTGAGCAAAGAGGTTAGGTCTCTTGATATTAGCTCCAATGGGGATTTACTTATAGGTACTCAAAGCGATGGACTTGCAATTATGCAAAATGGAATCTTTAGGTATTTTCCGGAAGATGAATTGCTTAACGATAATATCAACTGTGTGATTTGGAGCAAGTATGGGTCGATTTATGCTGGAACAGATTTAGGATACAACGAAATAAAAGAGAATAAAATACATGCTATTACCGAAGATCTAGGGTTGATAAACCCCGAGGTTCAAACTGTTATCTCAGATTCAAAGGGTAATATTTGGATGGGTACAATGGGTGGTCTCGTTAAATTCCATCCTGTTACTGGTAATTATAGAGATTTTAATCAAGAAGAAGGATTATTCGATTTGAGTATTCATGCTTTGGCAGTAGATAAAAACGATCAGATTTACATCGGCACGACAAATGGCATATACAGGTTTGATGAGAAGCAAGATACAATTGTATCGATAGTTAATGCCGGGCTAACGTCTAAAACGATTAATTCACTGTTATTCTACAACGATACAACTCTGATTGCGGGGACAAACCTTGGGTTTAATAAAATCTTCTTCGATAAATCATTGAGCATACCTAAAAGGATTTTATCGTATGACAAAACTAACGGCTTTAAGTTTATCGAAACCAATCAGAATGCCATTTGTAAGGATTCTAAGGGTAGCGTATGGTTTGGAACAGTAAATGGATTAACTCGCTATCAACCCGAACTTGAGGATACGATTGCAGAAACTCCAGTTGTTCATATTACAGGAATACGACTTTCGTTTGAGCCTGTCGATTGGAAAGCCAAAGGCCTAAAGGTATTGGGGTGGAGTAATATTCCACAAAATCTTACTTTGAAATACTATCAAAATCACATCACCTTTGATTTTGATGGATTAAATCTTCGAAACCCTGAAAAGGTTCGGTATCGTTATAAACTTGAACCAAACGATAACTCTTGGTCTCCATCAATTAGCAACAATAATGTTACTTTTCCGGGGTTGAACAATGGAAATTATACATTCAAATTATGCGCAAGCAACGATGGAATTCATTGGTCGGAGCCTATTGCTTATCAACTTATAATAACACCTCCGTTTTGGAAAACAATCTGGTTTTACCTTGTTCTTTTGGCTCTCGTGGTAACAGGACTAATCATCTATATTCGCTATCGCGAACAGAAATTGAAGCGCGAGAAGGAATATCTTGAGCAGGTTGTAAAAGAGCGTACAGCCGAGGTTGTGGCTCAAAAGGATTGCATAGAGCAGCAGCATAAAATTGTAACTCATCAAAAGGAGGAGATTACGGCAAGTATTACCTATGCTCGACGAATTCAGCAGGCTGTGCTGCCCGGTGTTGAGGTGTTGAGCGAGAATACTGCCGATAGTTTTGTGCTATTTAAGCCTCGCGACATTGTAAGTGGCGACTTCTATTGGATTGGTAAAAGTGGCAACCTGCTAATCGTTACCGCTGCCGACTGCACAGGTCATGGCGTTCCCGGTGCATTTATGAGCATGCTGGGCATTAGTTTTATGAATAAGATTATTAAGGAGCAAAAGATTGAGATGCCCAACGAGGTGCTTGGCCAAATGCGTAATAACGTTATAACATCTCTTAAGCAGGGCAATTACGAGGGCACCACAAAGGATGGTATGGATATGGCTCTTTGTGTAATCAATCTCGATACCCTAATGATGACCTTTGCTGGCGCTTATAATCCAGCAGTGATTGTCTCCAATGGCGAAGCGCAGGAACTAAAGGCCGATCGTATGCCCGTTGGGCTTCATATGGTAATGGACGATTTTACTACAGTCAACTATCAGCTTAAGAAAGGCGATTGTGTTTACCTTTTCTCCGATGGATATCAAGATCAGATGGGCGGTCCAACCAACAGGAAGTTTATGCGCAAAAATTTACGTGAACTTCTTGAGTCAATTCATAGCAAACCATTCTGCGAACAAAAAGAAATTCTCGACAATACAGTCGAGAATTGGCGACGCGATCCAGCGTTACCTGATGGAGAGGTTGATCAAATGGATGATATTCTTGTGCTTGGGTTTACTGTTTAGTAAAATTGCTTTGAATAGTCTTAGTCAACTCGTTTAGCATATCATCAGTAAAATCCAAATGTGTTACCATCCGAATTGTCTGTGGACCAAAAACAGAGCAAAGAATATTCTTCTCTTTTAGTGTTTTGATGAATTCCTTATCGGGTAATGATTTGCTTAGTTTAAATACGATGATGTTTGTTTGTACTGGGCTTACCTCTTCAATATACGATTGCTTTAAAAGTACTTCTGCTATTGCCTTTGCTCGTTTATGATCATCTTTTAGCCTTGCTATATTATTTTCGAGTGCATATAATCCTGCGGCTGCCATAAAACCTGCTTGGCGCATGGCTCCGCCAAACGCTTTGCGAGTTCTCCGAGCCTCGTTAATAAAATCTTGAGTTCCTAGAAGAACTGAGCCAACTGGTGCCCCAAGTCCTTTGGATAGGCAAATTGAGATAGAGTCGAATAGTTCTCCATACTGTTTAGGGGTCTCACCCGTTTCAACTAAAGCATTGAATAGTCTTGCACCATCCATATGGAACTTTAGGTTGTGCTTATCGGTAACTTCCTTAATCTTCTTTATCTCGTTTATATCCCAAATGCTGCCACCCGCTTTATTTACGGTATTTTCAATCTCCGCCATTTTGGTTCGTGCAGCGTGAATATCGTTTGGATTGCTGATATTTTCTAGCACATCGTTGGCAGTAAACCTTCCTCTATCGCCAAAAAGCAAACGAACCGATGCCATCGAGTTGCGAGCAATTCCTCCTCCTTCATAGTTATAAATATGAGCCATCCTGTCGCAGATAACCTCATCGCCGGGTTTGACGTGAACGTTAATGGCAATCTGGTTGGTCATTGTGCCCGAAGGGCAGTATAGCGCAGCCTCTTTACCAAACATCCCCGCGAGTTTCCGTTCCAATGCATTAACGGTTGGATCTTCGCCGTAAACATCATCGCCAACTGGTGCCGACATCATTGCTTGAAGCATTCCTGATGTTGGTTTTGTAACTGTATCGCTGCGTAGGTCTATGATTTGGTTCATATTTATTAGGTTTTGAATTTTGATTCCTGTTTTTTGAAATATCTATTATGACTAAAGATAATCCAAATGGTTTCATCTATGATGAAAACCTTTGAGCCTTTTTACTACTTTTGTGAAAACTACCAATTGATGATAACCATTGAGCAAATAAAAGAGCTTGTAAAGCGCGATGACGCGCTGAGGAGGCATCTTTGACATCGAGAATAAACTAATTAAACTCGACGAGGAGGAGCAGAAAACCCACTCGCCAAATTTTTGGGATAACCCATCCGAAGCGGAAAAGCAGCTAAAACTTGTATCATCCATAAAAGCGTGGACTCAATCCTATGCTGATGTAAGGCAGAGTATTGATGACCTTCAGGTGCTATTTGATTTTAACAAGGAGGGTGAAGCAACCGAGCAGGAAGTGGATAAGCAATATGCTGTAACGCTTGCCAAGGTTGAGGATTTGGAACTTAAGAATATGCTTCGCCGCGAAGAGGATCGCCTTGGGGCGATTATGAAGATCAACTCTGGTGCAGGTGGCACCGAGAGCCTCGATTGGGTTGATATGCTTTTGCGCATGTACCTTCGCTGGGGCGAGCGTAATGGTTACGAAACCAAGATTATCGATTTGCAAAAAGGGGAGGAGGCAGGTGTTAAATCTGTAACTCTTGAGTTTATTGGCGAGATGGCCTATGGCTACTTGAAGAGCGAAAACGGCGTTCACCGTATGGTGCGCATATCTCCTTTCGATTCCAATGCTCGTCGTCATACAACTTTTGCATCAGTGTTTGTTTCACCAGCCATTGACGATACTATCGATATTCAGGTGAACCCTGCAGATATTAAGTGGGATACTTATCGTTCGGGTGGAGCAGGAGGTCAAAATGTAAATAAGGTTGAAACAGGGGTAAGGCTTTATCATACTCCCACGGGCGTTGTTGTTGAAAATACTGAAACCCGCTCGCAGATTCAAAATAAGGAGAATGCTATGCGTATTCTTAAAGCACATCTTTATGAACTTGAACTTCGTAAGCGCCAAGAGATACAGGCAGAAATCGAAGGGAAAAAGAAAAAGATTGAGTGGGGATCACAGATTCGAAACTATGTGTTTCATCCCTATAAATTAGTTAAAGATTTACGTACCGATTTCGAAACCTCAAATGTGCAGGAGATAATGGATGGCGATTTGAACGATTTTATCAAATCGTATTTAATGCAGTATGGGGAGGAGTAAACTTAGATTGTCTTCTTGTTAAGTTCATAAAAGAAAATTTCACGCAAAGACCGCTAAGTTTTACGCAAAGAGCACAAAGTTTATTTCTTTGCGGACTTAGCGTTTTTCTTTGAGTACTTTGCGTGAAACTTGATTTCTAACACGCTTTCTTAATAATCTAGGTTGATTATTTTGCCTTTAAATTTTCTACAATCTTCTTCTCCAGCTCATCAGCAAGTTCAATATTATCAGTTAATAGTTGTTTAACCGCATCACGACCTTGTCCAAGGCGGGTTTCACCATAGCTGAACCATGAGCCGCTCTTCTTGATAATATTCATCTCAACACCCATGTCGATGATTTCGCCAATTTTGGAAATACCCTCACCAAAAACGATATCAAACTCAGCCTTTTTGAAAGGTGGAGCAAGCTTATTCTTCACGATTTTTACACGAACCCTGTTCCCCGTTGCATCATCGCCATCCTTAATCTGGTTCATTTTGCGGATATCAACACGAACGGTTGCGTAGAACTTTAGCGCATTACCACCTGTGGTGGTTTCAGGGTTCCCAAACATCACGCCAATCTTATCGCGCAATTGGTTGATGAACACGCAGCAAGTATTAGTCTTGCTGATCGTTCCAGTGAGTTTACGAAGCGCTTGTGACATCAAACGTGCCTGAAGGCCCATTTTGCTATCGCCCATCTCACCTTCAATTTCAGCCTTTGGAGTTAAAGCCGCAACAGAGTCGATTACGATAATGTCGATAGCACCTGAACGAATTAAGTTATCTGCAATCTCTAGTGCTTGCTCACCATTATCGGGTTGTGAGATAAGAAGCGTTTCAACATCAACACCAAGTTTCTCAGCATAGGTGCGGTCGAAAGCATGTTCAGCATCGATAATTGCAGCAATGCCACCAAGTTTTTGCGCTTCGGCAATGGCGTGGATAGCCAAAGTTGTTTTACCTGATGATTCTGGGCCATAAATCTCAACTACTCTTCCGCGTGGGTAACCTCCAACGCCTAGAGCGGCATCAAGAGCAATTGACCCCGACGAAATGCTTGGGATATCAGTAACTGCTTTATCACCCATTTTCATGATAGAGCCTTTACCGAAGTCTTTCTCGATTTTATCGAGGGTTAGCTGAAGGGCTTTTAGCTTGTCTTTGCTAATCTCCTTTTTTGTGGCGGCTTCTTTTGTTTCTTTATTTTCTGCCATTATGTGAATAATTTTTAGGGTTTTCCTATTAGTTCAAGAATCTGTTTTACGTGCTCGCCTGTATCAACCTTTGATATTACGTGGGTTATTACGCCTTTCTCGTCAATGATAAAGGTTGTACGAAGTATACCCATGTAGCTTCTACCGTACATCTTCTTTTCGCCCCAAACGCCGTAGGCTGCTGCCACTTGCTGGTTGGTATCGGCTATTAATCTGAACGGAAGGTCGAATTTCTTAATAAAGTTTTGGTGCGATTTTTCGCTATCAGGACTAACACCAACCACCTCGTAGCCCAGATTCCCTAGCTGTTCGTACCCATCGCGAAGGCTACATGCTTCGGCAGTGCATCCCGATGTGTTATCCTTTGGGTAAAAGTATAGGATTAACCTCTTCCCTTTATAGTCGGAGAGTTTAATCGGCTTCCCATTTTGGTCAACCGATGCGAACTCGGGAGCCTTATCGCCTGATTTTAAACTTATTGTTGTCATAGTTAATTGTTTGTAAAGTTATAAAGTTTGATCAATAAAATCTAGGTTTCATGCTTGTGGGTTACAAGCATTTATCAACAACCTAAAATCTACCATTAAACAGGGTGTTAATAAAATAGTTTAACCAAAGTGGCAATAGTTCTTAACAAAAGTTAAATATTCCTTTTCCGCTAATTGATTAAAGATTTTATACTTTTGATCAACTAAAACCTATTTAATAGATATTCAAGATGAGTAATCCAGTGATTTCCATTCGTGGTCTGATAAAATCGTACGGTGGTAACGAGGTGCTAAAGGGGATTGATTTAGATATTAATCCCGGACAGATTATTGGCTATATCGGCCCAAATGGGGCTGGGAAGAGCACTACCGTTAAAATTCTTTGTGGAATTATTACAGCATTTGAGGGTGATGTTAAGGTTTTTGGGCTCGACCTTAAAACCCAAAGCCTCGAAATTAAAAAACGTATTGGCTATGTGCCCGAGAATGGTGCGTTGTATGATTTGTTAACACCTAGAGAGTATCTGACTTTTGTCGGAACCCTTTATGGAATTTCAAAGGAGAATCTAGAATCTCGAATTGGAAATTTACTTTCGATTTTTGGAATGGATAAGAATGCCGACCAGCGTATGGATACATTCTCCAAAGGGATGAAGCAGAAAATCCTTATCATGGCTGGCATTATCAATAACCCAGATATTATTTTCCTCGATGAGCCACTTTCAGGTCTCGATGCAAACTCGGTAATCCTTGTTAAGGAGATGCTTGCACGACTTGCTTCCGAAGGAAAAACAATTTTCTTCTGCTCACACCTTATGGATGTGGTAGAAAAAATATCCGATAGGATTATCCTAATAAACGATGGCAAGGTCCTCGCCGATGGTACTTTTGAGGAGTTGAAGACTGAAAATTCTGCTACACTCGAGAGGCTTTTTGCCAATCTTACAGGGGCAGAGAAGAGTGAGTTTAACTCAGAAGTATTCAACAAAGCGTTTGAGGAGAATTAACCATGTACAAGATAGCCCTGTTTTTTGTAAGGTTGATAAAATACCCCATCCAGTTGTGGGGTGCCGATTATCAACAGCTGGAGGTGATTCTGAGCACAAAACTCTCCATGGATTTCCGTCGTAGCCCATCAATGTTTCATTCGAGTGGGAGCACCAATAAGAACTTCACCTTTCAGCTATTCGTTTTGCTCATTTTTGGGATGTTTATTGCTGTTGGTTTTGCCCGAATCACCGATTTAATGCTAAACCTGACCATATGCTATAGCATCATTATGGTGATGCTCGGAACGTCAATCATCTCGGAGTTTACAAGCGTTCTTTTTGATCATCGAGATAATCATATCTTACTTGTTCGCCCGGTGAGCAACCGAACTTTATTGCTTGCACGACTACTGCATATTCAGGTTTACATTGGGTTTATGGCGCTTGCCCTTGGGGCAATTCCATCCATTGTGATTGCTGTAAAGTATGGCATACTCCCTTTTTTTGCATTTTGGATTGGGATAATACTTTGCGCTTGGATTACACTTCTGCTTACAACTCTATTCTATATTGTCCTTTCGAAGTTTGTATTGGGTGAACGTTTTAAGGATTTGGTCTCCTATTTCCAAATCTTTATGGCCATCATGATATTTGGAGGTTACCAGCTTTTGCCTCGGATACTCGATAGCGAAATAATGCAGAATGCTGCATTGCCAATTGAATGGTGGGCGTATCTTATTCCTCCAGTTTGGTTAGCCGCATTTGTTGATCTTTTTAATCTTTCTGCATTCGATCCTAAGATAATAATATTGGCTTTGATGGCTATTGCTGCTTCGGTTATGGGTGCAGTTTTCCTTGTTCGAAACTTGTCGAGCGGATTTAGCAACCTGCTTAGCGAGGGAGCAGCCGAGAAGGTTGAATCCGAAGCGGTAGATGTAACGACAAGTAAAAAGTTTAGCTTACTACGATTTTTATGTGTTTCAGAAACCGAGCGTGCTGGCTGGCGTTTGGCAATGTCAATCACCAAGCGCGATCGAAAATTCAAGCAAGCTGTTTACCCATCGTTTGGGATTATTATTGTGATGCTATTCCTATCGATAAAACCTGATTTCTCAAGTATGGCAGCAACAATTCAAAAACTTGGCGAAACCAAGAATTTCTACATGTTTATCTTCTTCTCATTCTTTGGAACCACTGCTGTGACTCAGTTGCCTTATACTGATACACCCGAAGGCTCTTGGATTTACCGAGCGTTGCCGTTTAAGAATCATGGTCACTTACTAACCGGTGCAATTAAAGCGATGCTCCTAAAGTTTTTCTTGCCAACAATTATTGTAATTGCCTCAATTAGCCTTTATGTTTGGGGACTTCCAAAACTACCTGGTATGATTTTAGGCGCTTTGCTTATAGTTTTGGTAAACCTTTACTCCATAATATTTATGAAGATGGATTTACCTTTCACTCAACCCCGCGATATGCAGCAAAAGGGTGCAAATATGGCTCGGATGTTTCTGCTGATGCTTTTAATGGGAATCACAATTGGCCTTGTTTACCTGACTACTTTAATGAATATTTGGGTTGTAGTGGGAATTGCGATTTTAATAGTATTGATGATCGTAAATGCTTATAGCCAGATACGCAATAGAAACTATATTTTAAATTGATATTGCTCTGCGCTCTCAGCGTCTCAGCGGTAAATAATTAGAATAATTTTAAAAATGCACTAGGAACAGATGTCTCAAAACGCATCTGTTCTTTTGTTATGGGGTGAGTGAATGCAAGAACTTGCGCATGCAATCCTAAGCGGTTGATTGGGTTTACCATCGAACCATATTTTTTATCGCCAACCACTGGGTGCTTAATATCCTGCATGTGGACTCTAATCTGATTCTTACGTCCAGTTTCAAGGTTAACTGCCAAAAGCGAGTATTTTGGATTCTTTTTAATAACCTTATAATGCGTTACTGCCTTTTGCCCATGTTCAGGGTTTTGGCTCGAATAAACAATTAGCGCCTTGCTCTCGCGTAAATACGAAGTTATTACATCGCTATCTTTTTCAACAGGCAGCTCAACCACAGCAATGTAGGTACGCTCAATGATAGTGTCGTTCCAGTTCTCCTGAAGTTTTGCTTGAATCTCTTCGCTTTTAGCAAAAATCATTATACCCGAAGTTTCCCTATCGAGCCTGTGGACTACAAAAATCTTATTGACTGGATTTTGCTCCTTTACATGCTTGCTAAGGATGCTGTATGCCGTTTGATTTTTCTCCTTTTCGGTTGATATTGATAGTATTCCAGCGCTTTTCTCGATAACAATCACATACTCATCCTCAAAAATAATTCTGATCCCTGAATAGCTCTTTTTTAATTGCTTTTCCCACGAGATTTTTACCTCTTGCCCTGCAGTTAATGGATGGTTGTACCATGTAACAATCTCACCATTCACAGAGACTTGTCCATTGCTGAGCAAGGTTTTGAAGTTGTCGCGATTCTTGCCCTTAACATTTTCGAGCAAAAATTTCATCAAGGTGCTGTCCTGATTAACCTTTACTCTAATATCAGGCTTTTTGAAGTGTGGGTTATGAAGTTTTCCTTTTGGGTTCATTTTACTCAAGTATTTCTTGTACGCGACCAATTTGTCCATCCTCGAGCCTTACCTTAATTCCCCTATGGTGAACAGGCGCGCTGGTAAGTATATCCTTTACATACCCTTCGGTTAATGTGCCGTTTCGTTGATCTTTCTTAAGGATGATATTTACATGCAAACCCTTAGTGATATCTGCCCGCTTTGTCCCGTTCATTGTGTGTGGTAATTTTGGGCAAAGATAATAGAAAGAAGTCAGAAGAAAGAATTCAGTAGTCAGTAGAAAGTAGTTTGATGAATTCAACTGGCCTCTGAATTCTGACTACTTAATACTCTTCTTAAAAACCACCTCTTCAATTGGTTTTCGTTTCCTTGGAGAACTCTGCCTTTTTAGTAAATCCTCGGGCAACTCGCTTTCATCACCCTTATAGCCTAGCGCCATAATCAGCAAAGGCTCATACTCTTTAGGAAGATTAAAACTATCCTTTATTTTTTGATGATCAAATCCTCCCATGGGATGGGTTACCAATCCGAGGTTTACTGCTTGCAGCATCAGATGAGCGTTTGCCATGCCGGTATCGTGCCATGCGTAAGCATTATGAATTACTTTATCGTTGTAGGTATACTCGGTTTGGGCTATTGAAAGAATAAGCATTGCTGCATCCTTTGCCCATTGCTGATTGCCCTCTAAAAGAGCATTTAGCATTAGCTGAAACTCAGGTTCATTCTTGCTTGCGTAGATAAATCTCCATGGTTGAACGTTCATGCTCGAAGCAGCTAGCGTTGCCGCTTCAAATAATTCGTTAATTACCTCCTGTTCTACTGGTTTTTCAGAATAGGTGAAATTGCTTTTCCGTTTCTGAATGGCATCTATAATCATTTTTCGGTCTGTTTAATTTATTTATAAAACAAATTAAACACAATAATGGTTCAACCAACCTTTGTTAGCAAAAAGCGAGAATAAGTATTTGTGCAACTAAAATTCGCAAGAACATCACCAGAGGATAAACTGTGGCATAAGCAACTGAAGGAGCATCGGTAGGTGCTATGGAGTTTGCAAACGCAAGAGCGGGAGGATCAGTCATGCTTCCCGATAGTAAGCCGCATACTTCGAAAAAGTTTCTTTTTAGAATGAATCGTGCCACTAGCCCGACAAAAATGATGGGGGTAAGAGTTATTATGGCGCCATAGCCCATCCAAATGAAACCATCACCGTTGGTTAATGTTGGGATGAACTGTTCGCCCGCTTTAATCCCTACGCTGGCTAAAAACAATGAAATTCCAATCTCTCTTAAAAGATGATTTGCGCTTGGCGTTGTGTAGGATATCAGTGAGAATTTATATCCATATTTACTAAGTAGGATAGCCACAATTAATGGACCTCCGGCCATGCCTAACTTGATGGGAGTAGGGATGCCCGGTATTAAAAAGGGGATGCTTCCGAAAAGTACTCCAATAAGAATTCCAACAAATATTGGGATTATGTTGGGTTCGTGTAGTCGTTTTAGTGAGTTGCCTAGTACTTGAGCAACGTTTTCGATTGATTGCTCCTCTCCAACAATTGTGAGTTTATCACCCATTTGTAGTTTAAGCGAGTAGGATGCTACAAACTCTACATCGGAGCGGTAAACTCGGGTGATGCCAATTCCGTATCGTGCTCGTAGTTTTAGTGATCCTAGGCTCTTACCTATCACAGCTTTGTTTGATACCAGAACTTGTTTCGACATCAGCTTGCTTGGTTGCTTTGTTAAATCGAAATCGCTTGATTTCCCAAATTGCTGTGTGAGTTGTGGAATGTCCTTTTTATGAGCGACTAATAGAATAATATCTCCTTCGAATATCTCTGTTTGAGGACTCGGAATAAATATATCCCCATTATGCATCATTCTCGATATTACAGCATCATTTATAAGGTGCTGTTTTAGGTCGATAATCCTTTTTCCAAAAATCTCTTTGCTGGTTATCTCAATGCTAACCCTTTCAGGGTTGGTTTCGCTTGGGTTTTGCTGGAGATTACACTGTTCGAGTTCCTTTTGGATGTTGATTTTTGCAATTTTTCTAATAAGAAACATGGTTAGTATAATACCAACAACACCAAATGGATAAGCAACTGCATAGCCCAAACCAATGTTAATTGCTCCAATTTCAGGCTTATTTTCAGTTATCAACTTTAAGGCTTGTTGTGCTGCTCCAAGTCCTGGTGTATTTGTTACTGCACCAGAGAGGATTCCAACCATCATTGGCATTGATAACCCTGTTATGAAGTGAAGCGTTATTGCCGTTAATGCTCCAAGAATCACTACCGACATGGCAAGCATATTCAGTGTTATTCCTCCTTTTTTGAATGAGGAGAAAAAACCCGGACCAACTTGCAATCCAATTGTAAAGACGAATAAGATTAACCCGAAATCTCTTATAAAATCTAAAACCTCATGGTTTACTTTAAACCCAAAATGGCCAACAGCAATTCCCGCAAATAGGATAAAAGTAATCCCTAAGGAGATTCGATAAATCTTTATCTTCCCTAGGGCTACGCCTAAAGCAATTACAAAGCTATATATCAGTATCGTGTGGGCAACCGATTCGCACCAAAGCAACTCCTTTAACCACTCCATGGTTCTTGATTTTAATGATGCAAAAGTAAATCATTTTTCACCATTGGTTGATTTGACGAATATGCTTAATAACTCATTATGTCGATAAAGGCTGATTTTAGATTGCTATTTTTCAAGAATCATCCTTGCAATCTTTACTACAATTGCTCTTGGTGTAAAGCGAACCGAGTTAGCCATTAAACTATTCATGAAACCATGGATAGCAACTGCTTTGCCCTTCATCATTGCTTTGTAGCCATATCTGGCAACCTCTTGCGAAGTTGGAAGTTTTTTCCCTTCAAATAAATTACTTCCCTCAAGTGATGCTGCTGCTTGAAATCCGCTGGTTGTTGCACCCGGGCAAAGAGCAGTAACGGTCACGCCAAAATCTTTTACTTCATTATTTATTGCTTCAGAGAAACTTAGTACATACGATTTAGTAGCGCAATAAACGGCCATGGTTGGACCGGGTTGAAACGATGCCGTTGAAGCTATATTTAGAATCTTTCCATTTTTGCGTTCAACCATATCCTTTAGGAAAAGTCTAGTAAAATGGGTTAGGGTTGTGATATTAAGGTTAATCATCTGCTCCTGCTTTTCCCAGTTTGAATCGAAGAAAAACCCCGAATCGCCAAAACCAGCATTGTTGATAAGATAATCAATTGCTATTTTTTGTCCTTTTAGCTCATCGTAAACCTCGGCTGCTGAGTTAAGTTTTGATAAGTCTTTCCCAATTATATAAACAGAAATTCCATGTTTAGGCTCAAGTTCCTTTTTAAGATCTTCTAGTTTGTTAGTGCTTCGAGCAACTAGCACAAGATTATCCCCTTTTGATGCATGAATTTTTGCTAATTCTAAACCTATTCCGCTTGATGCTCCTGTAATTAATGCTGTTTTTTTCATAATTATTTGTTTTTAGTTTTTTATTTAAAGTGAATATATATTCATTAATAAGATAAAAAAATTATTGTTTAATGCTGTCCCATGCCATATCAAAGCATCGTTGGAGTTGTGTGCTACCCATCTGTTTTTTTTGTTTCATTAGCACTTTGACTATTTCATGAATTGCTCCGTGCATTTGTGCTATCAATATTTCTACATCAATCTGCTTTACCAATCCATTGGTTTGAGCTATTCTTAGCGTTTGATGCAAAGGTTCAAACATGAGATCAACCTCGTTTTTGATCTCTAAGGAAATGAAGCCACTATAAAAGAATTGCTCGCAAAAAAGCATCTTCTCTGGGTTTTCAAAACAAAACTTGAAATAAGAAATCCACATGTTTTTAAATGTGGTATAGAAGGTGTCAGATTGGTGCTTAGGGTTTAGCAAGTTTGATGTAATCTCTCTCTTTGTTTCGATGTAAACATCATTAATTAGAGCCTCTTTGCTTTTGTAGTACACATAAAGTGTTCCTGTTGCAACTCCTGCCTCGCTTGCGACATCAGCCATGCGTAACCCAACAAAACCAGTTTTAATAACCAGTTTCATTGCTGCATCATGAATCGATTTAACCTTGTTTTCGTCTTTTTGCTTTGGCATACTTGAAATTATGATGCAAATATAAGCGAATATTTATTCATCAAACAAGTGAAGATGAATATTTGTTCATTTTAGAAAGGAAAAAAACGGAGCAACTTTTGTAAGTGCTCCGTTTGGAATAAACTGTGTTATAGATTAGATTGTTTGCTTACTTTCGGGCATTGCAAACAATTTATCCTCAATAGGTTTGTTAACCTCGATGGTTTCATACTGGGTCTCAGCAGGTGCTGGTTGATTCTCTGAAGCGTTAAGGATGCTGAATGGGAACATCACACCTTCCACTTTTCTATAATCACTGAAAGTAAAATCAATCTTGAAATCTTTACCTCTTATATTTCTAACCCCAACTTTCTTTTGAATAAGGAATGTTTTGCTGTCGATTAGATAGAACTCAACTATGTTGTCGCTACGTGTAAATTTGATTCTATAAACATCAGAATCGCCTAGTTTTTCGAGTCCAACAAGTTCTAAGTTGTAACCTTTATCTTTCCAATTGTAGAATAGTCCATCAAAATCGGCTTGGATTTTTATATCGACTAAACCTTGCTCAGGCACAATCTGGGGGTTAGGATTTTTTGTCCAAGGTGCAGTTGTCCATCCTGTTTGTCCATCGTAAACGGTTAGCCCTGTGATGTCGTTAACGTCGCGCTCCATCCTGTATTTATTTGGACGAGCCTTGTAGACTTTAGTAGGCATCACAACCCAGTTGGTTATTGAGCCGGTCATTATAATTGTTTTGACATTTTGAAGCTTATCAATGCCATTTGCTTGGTAATACTTGTCAAGAACTTGCTCGAGCGTTAGCTCCTGAGCGTTAATTGTTGAAGCAGCTATAAGTAGAACTCCAACCAAAATGAATAGTTTTTTCATAATTATGGGATTAGAGTTTGGCTATTTATTCTTGATGTCAAATGCAACTAAAGATTTACCATGTCTAATATACATGATTCCATTTAAAATAACAGGATGTGCGTAGTGAGCCTTAGTGCCTTGAGTTAATTTAAAAGTGCTTATCTGCTCAAGTTTTGGTCCATTTGGTTTGAATAAACCAACCTGTCCACGCTCGTTGTATAGGTAAAGAAGATTATCTGCTGAGATTATTGAACCTCTATCAAACTTAACGGAATCTGTTATTTCGCCAGTATTTGCGTTAAACGCATAGTACTGTCTTTTCTCGTATCCTGATGTGTAGATGTAATCGTTTACCTTGATAAATGCACCAAAGGTATTATCACATTTTTTATTTCTCCAAACCTCAGTAATGGCAGAGCCATCATCGGCAAGTTTTAATTTTACAGAACCGTTGCCATCACCAGAGATGTAGTAGATGTAACCGTTTTCGTAGTATGGCGTGTTACAATGTACGTCACCCTGAGAATCTTGCTTATGAGACCAAAGTAACTTTCCATCTTTTGAATCTATACCAAGTAGTGCATGAGCAGAGAAGGTTACAATAACATTGCGTTCTTTTAATTTGATTAATATTGGTGAGCAGTATGCCGTTTTTTCGCCAATTCCCTTGCTAATCCAAAGGGTTTTGCCAGTAAAACGATCAAGCGCAACAACATTTGTGTCTTTGCTACCGGGAGAGATGTAAACCTTGTTGTCTTCAACTAAAACTGATTCAGAGAATCCAAAGGTGATCTGCTTTGCATGGAAATCCTTCATCATATCAACCGACCACTTTATTTTGCCAGTATTTGCTTCAACACAAGCAACAGCACCCCAGCCAGCAGAAACATAAATCAGATCGTTTACAACGGTTGGTGTTGTGCGAACGCCAGGGTAGTTAATGATCCACTCTTTGCCAATTCTGGTTTTCCAAAGGACTTTACCCGAAAGATCGAGAGAGAAAAGGTAGTTTACAGTATCAATCTCACCTTCAATAAAAATATTCTTTTTTGTAATTGCTGGCGAGCCATAACCATTCCCAAGATCTTTAGTTTCCCAAAGAACTGCTGGGCCATTTGCGGGCCAAGTTTTTAATAAATTTGACTCCTTGTACATTCCGCTTCGGTCGGCACCACGCCATTCTAAAATTTCCTGTGCGTAACTACTCGAGAGCATCGAAAAGCCCAAGGCCATAGCGAATAGAAACTTTTTTAAATTCATAATTTTCAATTTGTTTAGTTAACGTAAATATGCTAATAATTATTTATCATACTGACATTTGATGCAGTAGATACCGTTTTGTTTAATGTTTAATTGAATTTTTTTGAAATATTTTTTAATGAGGAATAGTTTAAGTATTGACAATAAAAAAGCGTAGAGACCTCTACGCTTTTTTAAAGTTTATACCTAAACCCGAAAACTGGAAGTTCTCCTTGCATGAAATCTAGATCTTCGGATCTTTTAAATCCAATCTTTTCGTACATCGCCCATGCAGTTTGCATTGCCTTTGTGGTATGAATAACAACTTGCCCTAATTTCATCTCCTTGGCCTTTTCAATACACTTTAATGTTAAGAGTTTTCCTAGCCCTAATCCTCTAGCATTAGGATTTACGGCTAGAAGTCTAAACCCACCAGCGTTTATCTCTTTTGTTGCCGTTCCTCCAGATCCATAATATTGCATGTCGCCAAAGTAAACCACCGCTCCATCAATTCGCCCTTCGGATGAGATTGCTATAATTAGTTCGACGGTTGGCTTGTTAGTTAATTCGCCAACACTCTCGAGCATTTTATAGTACATGGGCTGTTCAGATGGTTTTGGGAAACCATCTAATTGTGAGTACACCTGAACCATAAGTTGACCAACTACCTTGAACTCTTCGGGTTTGGCGTTTCGGAGTTCGTAATTTGCACTTATCATTGCTTTCTTATTGATACTAAAGAAAGGTAAGTAATGAAATTAGTATTATCTTAAATAAGGCTTAGTTATTTCTAGTTCCTTTAAATGCTAAAAGTAAAGTAGATTATTCCTTTGGCACTACGTTACTTGCAGTATTTCTGAATATATTCTTTTGATTGATTTGCGCCCAATTCTAATGATAGAGTCCAATCACTACAGGCTTCGCTAACGTTTCCTTTTTTGTAATGACAAATGCCTCTGTTGAGTATGGCAGATGAATAAATGGGTTTTAGTTTAATGGCGTAATTATAATCTTTAATAGCAGAATCGTAATCATTCAATTTTAAGAAACAGTTACCTCTATTGAAGTAGTACGAAGGGACAAGCGAAAAACTCTCACCATTTTTTTTGCTAAAGCTGATTGCTTTATCATACTCGGCGAATGCGCTCTTATAATCATTAATTGATTTGTATACTTCTCCTAAATAGAAATGCAGCTCATCATCTTCTTTGAATATTCTGAGCCCTTTTTTTAAATAACCAATAAGCTCCTCGTTAAATGTTTTGTTGATTAAATAGGCTTTGTATAGGTTTATGAAAGATGGTCGAAATGTGGAATCGATTTTAATAGCCTCTTTTAAAAGCAAAATACCGTTTTCAATTCTATTATCCTTTAGCTCGTTGATTGCATTGTTGGTTAAATCAACGGTTTTGTTTCGGTCGTCCATTGATACATCATATGTTTGGCAAAAAGCATTTGAGTGAATCAGAATTATAAAAATGAATAAGTTTAGTTTTGAAAACATAAAAGTGGTTTTAGTTTTAATTAAAGTATTATGAAATCTAGTTTTAAGTAATTTATGTTGATGAAATTCTTAATTGTTAAATTTCTTTATAATATGCTCATCGGGGGTTATTATGATTTTTAGCAGGTACTAGCGGTTCGTTCTTTTTTATCAATCATTCGCTTGAATATTCCTTGTATTCGTCAAGTTCCTTTTGTATCTGTAACTCCCAATCTTTTTGCTTTTCAGGTATTGTCCCGAAGTTTGTTTCTCGGTCATATAATACTCTGCGATTTGAGAAATCAGTCATTGCTTTTTGATTTAATCCATCAATAAACTGAGTCCCTGAGGCAATTTTTTTTCGATTCTCTTTTAATTCTTTTCTAAAATGTCTGGTATAGATTTCACAAATATCAAAAAGAGTCTGTTGATAGCGAATTAAAGCTGATACATCTTTTGTGGTATCAATCAACGAAGCAGATTTGATTAAATAATTACGAACTTTTTTATTAAAGTTTTTAGTCATAAAATCAAAACCACCCACCTTATAGTCTACTGAAAACTGTGCAAAAGAAGAATTGGTCTCTCCATTTTTTGTTTTAATTCCAAAGTTGTCAAGTGTGAGTTTTTTTGTAGCGCTCCAAAATACAAGATTATCGTCGGTTGTCTGTCCAAAGGATACCTTAAAGAAAATAAGAGCAATGATTAAAATTCTAATTCTCATGTTTTATTCCATTTGTTTTGTCAATAATTATTGTTTGTAGTTGTCATTTTAGAATGACCGCTAATAAATTATATATTCACTTTTACTAATTTTATCAATAAAAATCAACATATTCCTACTCAAAATTAGCACTAAAATCGAATAAACCAAAAAGGGTGAAACTTCGCAGCTACACCCTTTCCTTTGTTATTATTAAGTTTAAATTACTTACCCTTTAAATATTTTTCGAGAAACTGATCCTGCTCCCAAAGCAAATGGAAGATATTCTCCTTAGCCACATAGCCATGTGCCTCTTTTGGTAGTAGCACCATTCTTACTGGTGCGCCTAAGCCCTTTAGTGCTTGAAAGTAGCGTTCGGTTTGGAATGTGAATGTGCCCTGATTGTTATCGGCATCGCCATGAACGAGTAGGAGCGGGGTTTTCATCTTTTCGGCATTCATAAATGGCGACATGGTGTTGTACACATTTGGTGCATCCCAGTAGTTACGCTGCTCGCTTTGGAAACCGAATGGGGTTAAAGTGCGGTTATAAGCTCCGCTACGTGCAATGCCGCAGGCAAATAGGTTGGAGTGAGTTAACAGGTTGGCTGTCATAAATGCGCCATAGGAGTGTCCGCCTACAGCCACCTTTTTGCGGTCGATATAACCTAATTGGTCAACAGCATCAATTGCCGCTTCAGCGTTTGCCACAAGCTGTTCGATAAAGTTGTCGTTTGGCTCAGTTGTCCCTTCGCCAACAATGGGGAATGCTGCATCGTCTAAAACCACATAACCTTTAGTTACCCAGTAAACGAATGACCCGTAGTATGGGAATGTAAACTCGTTAGGGTTTTGAGCGCTTTGTCCAGCGCTGTTTTTATCCTTAAACTCCTGTGGGTAAGCCCAAATTAGCAATGGTAATTTCTCCTTTTTGGTCATATCGTAACCAACAGGTAAGTAAAGTGTACCCGATAGCTCAACGCCATCTTTACGTTTATATTTGATAACCTCCTTATGTACGTCCTTTATGCTCTCGAATGGATTTTTAAAGAATGTGATTTGGGTTAATTTACCTTTTGATTTGATATTGCGGAAGTAGTAGTTTGGAAATTCATTCTTTGATTGAATCTGAACAAGTACATCGCCTTTTTTCAAATCTTCGATTGAGAATAGATCCTCTTTTTTATCGGTATATGCTGATTGATAAAGACGTTTCTTCTTAAGTGTTTTTAGGTTAAACTCATCGATAAATGGGAATTGCCCATCCTTAGTATATCCATCGCCAATGAGGTAAGCGTTGTCCTTTTCGATTGCAAGGGCGTAACGTCCATATTGGTTTTTCTTGGTTTCGAAGTTTCCTGGATCGGAGTAAATATCCTGTGAGTTACGATCCGATATCATCTTAAGCCCTTCGGCTGGGTTCATTGGGTTGAAAAGGAATGTGCGTGTGCTGCGGGTATCATACCAGCCATCGTACACAACGGCAATATTATCGTTACCCCAAATAATGCCTTCGTAACGTTGTTGAGTTTTGAAGATAGATTTTGGTTCAGCGGTAAATGGAGCATCCCAAAGGAAAACTTCATCCCTGAAATCGACTTTCTTCTCCTTGTCGCCCTCGTCTAACGCAACCGCAAAGCAAAGGCTTGCTGGTTTATCGCTTCTCCACGACATATCCCTTTTGCCTTTACGAACAGAATCAAAACCTTTAGGCATAATTTCAGTTAGAGGTACTTCGTTTACTACCTTAATTTCCTTGCCAGTTAAGTCATAAACAATAGCTGTTTGTGGGAATCTGTAGTAGGGAACAATATATGAGAATGGCTTTTGAATGGTGGTAATCATCACATGGCTGCCATCGGGTGAGATGCTTTCGCCAAGGTACATGGCTGCAGGTTTGAAAAGATCTGATTTACCAGCAATGGTTACTTTATAAAGTTCAGATGTTACAAGCGATTCGAAATTCTGCTCATCGGTTTTGTTCTTTAGCAAATCCTGAAATGTTGCATTCTGTGATTTTGCACCTGTGCTTGTTGACACGATTGGGCCCTTAGGAAGATCTTTCTTTTGATCGATTAGCGCAGGTTTGTTTTTAGGTAAAAAGCGAACCAGAAGGGTTTCGTTATCATTAAACCATTTTACGGGATTGCCAAGGTTTGCATTGATAACAGCATCGGTTAGCTTAGTTGCTTGAGCAGTTACGACATCAATAACCCAGAGTTCAACGCCTTTTTCGGAAGTGTTTGTAAAAGCAATCTTCTTCTCGTTGGGCGACCACGAAACATTGCTTATCCTTGGGTTTTGTGGCAAACCAGCAACTTGAATCTCATCTTGGGCTATGATTTTTCTGATTTTTAAGTTGTTGATATAGGTCACATTGCTCGAAATATTCGTTACAGGATTAATTCTAAGACCTGCTAATCGCATCTCCTCTTGATTCAAATCGATAAGCGATTTATAAGTGTTGCGATAGCTGAGTAGCATGAACTCCTTTTTTGAATCCATGCTAACCGATGGCGTTCTTTCGTAATCAGCAAGGGCCAAAATTTCAGCCGATGGTTTTTGATAGGTAATATTTTCTTGCGCAAACCCTGAGAATTGGAGGGCAAGAAATAGTAGTAATAATGAAATGTAATTTTTCATAGAATTATTTTTTGGTTTCATTTTTAATAAGACAAATTAGATCGAAATAAGTTTATTTCCTAATCTTAAAAACTGTTCGGTAGTGATAACCAAAAACCGTTAAGGTAGCTGCATTCACAAATAGTTGGGGTCTGCTAAAGAGCGTCCATAAAAGGAATTTCCAATACTCTCTACGTCCTCTTTTTACTAAACCAATTACCACAACCGATTTAAGAAAGCCTAAAATTATTGATGGTTCGAATTTTTTATTTCGTTTATGAGGAAATTTTTGAGTTCGCAGGAATTTACGAGCCCTTTTGTAGTATGGTTTTGTGGAGTAAATGCTGTGGATTATGGTGTTGTAACCTTTCATTAGCTCATCCATATCCATTTTTGGTATAAAGTTTATGGTTGAATCTGTTGTGTTGCCTGTTGCGTCGGCAAGAATTCGGTTTTCAGCCTCCAGTCTATCGTATAATTTTGTGTTCTTTGGAGCATTAAGCATTCCAACCAATGCTGAAACAATGCCGCTTTGTTGTATAAATTCAACTTGCCGCTCGAATACGGTTTGAGTATCACTATCGAAGCCAACAATAAAACCTCCAGTTACCTGAAAGCCCGCTTTTTGGATTTTTTGTACACTTTTAAGAAGATCTCTATTGCGGTTTTGTACTTTATTGCAATCTTCTAGCCCCTGCTCATCGGGTGTTTCGATTCCAATAAAAGCGGAGAAGAATCCTGCTTCAATCATCATCGACATCAGCTCATCATCATCGGCAAGATCGATGGAGGTTTGGGTGTTAAATGAGAAAGGATGATTGTGCTCCTTCATCCACTTTATCATTGCTGGCAGCAAATCGGTTTTAACCTGCTTTTTATTGCCAATGAAGTTGTCGTCTACTATTGAGACAATGCCTCGCCAATTTAGTTTGTAAAGAGCATCTAATTCAGCGATTACCTGACGTGTATCTTTCATTCTAACCTTGTGGCCAAGCAGCGAGGTAATTTCACAGAAATCGCAGGCAAAGGGACATCCGCGAGCAACCTGAATGTTCATTCCAACATAATCTTTCAACGAAAGGAGGCTGAAATCAGGTGTTGGGGTTTTTGTCATATCAGCATACTCAGAGCTTCGATATATTTTTTGAGGTGTTTTGCCCGATAATATATCGTTAACAAACATGGGTAAGGTAACCTCTGCTTCGTTTAGCACTAAGTGATCGATATGTGAGTAGTGATTGAAGTTTTGGGTAAAAAGAGGCCCGCCGCCAACAATCTTTACATTATGCTTTTGGCATTCTGCAATAATCTCATTTGCTGAATCGGTTTGAACGTACATCCCGCTGATGAATACGTAGTCAGCCCATTTTATATCGCTTACTTTTAGCTTGCTAATGTTTACATCGACAAGTTTTTTATTCCACTCTTTGGGTAATAAAGCTGAGACAGTAATTAGACCAAGAGGAGGTATTGAAGATTTTTTATTTGTAAAACGAAGAGCATGTTTGAAACTCCAGAAAGTATCGGGGTTTTCGGGATAAACTAAAAGTATATTCATTTCTATTAAATGCTTACCAAAATAGGGTTGCTAAAAACTTGAATGGTTTCAAAGATAATATTTTAAGTAAGCTATTGCTGAAAATAGAAAAGGGAAATGAAATATAGAAAAAACAAAAGGGTAAATAGGTATTGAGGTTAAGTGAATTAGTTTTTTACTCTGCTTAGATTCTCGTTAAAAGCCGGGGAACTGAAATAGGGGTTGAAAATTGGGTTAAACAAGGTTTCACCTGTTTCGTAGTTTACATAGCCTTTAATAAACCTACGAGAAAGTGTGAAAACCTCATCTTTGTTATCGTTGAAGCAAGAAGGAATCTCGGTTAAAACTTGTTCTACCTGAACGTTTGTTTTGTCTAAATCTTTTAATTCATGATCATATCGATTGTAGATGTCGTTTGAGATGCAAATGACAACAATATACTTACCATAGTATTTACGAATGTTATGCTTATAGGTAAGGTCTACGCTGTCGTTGATTACTTGCTCCACTGTTTTTTCAAAGGAGTCTACGAAAACAAAACCATCTTCAAGTATTTTCTTTGCTACGCTCTCCTCCTTGGTGTAATGAATAAAAATTTTAGAATCGTTATCGTTAGAGAACAAGAATTTCATGACTTTTTCATCAAAAAGTTTATCTCGTTTGAGATTTGAGTCATTGCTAAGTTGACGAAGTTTCTCGAGAAGATTGAGTACGTGCTGGGAGTCCCACTCTTTTTCAAGCTTTGTAATTTTCCCAACCATCGATTCAATAAGATTATTCTTCTTATTCAATTGAAGATGAAGGTAAACGACATAGCTAACTAGGATCGCAACAACAATATATTCCATATCCTTTATCTGAAAGGTATTTTGTACTCTATAATCTAACAACTATTATTTTCGAGTGTTCAAACATATCGAAAAATCAATCTAAGATATTAGATTTTACACCGAAATACAAATGTTTGTGAAAATAGTAGCTAAGGCAATAACTATGTTTTAAAAAATCCTTGATGCTAATTAAACTGCTCTTTGCTAATGAAATACTTATAGTTAGGCGAAAATCCCGGGTTTGGGATTATTGCTCCGGTTTCATGATTAATATAGCCTTTAACGAATTGATTTGAAATGGTAAAAACCTCTTCATCATTATCGTTTATGAATGAAGGAATACCTGAAAGAACATGCTCAGGCTGAGTGTTTTGCTTATTTAGAAGCATTAGCTCGTCGGTAAAATGGTCATAAATTTCATTTGCAATGCAAATTACCACAATAAATTTACCGTAGTACTTACGAATGTTATGCTTATAGTTAAGATCCACAGAGTCGTTAAAAACCTGCTCGGCTGTTTTTTCGAAAGATTCAACGAATTTAAACCCTTCTCGGTTTATTTTTTTTGCGGTTAACTCATCCTTGGTATAGTGAACGAATATTTTCGAATCAGGCTCGTTTGAGAAAAGGAATTTTTGAACAGGCTCATCGAACAACCTGTTACGAAGTATTGGTGTTACATTGTATTGTAATCGATGTTTCTCAAGCAGTGATAGTATCTGGTTTGTATCCCAATCTTTTTCAATTTTACTAAGTTTATCAACCATTGCCTCAATCAGTTTATCCTTTTTGTGCATTTGTAGGTGGATAAATATCACATACGCTATTAGCAAACCAATTACAACGTACTCCATAAATACTATCGCTTTTAGCCCTAGAAATATGAGAATTAAAGGACTCTGTTGATAAAAAAGGCAATAATTATCACTAAATTAGACTTCTAAGGTATTCATTTTTAGATTATCCCAGAGAAGTGGTGTAATTTTTTTGATTAAAGGATTAAACAGCTTGTGATCTGCTTAGGGAATGGTTGAGGATGTGATGAAGATGAAGTAAACCTTTATCTTTTTGTAAAGCGATCCATTTCACGCTTCGCATCTTTCTCTTTGATGCTCTCGCGCTTGTCGTGACTTTTTTTGCCTTTTGCTAATGCAATTTCAAGTTTGGCGAAGCCTTTATCGTTGGTAAAAAGTTTTAAAACGATTATTGTTAATCCTTTTTCTTGCGACTGGCGGGCAAGTTTGCTGAGTTCTTTTCTGTTAAGGAGTAATTTGCGCTCTTGCCTTGGATCATGGTTGTTATAGGTTCCCCAATCGTATTCGGCAATATTTAGCCCCTTTACCCACATCTCGCCATTAACAAAATGGCAGTAGGTATCGAGAAAGTTTACCTTTCCCATTCGTATCGATTTTATTTCGGTGCCAGTAAGCACAATACCGGCAATGAACTTTTCGATAATTTCGAACTCAAAGGTCGCTTTCTTGTTCCTTATTTGAACATTTTTCTCCATTGACAAAAAAGGCACGTATTAGTGTAATATTTATTTGCCGATGGCAAAAATAGCTAATTTTACAAACCAATTGGAAAAAGGAGATAAGTAATGCCCTCAAAATACGATTTAATAACAATTTTAGGACCTACCGCTAGCGGTAAAACCCAACTTGCTGCGCATGTGGCTAAGGCTATTGCCGGCGAAATAATTAGTGGCGACTCACGACAAGTTTATCGCGGAATGAGTTTGGGAACAGGTAAAGATATTGCGGATTATACAGTTGATAGCGTTCAAATACCCTATCATCTAATAGATATTGCTGATGCCGGAAGCAAGTATAACGTTTACGAATATCAGAAAGATTTCTTTAAAGCATTCGACGATATTAAAAAAAGAGGTAGTCAACCTATTCTTTGTGGAGGTAGTGGATTATATATCGAATCGGTTATTAAAGGGTATAAACTAATAGCTGTGCCCGATAACCCAGTGCTCAGGAGTATTCTTAAAAGCAAATCCGATGAGGAGTTAATTAAGATGCTGGCTTCATATAAGAAACTCCATAATCAAACAGATACAACAAACCGCAAAAGGCTTGAACGTGCCATTGAGATCGAGGAGTATTATGCAAATAATCAAGTTGATGAAACTCCTCTCCCTAAGATAAATAACATAATTTTTGGGGTAAGGTATAGCAGGAATAACGAACGAAGTAGGATAACTTGCCGATTAAAGCAACGGTTGAAAGATGGGATGATTGATGAGGTTAAAGCGCTTATTGATTCAGGTGTTAGCCCCGAAGATCTTATATATTATGGCCTTGAGTACAAGTTTATCACACAGTATATTATAGGTCAAATTACTTACGAGGAGATGTTTACCCAACTAAATAATGCAATTGCACAATTCGCAAAGCGACAGATGACTTGGTTTCGCAGGATGGAGCGCAACGGAATAGATATTCATTGGATACAAGGTAGTTTACCTATTTCAGAGAAAGTTGAGATTGTATTGAATTCGATTGGTTAAATATGGGAATGCTACCTTTTGATATTGAAGATATGTTAAAGGCTCAACCGCTTGCAAATATTAGCATGTTAGGTTTTTTTGCAAAGCATCAACCTTTGCAAATTTTACAGCATGGCAAATCAGTAATGGCTAAAGGTCATAGCGATGAGGATTGGTGGTATTTGGCACTTCAAAAACCTAAAGATTTTGATTGGTTTTTAGAGCAAACAGATGCAAACGATAGGTTTATTGCTACCATTGATGACGAAATTCTTGCTAAAGTAAAGAAAAGATTTACTTGTAAGTGGGTTTTATCATGCGATAGGCTTTATTTACCTGATGAAGTGAAACTGCTAGAGGCATATCTTGAGATTTCCAGTGTTCTTCAATCGGATGCAGAGCATCTGTACTTAAACTCAAATTATAAAGCATATACAAGCGTAGATTATATAAAAGAGCAGATAGCCCAAGGGCCAAGTTCAGCTTATCGTGTTGATGGCGTTTTAGCGGGTTGGGTTTTAACTCACGATGATAGCGCAATGGGGATGCTTCATGTCCTCGATGTGTATCGTCGAAGGGGCATTGCCAATGCATTGGTAATCGATTTGGTAAAGAAGATTCGTGCTTTAGGGTTAACCCCTTTTACTTATGTTGAACCCTCCAATAATGCATCAATGAATCTGGTTAAGTCTCTTGGTTTTGTTGTTGATAGACCAATTCACTGGGTTAATATTGATAGATGATTTGCTTTAGCATGAAGGTAGGGTTATTGTAAATTTTGTTCCAACCCCAATCTCGCTGTCTACATCAATTCTACCCCCGTTTAGCTCTGTAAAATCTTTGCTGATTAAAAGGCCAAGACCAGTACCTTTCTCGTTATCAGTGCCATATGAAGTTGAGTGTGTTTTTATATTGAAAAGGTTTCCCAATACATCTTGTGACATTCCAACGCCATTATCTTTTATTTCTATGGAAACAAATCCTTCTTCTTTTGAATTGCATGATATTTCAACTCGTCCATTGGTATTAGTAAATTTAACGGCATTGGAAATGATGTTTCTTAGGACAGAGCTGATCATGATTGCATCGGCTTTAATATTTATTGCACTATCAACCTTATTTTCAATGGTTATCCGCTTGGATTTTGCCTGAACTTCTAAGTTTGCAATGGCATTGTCGGCAATAATCTTTAGCTCAATGCACTCTGGCTTAACTTTAATACTGCTTGTTTGCGATAGCGACCACTCAAGGAGGCTATTTAGCAAATTAAAGGAATGTGAAGCGGCTCCATCAACCTTGCTTAGATAAAGAAGTTTACGATTATCATCTAAATCTTTCCAGTTTTCGATGATCAACCTAGTAAAACCAAGCATTGCATTGAATTGATTCTTAAGATCGTGAGCAATAATTGAGTTGATTTTATCTTTAGCAAGATTTAGCTGCTGAAGTTTATCCCTTTGCTCTTTAATTTCATCGGACTGCTTTTGGATTTGATTGTTTTTTTCGTTGAGGAGTGAGTACGATTTTTGCTTGGTTCTGTAGCTGTAAATAGTTAAGATTACAATGCCGATAGCAAGAATTAGCGCAATAAGAGAAAATGTAATAATTTTTCGTTGAAGCGATAGGTGCTTCTTTTGATTAAGTTCCTCTTTCTGCTTTATTTCAATTTGTTTGTCAAACTTATACTGCAATTCAAGTTCGGTTATATTTTTTGTTTTTTCAGAGTTTGTAAGTGAATCTTTAATTGCATGAAACCTCTCAACATAGTACAAACTCTCCTTGTACCTATTTAGTTTTTTGAAAATCTTTGATAGGTCTTCACTTGCGTCTTGGGCAAAAGGGAGGATCCCTTCTTTGCTTGATTCTTTAAAGCAAAACTCATATACCTTAATGGCTTCGCCATAATTTCGTTTTTCGGTAAGAAGTTTTCCTTTAGTGACGTTGTAATATAAAAGATAGTAAGTATCATTTTTGCCGATGATTTTTTCTGCTTCAGTTAAGAATGCCTCTGCTTTACTTAAATTCCTGACTTTAATGTATTGCTCGGCTAAATTTATAAGAATATGGGGAAGCATCGCCTTATCTTCAAATTTTGCCAATGAATCATAAGCCAAATGAGCATATTGTAGGGCTTGCTTTATGCTGTCAATTTCAGAGTAAGAGACTGATATATTGAGAAGTAGAGTTGGATGCAACTCTTTGTCATTATACTTTTTGCCAAGTTGTAACGCTTTTTTATAAAACTCAATTGCTTTATTTTGATTTTTTTGCGCTGAATGAATAATCGCCAAATTATTATAATCCGTTCCCAGCGTATAGTAATTACCTTTCTTCTCGTTTATTTTTAGGCTCTCAAGAAAACTTTCGTACGATTTGTTATAATTTCCACTATAAAAATAAATACTTCCTATTAGCGTTTGAACCATTGCTACTGAGTTTAAACTGTCCATCTCTGTAAAAATGGTAAGGCTTTTATTGGCAAAATCTAGCGCTTTTAGAATGTTTTTTTCGCAATAGAATGTTCCAAGATTAAAATATGCATAGCCTTTATAATTCAGGTTGTTTAGTTTATCGCTTAACCTTAAAACTTCATAAGTATAATAGAGAAATTTTGAGGTGTCTAAATTAGTGTTAATGCCTGCAATATGATTTGCAAGCCTCATTTTTTCCTTATCGTTTTGGTTATTGTTGAATAGTTTGATTAGACTATCCGATTTTGCATTTTGAGAAAATGAACTATTTACCTTAAATAATGAGATCAGAGCTAATAATGAAAAAATCTTCCAACTGCCGCGAATCATAATATCTATATTTGTTTTAAATCATAAACGATAATTGTTTGCTAGGGTTTCCATTTGGAGATGTAATTGATTAATAAAAATGATGATTTAAAACAGTTTAGCTGATATCTACTTTGGTTTATTAAGTACAAAAACTCAGAAAATTCAATCTGAGTTTTTCGGTTTAAGAATTATAAAGCATCGTTTTATTACAAATATTCTTATAGGTTGTTTACTATTTTAATATTATCTCAATTTTTGTTTTTTCTGATTTAGATGGATCTTTATAGATTTTGTAGGTCATAACTGCACTAACTGAACCACCCTCATAATATGCGGTAACAGTATTCTTCACATCAACATTAGTTGTGCCTGAGTTTAATACCATAACTGGAGATGTGAATATTATTCTCGATTCATCAATATCAAAATATCCATCAGTAAATGGCAAATCAAGATCATTAATAACTTGACCTTTTGCCCAGCCACTTGAACATTCATGCTTTGCATGAAGCCTTGTGATTTCAATCGCCTTATTTAGGTTTGTTACTTTAATATCCCACTGTACGGTACTCCCATGTATTGCTTCAGTTGGAGTCATAATGTTTTCTACCAAAAAAGGTTTTGGGGCCTCATCATCATCTTTCTTGCAATTTGTTTGCAAGATAAAAGTCAAACCAACCATAATCAGCATACAACAGCCCTTAAGTTTTGTTTTCATAAGATGAGTTTTAGGTTTATAAATGATAAAATTTGATATATCTTTTATAAAAGAGATTCAGAATTGCAAAGCAAAAGAGTATTCTATGTTTGAGTTTTGAGTTTATTTTGAAAATCCAGTATAGATTAGTTATGATTAGAGATGTATTCCTTTAACTAAAAGAATAAAGTTAGTTCATATGTCAGCTTATTGCAAATAATTAGTTGATTTTAATGCATTGTTTATAAATCAATTTTGGATAGTCTATTTAAATAACAAACTCCGAACATTTGCTCGGAGCTTGTTATCTAAATATAAAACTTTAATTCATGCATTAGGCTTTATTTCAACCATTTGTCTAGCCATCCAAAAAACTCGCGTTGCCAGATTACAGCATTCTGAGGTTTGGTAACAAAATGTGTTTCCTTTGGATAAACAAGCAATTTACTTGGAATACCTCTTAGTTGAGCAGCGTTAAATGCTTGCAAGCTCTCTGTGTAAGGAATTCGTAAATCCATCTCACCAGTGATAATCATAATTGGAGTATCCCAGTTTTGAACGAATTTATGTGGTGAGTTAGCATACGATTTTTGAGCAATGGCGTTATTCTTATCCCAGAAAGGTCCACCTAAATCATTGTTTGGGAAGAAAGTTTCTTCGGTTGCAGCATAGAAACTTTCGAAATTGAACATTCCACAATGTGAGATGAACGCTTTAAAACGTTTTTGGTGATGTCCAGCAAGGTAGTAAACCGAATATCCACCATAGCTGGCACCAACGCAGCCAAGTTTATCTTTATTCACCCAAGGTTCTTTGCTTACATCATCTATTGCGCTTAGGTAATCTTTAATGTTTTGTCCGCTGTAATCGCCCGATATTTGTGCATTCCATGCTTTGCCAAACGATGGAACACCACGCCTGTTTGGTGCAACAACTACATAACCATTAGCAGCCATCATCTGGAAGTTCCAACGATAACTCCAAAACTGGCTTACAGTGCTTTGTGGTCCGCCTTGACAGTATAGTAGGGTAGGGTACTTCTTAGTTTTATCGAAGTTAGGAGGTAGAATAACCCAAACGAGCATATCCTTACCATCGGTAGTTTTTACCCAGCGTTCCTGAACCTCACCCATTTTAATATTATCGTAGATGTTCTTGTTGGTGAAGGTTAGTTGAGTTTCTGCTCCGGTTGCTTCATCTACTTTGTAAAGTTCAGCAGCTGAGCTCATGCTCATTTTCTGACCAATTAAAATACCGTTACTTATTTGGCATGCAGTATAATTATGGACTCCCTTTGTTATTTGAGCAATAGTTTTTGTTTCAATATCAATTTTGTAAAGTTGCTCAGTGCCTTTAATTCCACTCGCAAAATAGATGTTCTTACTATCACCACTCCAAACGTATTGCTCAACGTTTTGATCAAAACCTTGAGTTAAATAGGTCTTCTTATTTGAAGCAACATCAAGAATGAATAATCTTCGTTGGTCGGCTTCGTTGCCAGGTTGCTCCATGCTTGTCCAAGCAATGAATTGTCCGTTTGGTGAGAATGAAGGGTTTCGATCGTAACCAAGATTATCGGTAGTGATGTTTTCTGTCTTTCCTGATTCTAGATCATAGATGAAAATATCAGAGTTTGTGCTTACAGCATACTCTTTTCCATAAAGCTTCTTTGAGCAATAAACAACTTTTTTCCCGTCGGGACTCCACTGCACTTCGCCAATCTCAAAATCGGTAGCCATAGGAGTATCCCATTTTTCGCCCTCATTTATATCTTTTGCATTTAATAGTGCCCCTTCCTTAATATCAGCAATAAAAATATGGCTATATGAGCCATCCTCCCAATAATCAAAGTGGCGATACATCAAATTATCAATTATGCGAACATTTGCTTTATCCATATCTGGATGTAAGTCAATTGCAAGGTTCTCCGTTTTAACGGCTTTAGCATAAAGAACCTTGGCTCCATCAGCTGAGTACATAAAACCATCTATATCGCCATCAATACTGCTAACTTGAAGCAAACCAGTACCATCGGCATTTATTTCCCAAATTTGGGAGCTACCGCTTTCGGTTGATAGGAAACGGATTATTTGCCCATCAGCAGACCATTGCGGATTGGATTCTGAGCCAATACCATCCGTTAGCTGCTTTGGCTCGCCTCCATCAGTCGATACGGCATATAGATGAGTAATGCCTTTATTCTCTTTGAGATTATAAAAGGTAATTGTATAAGCTAATGTTTTACCGTCAGGTGAAAGGCATGGATTGTTTACTCTTCCAAACTTCCACATAATTTCCGGAGTCATTAAGCCTTTAGATATTTCATCTTGACTTAATGAAACATCTATTTTTAAAGGTTCTTTTTTTTGCTCTTTTTCAGGAGCAGAGCACGATGTACTTGCTATTAATATAGCCATAGCAATAAAATTAATTAGATTGTTCTTGATTTTCATATAGTTGAATTTTGTTTTTGATGAACAGTGAGTGGGTAAAATTAACAATTCTTTAATAGGATTATTTGTTGTCTCCTAGGTTAATTTTGATAGTAAAAGGTATTTTTTTGACTAAGATTTACATATTCTCTCGATTTAAGTAAGATATTTTTGGAATTATCAGTTCTAATGATAGCATTAAAAAAAAAAGAATATTTTTGTCCATAAATAAAATGTAAGATGAAATTATCTGATTTTTTTGATTCTCTTCATGAATTCTTTAACGAGAAACGATTTGTGATCTTTACGCTATCCCTCATTTTCGTTTTTTTCTTAACGAATTTATTTTTATCAACAGGATTTACAGGAGGTGCCGAGAGTATTTGGCATTATAATTACTCTCACTATGCGTTTAGTTATCCAAGTCTTTTTTTTGAAAGTTGGGCAAAGCCAATTTATACTCTTTTAAGCGCTCCATTTGCTTTTTTTGGATTCAAGGCTTTGCAGTTTTTTAATATTTTGATAGCAATTGCAGCAGGCCTATTTTCATATCTTGTGGCCAAAGAGTTAAAGATGAAACAACCTATTTTGGCTATCATACTTTGTTGTTTTACTCCAGTCTTTACGTTCAATGTTTTCTCGGGGTTAACGGAAATTCTTTTTGCGCTTATTACTATAGTTTCAAGTTATTTATTGCTAAAAAACAGATACTTGTTTGCATCTGTCCTATTATCGTTACTCCCTTTAATTCGCCCCGAAGGGATATTTTTAATCCCTATCTACGCTTTCTATATTGCCTATAATAAACAGTTCAAATCACTCCCTTTTATCGTTATCGGATTTGTTGTTTACCTTGTAGTTGGAGGTATAATTTATAATGATTTTTTATGGATTATAAATCATAATCCATATATGGGAGAGGTAGGTTTATATGGAACAGGCAGTTTCTTTCAATTCATTAAACGTAGCCCAGGCTATTTTGGGATTCCAAATGAAATTTTTTACGTCACTGGTCTAGTAGCAGGCATTACGCTCTACCTGAGGAGTAAGAGAGAATACTCAAAAGAGTTCTTTCTCGTCATTCTTCCATTTTTTGCATATCTTTTTATCCACTCCTTTATGTGGTGGACTGGACTTGGTAATTCTCAAGGGAGTAATAGGTATATGGCTGCAATTGTGCCTTTAATGGCAGTTATGTCTACACGCGGACTTACTTTGTTCTCGTTAATGTTTGAGATTCTTTTCAAAAGCGTTTGGATTCGTGTCGCTGCATTATATATTGGAATAATCTCGGTTGTACACATCCCTTTTGCTGTTCAAAACTATCCAATCAGGCTCGACTCATATAACAAACTAGTGCAACAAGCCGCAAATTGGATAAAAGATAATGGTTTGGATAATAAAACTATCTATTTTAAGGATTCAAACTTTCCTTATGCTTTAGGTATTGACCCTTTCGATACGACAAAAGCAATAAGCGTTTATAAAAAAAGGACAGTGTTTAGTGATAATATTAAGGAAGGCTCAACAATAATTTACGATGAGAGGTATTTTCCTGTTGATGGAGTTGAGTTTGATTCTTTAGTGCAAAATAAAAACTTTGAACTTCAAAAGGTTTTTGAACCACAAAAGAATAGCAAGGTTTTTGGTAGGGATTATCGAGTTGCAGTTTTCAAACGCATCAAGCCCGATACTTCAATTCTCAATCAAAATAGGATGATTGCTTATGGAACTAAAGCCGAATTTAAATCTTTGGTGAAGTACGATTTTGATCGTTCTTATCATCAACCCGATTCATCTTTTCTTTATTTTGATGATAAGAATGATACTAAGTGCATTCGAGTTAACTCTAATAATGTACAGTTCTTATATAATGAGTTCGATTTATCGACTTTGAGTTTTGAAAAACCACTTGAACTATATTTGAAATTTAAATTAAATAATCAGGATACTTTAAGGCAACCATTAGTTTTTGTTGTTGAGGTTGATAAGAGGGAAAAACAAATATTTTACAGAGAATTATTGCTTGAACATGCAGATTCTGTAGTGAATAACTGGCTTAACTTGGAGTATAATATTGTATTAACCAAAGATGTTTCGTTTAGCGGAACGCTAAAAACATATTTTGTAAACCGAAATAAGAGCGAATACTTGCTTGATGATTATCAGTTAGGGTATTGTATTAAAAGATAAAAAGAGGCTCTGAAATCCAGAGCCTCTTTTTATCTTTTAACGTTTTTCTAAGCAAGTTGATAACTATAAGACAATATCAGTTTATTTCCTTTAACATTTCGATATACAAATCCTCAACCTGTTTCCTTGCCCAAGGTGTTTTGCGTAAAAACTTCAAACTCGATTTAACGCTAGGATCTTTTAAAAAACAGTTAATCTTTACCTTTTTTCCTAACAATCCCCAACCGTAATAATCCTCAAGAGCAATAACAATATGCTCAAGCGTTTTACCATGCAGGGGGTCGTTGCTTTTATGCTCAGCCATTAACGGGTTGATTTGATATCTGATGACTGCAAAGGTAAATTAAAAAAAGAGGAGAAATCACACGTTTTAATCTCTTTTCGAAAAAGTTAACTCGAATGACTAACTTAGCACCGAATTTTAAAACTTGAATTGTGACTTTTAACGACCTAAATTTAAACAAGCCATTACTCCAAGCCCTTGCTGACCTTGAGTTTGAATATCCAACACCAATTCAAGCAAAAGCATTCCCAATCATTATGTCGGGTCGTGATGCCGTTGGCGTTGCGCAAACGGGTACTGGTAAGACGCTTGCTTATCTGCTTCCAATTCTTCGCCAATTAACATTTTCGAAACAGCGCGAGGCTCGAATATTGATACTTGTACCCACAAGAGAACTTGTTATTCAGGTTGAAGGTGAAATAAAAAAGTTAACAAAATACAGCAGCATTAGGGTTGGTGGCATTTATGGCGGAACAAACATCAACACACAAAAGCAATTAATTTACGATGGGCTTGATGTGATTGTTGCCACACCAGGTCGTTTGCTCGATTTAATCCTAAGTGGAATATTGAAATTCAAATCCATTCAGAAATTGGTTATCGACGAGGTTGATGAGATGCTAAACCTTGGATTTCGCACACAGATCATAAATCTACTTGAAAAAATTCCTACCAAGCGACAAAACTTGATGTTTTCGGCAACACTAACCCCTGAAGTTCAGGAGTTAATTCAGGAGTTCTTCAAAGATCCCATAATGATTGAGATTGCTGCGCATGGAACGCCAATTGAAAAGATAACCCAACAAGCATATTTCGTTCCCAACTTTGTTACAAAGGCCGATTTACTTGAACATCTCCTTAAAACGGATAGTGAGATGAACAAGGTTTTGGTTTTTGTTAGCACAAAGAGATTAGCAGATCGCTTGTTCGAACAGATGGTTACGAAATTCCCTAATCAAACTGGAGTAATCCACTCAAATAAATCGCAAAACTTTAGGCTAAATGCGCTAAAGCAATTTACCGAAGGTAAAATTCGCATACTCATTGCCACCGATATTATTGCTCGTGGACTTGATATCAGTGATGTTTCGCACGTTATAAACTTCGACATCCCCGAAGTTGCTGCCGATTATATCCACCGTATTGGTCGTACTGGACGTGCCGATAAGGATGGTATTGCCATCAGCTTTATCAATGATAAAGAGCGAGAATACCAAATGGCTATTGAAGAGCTCATGAACAGGCAGATTTCAATAGTAGAGTTGCCAAATGAAGTAAAGATCTCTAATGTTTTCTCGGAAGAGGAACGCCCAACAAGGCTTTTCGACATCGATTATCTAAAATCGGATAAGAAAAAAACCAAACAGGATTTGGCTTTTCATGAAAAAAAGAAAAAGAATACCAAAGTTAACTTAGGTGGACCCTCAAAACGAAACCCAAAGCATGGGCCAAAACATAAAAGTACAAGGCCACCTAAACCAAGACTATAAAATAAACAAGGGATGAATTTTAAAATTCACCCCTTGTTTTGTTTTAAGTCACAAACTTTACATCAATACTTATTTTTATTAGGTCTAAAAACGGTTTCTCCTTTAGTATAAATGTTACCATTAAAATGTTCTAAAACTACTTTCGAATAATACTTACCATCTATCAAAATCTCTCTTGTTAAAGCTTTGATATATTTTCGCTCATCTTCCTTATAATTATAATATTTGATATATTTAACTTCATCATTAATTTTAACCATATAACAAACAAGGTAAGCATGGCCTAGCGAGCTTATTCGATATAATTTAGTTCTCTCTTTTCTCAAACCACTTTTGAAATATTTAATTTTTTGTTTGAAAAAACATTTCAGAGAATCATTTTTACCTTCTATCGAGAATTTCCGATTTGAAGCAAATTTTTCTAATCCCGACTTTTTTGATTCTTGGATAATTGAGGTATACTCCTTATCAACTTTTGTGATTAACGACTGAATAACGTCATCAGTTTCCTGTGCCATTAAGCTAACAGTGAGAAAAAACTGTAATAATAAAACAATAAAAACTCTTAAAATTATCATACCAGAACTTTTAAATTAGATTGTAGTAATTTGTTATAAATAGATTTCTAATATCAAAGATAATGATTTTTTCGAAACCTTAAATCCTACCTCCATTTAACCACTTCGACCAATCTGGTCGATTGTTTCGCGCAGCTAAAGCAGCAGCCTTTTCGTGCTCGTAAAGTAAATTGATTTGATTGATGATAAATTCGGTTCCCTGAATTTCAATTATACTATACTGAGTAAAAGGATTAAAACTCTCGGTTTTATGATAAATGGGGTGCTCATCATCATAGGCAGGCAGGCCAACACTACCAGGGTTTATAACAATATGCCTAGGCGTTTGCACTATTCGATGGGTATGACTATGTCCACAAAAAACGAATCGTTGGGCTACATCTTTTAAATACCCGTCGATAACAGAATCATCATTAACGGTCTTAAAACCATCCTTTAAAGCCTCCAACATATAGGTTGTATCGTATGCAGGTGTACCATGGCAAATAAAAACATCTGGATTAACAGTTTTTGTTTTTGGCAAAGCACCTAGCCATGATAATATCTCATCATTGATATCACTAGCAACATATTTAAGCGTGTAATGCGCATCGGCCTTTGCATGGTTCTCCACAATATTTCTATCCTGATTTCCTGAGATTGAAAGGATATCATAGGATTTAAGCAATTTGTAGGTTTGCTTTGGCTTTAATGGCCCATAAAGGCTGTCGCCTAAGTTAAGGATGATGTCGGGTTTTCGGCGTTCAATATCTTTGAGGACTTTGGTTAAAGCCCAGTAGTTGCCGTGAATATCGGAGAGGACTGCGATTTTCATTTTAAATGATTTTAAAGTGATCGCAATTTACTACGATTCTAAATAACTATCAAAGAGTATGGCCTCGTAAACCAACATATAACTCGACGAAACCTGATTTATCCAATAGTTATCAACAAACGCTTTGAAAAGGCTTTTATCAGCTACCTTTGAAAGTGGTTATCCATCTGCACTTTAATCAACATAAATAGTTATATATCAAAATCATGGGCGGCTTCGTTCATCTACACGTTCATACCCAATACTCCATCCTTGATGGGGCGTCAAACATTAAGATACTCGTTGATAGGGCCAAAGCCCTTAACATGAAAGCCATTGCCATTACCGACCACGGTAATATGTTTGGTGTTAAGGAGTTCATCAATACCGTTTCCAAAAAGAACGAGCCCGTTAATGCCGAGATAAAGCGTATTAAGTGCGAACTTGATGCAGTAGATCAGGCAACAAATCCTGAAAAACACGAAGAGCTAAGCAAGCAACTTCAGGACGAAAAAGACAAGCTCTTTAAGCCCATTGTTGGTTGCGAAGCATATATTGCCAAGAATAGCCGTTTCGACCGTAGTGATAAAGATGATCGAGGAGGTTACCATCTAATTCTTCTTGCAAAAAATCTCGAGGGGTACCACAATCTTGTTAAACTAGTTTCATATAGCTGGACTGAGGGTTTCTACTACAAACCCCGCATGGATAAAGAGTTACTTCGTAAGTATAGCAAAGGAATTATTGCGAGTAGCGCATGTTTGGGTGGTGAGATTCCTCAGGCTATCATGTCTGGCAACTTAGAACAGGCAGAGCAACTGGTTTATGAGTTTAAAGAGATTTTTGGTGAGGATTTTTATCTTGAGCTAACCCTTCACTCATCGGGCGATTACAGGATAGATCAAGAAGTTTTCGAGAACCAGCAGAGGGTAAACGCTGCCTTAATAGAACTATCGAAAAAAACTGGAGTTAAGTGCATTGCCACAAACGATGCGCATTTTATAAATGCCGAAGATGCTCAAGCCCACGATAGGCTTATCTGCCTTAGTACAGGCAAAGACCTCGATGATCCCGATCGTTTGAGGTATACCATGCAGGAGTACATCAAGAGCGAAGAGGAGATGCTTGAGAACTTTGCGCATTACCCCGAGGCGGTTCACAATACAGCAGAGATTGCACAGAAAGTTGAAATATACAGCCTAAGCAATGCTCCAATTATGCCTTACTTCCCTCTCCCCGATGGCTTTACCAATGACAATGATTACCTGAGGTATCTAACCTACGAGGGAGCGAAAAAACGTTGGGGTGAGAATATTTCAGAGGTTGCCAAGGAACGTCTTGATTTTGAACTTGAGGTAGTAGCCCGTATGGGTTATCCTGGTTACTTCCTAATCGTTTGGGATTTTATAAAAGCTGCGCGCGAAATGGGCGTTTCGGTTGGGCCAGGACGTGGATCGGCTGCAGGTTCAGCGGTAGCCTACTGTTTAAAGATTACAGATATCGACCCGATTAAATACGACCTTCTGTTTGAGCGTTTCCTTAACCCCGAGCGTATTTCGATGCCCGATATCGATATCGACTTTGATGAGGATGGTCGCGAATTGGTATTAAAATATGTCGTTGAAAAGTATGGGCGTAAGCGCGTAGCGCAAATCATCACTTTTGGAACAATGGCTGCTAAAATGGCCATCCGCGATGTGGCTCGCGTTCAGAAGCTACCTCTCTTCGACTCCGACAAACTTGCAAAACTTGTCCCTGAACGACCCGGAACAACACTTGCCTCAGCATATAAAGAGGTTCCAGAACTAGCTCAAGCACGCAACTCGGAAAATGCGTTAATCCGCGATACGCTGAAATATGCTGAAGTACTTGAAGGTAACGTACGCCAAACAGGCGTTCACGCTTGTGGAGTAATCATTGGTCGCGATGATTTGGAAGAATACGTTCCGCTTAGTACAGCCAAAGATGCCGACCTGTTTGTAACTCAATATGAAGGCTCGCAGGTTGAAGATATTGGTCTGCTAAAAATGGACTTTCTAGGGCTTAAAACCCTATCGATAATAAAGGATGCTTTACAATTTATCAAGGAATCGAAAGGAATTGAGGTTGACATTGATGCAATTCCACTTGATGATAAGAAAACTTTCAATCTTTACTCCAAAGGCGAGACAACTGCACTATTCCAGTTTGAGTCGCCCGGCATGAAGAAGCACCTTCGTGCCCTACAACCTAACCGTTTCGAGGACTTAATCGCCATGAACGCTCTTTACCGTCCGGGCCCTATGGAGTACATCCCTAGCTTCATCAACCGTAAGCATGGTAAGGAGAAGATAGAGTACGATATCGCTGATATGGAAGAATATCTAGCAGATACATACGGAATCACGGTTTATCAGGAGCAGGTTATGCTTTTATCTCAAAAATTGGCAAGTTTTACCAAAGGTCAAGCCGATGGGTTGCGTAAAGCAATGGGAAAGAAGCAGATTGAGGTGATGAACAAGTTGAAAGCGCAGTTCACCCAAGGTTGCTTAAATAATGGGCATAAGCAAGAGGCAATTGATAAAATTTGGAACGACTGGGAAGCATTTGCACAATACGCTTTCAACAAATCGCACTCTACTTGTTACGCCTATATTTCATATCAAACCGCATACTTAAAAGCCAACTTCCCCAGTGAATTCATGGCTGCGGTACTAAGTCGTAACATCTCTGACATCAAGAAGATAACCATCTTTATGGATGAGTGTAAGCGAATGGGAATGCAGGTTTTAGGCCCAGATGTAAACGAGAGCGCTTACAAATTCACCGTTAACTCCAATGGCGATATCCGATTTGGTCTTGGTGCTATCAAGGGTGTGGGTGAAAATGCTGTTGCAAATATTATCGAGGTTAGAAAAGAGAAAGGCAAATTCAAAGACATATTTGACTTTACGGAAAAAGTCAATCTTCAAACTGTAAATAAGAAAAACTTCGAGGCTCTTGCTGTTGCTGGTGCATTCGATGGATTAGGAACAATTAAGCGAAGCGAATATTTTGCTCAAGATGCAAAAGGTTCAACCTTTATTGAGTCGCTAACACGTTATGGCTCAAAGGTTCAAACTGAAAAAAACAACAATCAGCAATCGCTATTTGGTGCAACTACTGCTGGATTCGATTTGCAGAAACCTGAAATACCAAAAATCGAAGATTGGTCGAAACTTGAGAAGCTAAATCGCGAAAAGGAAGTTATTGGCATCTATCTTTCTGCTCATCCCCTAGATGATTACAAACTCGAAATCGACAACTTTTGCAATACTGCCCTTGCCGATATGCACGATTTATTATCGCTAAACGGTAAGGATGTAACAATTGGAGGAATGGTTACCTCGGCAAAAGTTGCTATGACCAAAACGGGTAAGCAATTTGGCAAAATTACCCTAGAGGACTATTCCGATTCATGGGAGATGGCTCTCTTCGGAAAGGATTTTGAAAACTTCAGAAAGTATTGCTACGATGGCTACTCACTTCTAATCAAGGGGAGAGTTCAGCCTAAATCTTACAATCCAGCCGAACTTGAATTCAAAATCAAAAGCATGCACATGCTTTCGGATGTTAAGGAGGAGATGATAAAGATGGTTAACATCAACATGCCTATCCATGAAGTTAACGATGCTCTTGTTGATGAATTAAAGAAACAAGCCGAAATGAATAAGGGAAAAATTCTACTCCGATTTAAAGTTTTTGATCCCGAGAGCAAGATATCTATCGATCTATTTTCTAGAACATTAAAGGTTAACCTTACTCCTAAATTCTTAAACTATTTAAGGAGTAATGAGTTTGATTTTAAGGTTAAAGATTAAATGTTTGAAACAATTTGATGTTTTGAATGTTATTTTTTAATAATTTTATTGTGTTAAAACTTAAAAGTATAAGCCATGGCATTAGCAGTAAACGATTCTAATTTTGAGGAAGTTGTATTGAAATCCGACAAACCCGCAATGGTTGATTTTTGGGCTGAATGGTGTGGACCATGCCGCATGGTAGCTCCATACGTTGAGCAAATGGCCGACGAGTACAAAGATAAAGCTCTTGTGGTTAAGGTTGATGTAGACAACTGCCCTGGTATCGCCAGTAAATTTGGGATTAGAAATATCCCCACTATCCTTTTCATCAAAGGTGGTCAGGTTGTTGACAAGCAAGTTGGTGCAGTTCCAAAAAGCAGTTTAGTTGCTAAACTAGAGGCATTACTATAATCATTGCTTTCGTAAAGCCATAGCCGGAGGTATCCCCTTCGGCTTAATTTTTATTTATAATTCACGAGATTAAATGTTGTTACTATTTGAACAACAAACAATTTCACACTAACAACGATTTTAAAATGCGTATTTGCGTTTACTGTGCTTCGAGTTCGAAAGTTGATAAAAAGTATTTTGATGCCACCATTAAGTTGGCTGAGGAGATGGTGAAGCGAAACTTCACTTTAGTATACGGTGGCGGTTCAATGGGGCTAATGGGATGCATGGCAGATACAATCCTAAAAAACGAAGGCAAAGCCATTGGAATCCTACCTCGATTTATGCAAAAAGTGGAATGGGGCCATAAAGGATTAACTCAACTCACACTTGTTAAGGATATGCACGAACGCAAAAAACTTCTCATTAAAGATGTTGATGCCGTAGTTGCCCTACCTGGTGGATGTGGAACTTTAGAGGAGCTAATGGAAGTTATAACGCTAAAGCGTTTGGGCAAATTCACAAAACCAATAATTATACTAAATACAGATGGTTTCTACGATCATCTTAGACTCTTGCTCGACAAGATGATTCAAGAGCGTTTCATGCGTACTGAGCATGGCGAGATATGGCAATTTGTAAATCAACCCGAAGAGATTATACCTGCAATCGAAAATGCCCCTGATTGGGATACCTCAGCAATAAAATTCGCTGCGGTTTAGAACGATACTATATTTTCAGATAATCAGAGAGTGAGTTGGATAAAAGATCCACTCACTCTTTTCTGTTTCACTAAATTCATTATCAAATCAATACATAATTCATATCCCATATTATCTAATCAAATTTTGGAAAGATATTTCATCAATAAAATAATAAAGAGCTAAATTTTTTCAGTCTTTCACATAATAAAGGCACGAATTAAATCATTTTACTATTTTTGTTCAACCTTAAAAATTACTATACAATTGGAATCTGTAAAATTAATTAGCCCGTCGCGAGCCATAGCCATTGTGGTATCGAATATGATTGGCACGGGCGTTTATACTAGTCTCTGCTATCAAGCTTTTGATATAAAATCGACCTTTGCCCTGCTATTTATTTGGATTACAGGCGGAATCGTTGCTCTATGTGGAGCACTGACCTATGGTGAACTTGCGGCTCGTATCCCACGTTCTGGCGGCGAGTACACTTTTCTATCGGAGCTATTCCACCCCTCTTTTGGCTTTTTATCGGGTTTTATTTCGATAACCATTGGTTTTGCAGCACCAATGGCATTACTATCGATGTATTTGGGAAAGTATGCAGGTAACTTTGTTCCAATCTCACCAGAACTCATTTCCGTTGGTTTAATTTCCATATTACTGCTAATTAATCTGTCGAGTTTTAGACTAGGGACAAACTTTAACTTCGCAACAACTATTATCAACATCTTACTGATATTGGCTTTTGTAGTTTTCGGACTACTTAACGGCCCCCACAACGGTTTTAGTTTTGCAATAAATAGTGCTTCAATAAAAGAGGTGATAAGTCCTGCATTTGCAGTGTCGCTGGTTTACGTTTCGTTCGCCTATTCAGGATGGAATTCGGCGGCATATATCACACATCAAATTAAAGACCCGGTAAAGAATCTTCCAAAAATTCTGATTATTGGTACCCTTATCGTTATTACACTCTACACATTACTAAACTTCATATTTATATATTCAACCCCGCTAAGCGACATCGTTAGCAAAGGCGAAGACTTTGCGTTTATATGTTCGCAGAACATCTTTGGTAGCACAGGTAGCATATTCGTTGCACTTCTTATTTCAATTGGACTAATTGCATCAGTGAATTCTCTTCTAATCATTGGTCCAAGGGTAACACAGGCAATAACTCTTGATTATCCATCCGTTAAAAAATTAGGCGTAGAGAACAAGCACGGCGTGCCTTACATTGCGACTATCCTGCTCGCACTAATTTCGTTAATTCTCTTTTGGACGCAAACTTTTAAGGACATTGTTACAATGATCGGCTTCACCCTTGGAATTTTCACCATTTCATCGGTTATAGGAATTTTTATCCTTAGGCATAGGCTTAAAAAGAATGGCGCTAAAATTTACCACACTTTCGGCTATCCATTAATCCCAATACTCTTTATTGTTATTGAGGGTTGTATGATGGTTTTTGTACTTATTAAAGAAACCAAGCCATCGTTAACTGGAATTGCAATCACCCTATCTGGATTTATCTTTTATTTCATACTTATTAAATCAAAGAAACATGCCAACTAAAAAATTTTTACTAGGCTTACTATTTATTCCAGCAATTGCATTATCATGCAATTCAAAGCCAGCAAACACAACCATTGCAACAGATACTATACCAAAAAAAGTAACTTTACCATACGATACTTTAATTGATAATAAGGTTGCATTTTTTTCAGGAATGGCTCACGGTAACACCAAGTGTTTAAGCGAACTTGAATCAACTACTAAGTGGAAAATGCACGCTCAAAGAATGGATTCAATGTTCCATAAAATTGAAGTTGAACGTTTGGAGAAGATGAGAGTTTGGGCTGATAGCCAGCTAACTGAGAGCAAAGCACCAACAACTGTATTCTACCCATTCTCAGGTCCCGATTTTTTGAATGCTAATGTATTCTTCCCAAATGCTCAAAACTATATAATGATTGCACTTGAGCCAATTGGAGATCTACCAAACCTTTGCAGCATGCAGCCAAAGTCGATCGACAACTACTTAAATAATGTTAATCGCTCTTTATCAGATATTTTCATGCGCAGCTACTTTATCACCATGAAAATGCTTGGCGCGTTAAACAAGGATAGCGTAAATGGTACAGTGCCTATTATCTCTCTTTTCATTAAACGTACTGGCCATAACATCATCGCCATTCGTCCTATTGGTGTTGACGGCAATGGTAAATGGAACTACCTTGATAGTCTAAAAGGCGTTAAGGTTACCAAAGGTGTTAAAATTGATTTTGTTGATGCTGATGGTGACAAACCTCAATCGGTGTTCTACTTCAAAACCGACATTTCAGATAATGGATTAAAGCTTAACCCAGGATTCAGAAAGTACTTAGCACAATTACCATCATCCTATTCATACTTAAAAGCTGCATCTTATTTAATGCAATGGCCTGAATTCTCGATGATCCGTAACACAATTTTCGATAAGAGCGACTGCATTCTTCAGGATGATTCTGGAATTGGATACAGATATTTCGATAAAACCAAATGGGATATTCGCATATTTGGCAAGTATCAGAAGCCAAACAAAGAGTTTGGAAACATTAATGAACCTGATCTAGCAAAAGCTTATAAAGATTCTGTTTTCCGTCCTGTTCCATTCGTACTTGGCTATAACTGGAAAACTAAGTCAATCAACATGCTTTACGCGGTAAAAAAAGGAAAACTAACACTTCCTGCTAAGAAGTAAGCATGAAGCGGATTTGGTGCATACTATCAACCCTAGTCTGTTTTACCTTAACCGCAAAATCGCAGTTAACCGATTCTATTGAATCAATCATAAAAAGAGATACCTCCCTTGTTTTAAGGGAGGTATTTTCACATCCAGAGCAATACAAACTAAAGATTGTACTTACTCAAATAACCACTGATAAAAAGGGGCAGAAGCATCAAACCACTTGGGGATTTCGCGATACAGTAAAAGAGTATATCTATCCAGCCAGCATCGCTAAAATTCCACTTGCCTTATCAACACTTCAGTTCATCAACGAGCATAACGGTTTCAGCAAAGACTTATCGGACACTCTAATAGATCCTTCATCGTATATTAAGCAGAGAACCATCCACGATGATATAATGCTGATGCTTTCAGCCAGCGACAACGTTGCATTCAACCGACTGTACAACTTGGTTGGTCCAAAGTATCTTAACGTTAGCTTACTTAAGAAAGGATATCTTAAAACCTATCTAATTCACCGCTTTGAACGTGGTGATGCGGATTACCATCAAACAGCACTGCCAATTAAAGCATTTACAAAAGAGAGCAAAACAGCCTTCGAGCACCCAAATGATCCGATGTACTGTTTAATTAAACATGCCATGAGCGATAGTCTTGTTGGCACAGGATATTACCAGGGCGATTCGCTAATTCCGCAACCAAAAAGCTTTCGCTTTCACAATTTTGTTGATATAAGGGATTTGCACGATATGATGATCTCTATACGCTATCCCAACCTTTGTAAACGCAAACCTTTTAATATATCGGAACAGCAAAGGGAGATGTTGATAAAGGATTTAAGTATGGGTCCTCTTCACCCAAACACCAAAGAGTATTCCGACACATCAGTATTTCACCCTAACTCTCTACGATTTATTCTGTTTGGTGCTGATAAAGAGGTGCATTATCCAAACATCCTTTACTTCAATAAATCAGCCATGGCCTACGGTTCGCTAGGCGACTTTAGTTACATTTACGATAAGGAGCAAGGGGTTGAATTCTTCCTATCGATATTCATGTACGTAAACAAAGATGGTATTCTAAACGACGATAAATACGAGTACGACACTATAGGTCTACCATTTATGAAAAGACTCGGGGAAATCATCTACCAAGTGATAAAGAACAATAAGACAATTGCTCAATGAGATTATTTGAACCACAATAGTCACAATAGTTCACATAGTTCATTTTCTATTGTGTCCTAACGTGGCTATGTGGGTTAATACTTTTTAGAATACATCTACACTTCGGGAATTACAACTGGAAAATCGTAATCGAATTTCAAGAAATTTGGCTTCCCAACGATATAATGCATATAATCGAGATAAGCATCAGAGAACTTGAACTTATTGATATCGTAATAGCTCATTGGGAGGGCTTTGTTGCATATATCGCCCATGTCGATTGAGGTAGTGTTGAACTCCTCAAGTTCTTGAAATTGCACCATTTTTTTCATTACAGGCATTTGCCCATAATCCTCGCGAAGTAAAAGGTCAACGACCTTATCTGCAAGCGTTGTTGTTAATCGGCGGTCGTACAAGCGACATTCGCCCGAACGGGCGTAATAGCCTGTTGCTTCGGCACGTGCCTGTATGCCTAATTTATTTGAAATCTCAGAGGCTATAACACCACTTACTCCACCAAAACGTGGGTGTCCAAACTCATCAACCTCGGGGCTAGCAAATACAAAATCAGCCTTATCCTTAATTGGATCGTACCACTTTACTCCTTCAGAAACTGAGATAACCAGCGATTTCTTTGGCGAACGCATATAGGCTTCCTTAACGCTCTCGAGGAAAAAATCTTTACGCTCTTTAGTTATTTCTACTTCAGGGATAAGGGCCATTTCGGCACCACCACAAGCAGCACCACCATTTAGCCATCCCGCATCGCGTCCCATAACCTCAAGTAGGATAATGCGAGAATGTGACTCTGCAGTTGTTCTAATTCGGGCTGCATACTCCATTACACCCTTTGCTGCAGAAGGAAAGCCGGGGCAAAGGACTGCCTCAATATCGCTCCCATCATAGGTGTGGATGGTTTTTGTGCTTAAATCGTTATCGATAGTTTTTGGAAAACCAATTACAGGAATGCCGTGTAATTCATACAATTTCTTGGCTACGCCATTTGTATCGTCGCCACCAATGGTAACAATTACATCAATTTTATATCTCTCGAGGTTTCTGAGAATTTGAGGAACTCTATCCTCTGGATTTTTACTAGTTGGGAATGGATTCGTTCTACTCGAACGCAAAGCAGTTCCGCCATAAAACCCATCGTAAGGTTGATTAGTCAAATCTAACACATCACCATCTCCCAAAAGGCCTTTCCAACCATGCCTTATCCCATAAACCTTATAACCAAGAAAAGATGCCCTATTCCTAATCGCCTCAATGCTTGAATTAATTGCTGGGGTATCGCCACCTCCTGTTAAAATTGCTAATGTTTTACCGTGGAAGAGTTTGTGCTCGAATCGCATGGATTGTTGTTTAGGTTGTTTTTGAGGAATAATATCTTTGTTCACAAAATTAGAAAAATAACTCTACACCTAATTACATTACATGTCAATATTGAAATATTAAAAATTCTATAATGGAAAACATTTCTAAACGTATTGCGTTAAGTTGAATGTATACGTTATTAAAGTAATGAATCTTAAACCATCAACTAGCAAACCTATTCTTTTTCTAATATCGGGCACAATGTGGTTTTGTGTTGGGATAATGCTTAATACATTCGCAACTCATTGGCTTGTAGATTATGGAACAAACTTATCGTTTTTATTTGCTGGCGTTGGGTTTCTTCTTGCGCTAGTAATACATCACTTTGGATTCTTAAAGGTTGCAGATAAAAATCTAGGTAGAATTGACCATTTAAAAGATAATCCCTGCGTATTTTCGTTTATGTCGTGGAAGAGCTATATCCTTGTTGCTGTTATGATAACGCTAGGAATAACCCTTCGACACTCATCGATACCAAAGCAATACCTTGCCATCATTTATATTGGCATCGGATTAGCGCTGATGCTTTCGAGCATTCGCTACTTTAGGGTTTTGATTATTGAACTACGAAAGATTAAGGAGTAACTACTCAGTTGTTACGTCTTTAGGCATCTCACCAACCTGCCGGTTTCTATAGGTAAACAGCTTGCTATCGCCTAATTCATCGTAAGAATAAAGATCTCGGGCAAAAACAGGTGCTTTAACGCCATCGTAGAAGAACTTGTTGCCAACAAATACACGAGCCTCATCCCAAAGGTTTTTTTGCACAAAGCTGTTGATAATGGTTGTTCCTCCCTCAATCATCACCGAGTTGATATTCCTATCGTACAACTCCTTTAAGAGTTGCATCTCCATGCCTTTGGCAAAATCAATAGTTAAAATCTCAAGATTTGGAATGGCTGCAAACTCAGGCTTACGAACCGATGCTGCAGCATTATTCCCAATGAATAGCAAGGTTGGAATGCACCCATCAAAAACGTTGGATTCAATTGGTAAGCGTAATTTGCGGTCGATAATTACACGAGTTGGAGTTCTACCGCTCCAATCCCGAACATTAAGTTTAGGGTTATCCTTCTCTACAGTCTTTGTCCCAATAAGAATGGCTTGTTCCTCGCTCCTCCAACGATGTACCAACGATCTCGATAGTTCATTGGTAATCCAAACAGGCGCAATAGGATCTGATGGCGTGCGAACAGCATCAATAAAACCATCAAGCGTTTGTGCCCACTTAATAATGATATAAGGACGTTTCTTAGTTTGAAATGTGAAAAACCTTCGGTTCATATCCCTTGCCTCTTCCTCCATAACGCCAACAACAACCTCAACGCCAGCCTTACGAAGAATGTCAACGCCTCTCCCAGCAACCTTTGGGTTAACATCTATTGTGGCAACAACAACGCGGGGGATACCCATAGCAATAATAGTATCGACGCATGGAGGTGTTTTCCCAAAATGCGAGCATGGTTCGAGCGATAGATATAGGGTTGATTTTTTTAGTAAAGATTTATCTTTTACCGAGTTGATTGCATTTATCTCTGCATGAGCATCGCCGTAACGAATGTGATAGCCCTCACCAATAACCTTATTCTCGTGCACAATAAGCGCGCCAACCATTGGGTTTGGTGCAACATTACCTTGACCATTCTGAGCAAGTTCGAGGCAACGTGCCATGTACATTTTATCAATGCTTTGGGTATCCATTTTATTGCTAATTTTGTAATAGTTAAACGCTCAACAACGATGGGGAATTATACCGTACAAGGTCTTTATAACGAAGTAGCCCTTAAACTAAAGGATACTTACCCACCTCAGGAAATACAATCGCTTCAAAAGATCATATTTGAGAAAAAGTTAAATCTAGCACTGCACCAGCTCTACCTTAACCCAACCCAATCAGTTGAAAACGAAAAGGCTGAGGAAATCCTCATCATTGTTTCGAAGCTAAATTTACAAAAGCCTATCCAATATATCCTCGGTGAAGCCGATTTTTTTGGTCTAAACTTTAAGGTTGATCAAAATGTGCTTATTCCCAGACAAGAAACTGAAGAATTGGTTGATTGGATAATTAAATCAAATGCTCTAAAAACCCCATCAATCCTTGATATTGGAACTGGCAGCGGATGCATTGTTATTAGTCTTGCTACAAGCATTAAAGGCTCGAGGGTTTCTGCTATCGACATCTCCGAAGGAGCATTAAAGATTGCTCAGGGAAATGCCATATATAACAATGTAAATATTGAACTTTTTAAAGTTGATATCCTAGACCATTCAAGCATTATCCCAAATCAACCATTCGACATTGTTGTAAGCAATCCCCCTTATGTTCGGGAATTGGAAAAAACGCTTATGCAAAGCAATGTGCTTGATAACGAACCTCATTCGGCGCTATTTGTTAGCGATAGAGATCCGTTACTCTTTTACAGAGAGATTGCTGCTCGCTCAAAAGATTTGCTAAAAAAGGGTGGGCTCCTTTTCTTCGAAATCAACGAAGCACTTGGGGCTGAAACAGCTAGACTCTTAGAGGGGTATAACTTTTCAGAAATCGAATTAAAGAAGGATTTAAACGGAAAAGATAGGATGCTAAAAGCCAAAAGGAATGATTAAGAACTTTACGATTTCTCCTGAAAAAGCCTTAACAAGAGCACAAGCCCTTTGCGCCAAGCAAGAGCGATGCTCAAACGACATCCGTTTAAAACTAGTGCAATGGCAGATCGCTCCTAATGAATCAGATAAGATAATCAAGAAGCTCATCTCCGACGGCTTTGTCGATGATGAGCGTTACGCTCGAATGTTCGCCCGCGATAAGAGTAAATTTAACAAATGGGGACCCATTAAAATAACCTACACGCTAAGATCTAAACGAATATCCGAAGATATTATTAAATCTGCATTACAGGAGATAATAAGCGATGATGACACCTCATTAAAAGATTTATTGATAAGAAAGTGTAAGAATATTAAAGCGAAAACGCCTTATGACTTGAAAGTTAAATTAATCAGATTTGGAGTTTCGAGGGGATATGAATATGAACTTGTCATCAAAATTGTTTCATCAATCGTAAAAGAACACTAGGCTTACGGCACTGTTCTGCTTTTAAAAACGGAACCACGAAATATTTTTGATTATCTTTGAACCCAAATAATTAAAAGCTATACAAAATGGTTGAGAATGCTTACACCTGGATCGGATTTATTGCATTTGTGCTGTTAATGCTCGCATTAGACCTATATGTTTTTAATCGTAAACCACACGAAATAAAAATTAAAGAGGCTCTACTGTGGAGTGCATTCTGGATTTTCCTGGCATTACTTTTCAATTATGGCGTATACCACTGGCTAGGCAAAGAAAAAGCCATGGAGTTCTTAACCGCTTACGTGGTTGAAAAATCGTTGAGCGTCGACAATCTATTTGTGTTTATAATGATATTCGGCTTCTTCAATGTTAAACCTGAGAATCAACACAAAATTCTTTTCTGGGGTATCATTGGCGCGTTAGTTCTTAGAGCAATCTTCATCTTGGCGGGCATAGCTCTAATTTCGATGTTCCATTGGATTATTTATGTGTTTGGAGTATTCCTAATCATAACAGGTGCACGTATTCCATTCGAAAAAGATAAGGAGATTAATCCCGATAAAAACCCATTGGTAAAACTGTTCAAAAAGTTTATGCCAGTTAGCAGCAACACTGAAAAAGGAAAACTATTCATTAGGGCAAATCATAAGACTTATGCAACACCCCTTTTCATTGCCCTTATCATGATTGAGTTCTCCGATTTAATTTTTGCAGTCGACTCAATCCCTGCTGTACTAGCAATATCAAACGACCCATTTATTGTTTACACGTCTAATGTGTTTGCAATACTAGGCTTACGCTCACTCTACTTTGCTTTAGCAGGAATTGTAGTCCTATTCCGCTATCTCAAATACGGGTTATCGGCTATCCTAATATATGTGGGTATTAAAATGTGTATTTCGGGATTTTATAAAATCCCAACGCTACTTTCGCTATCTATCATTTTAGGGCTGTTAGCAATATCAATCCTTGCGTCGTACTTCATTCCTCAAAAAGAAGAATCAAAATAATATACTCAATAGATGAATAGAGGAATTGTCGAATCTTTCATGGTTGAATCGGAAGTTGAAACTGTTAAACCGATTGGCTCTGGACATATTAACGACACTTACTCTGTATTGCTGAAGGGTAACCCAGCACCGTCATACATTCTTCAACGTATCAACCATTCAATATTCCCGAATATTGAGAAATTGAGCGAAAATATCCATAGAGCCACATCTCATTTAGAGGAGAATGGTAATGAGGAATACCAAGTAATGCATTTGATTAATACTAGGGATGGGAAACTCTGGCATCAAACCCCTGATGGGAATTATTGGCGATTATTAAATTACATTCCTGATTCGAAATCATTTGATCTTGCTCCAAGCAACGATTTTGCAACTGAAGCTGGGAAAGCTTATGGATGGTTTGTTCGCACACTTAGCAATTTAAATGAACCTCCTCTATATGAGGTAATACCTGGTTTTCATAGCTTAGGATTAAGGATTTCTCAGCTAAAATCAGCAGCAGAGGAGAACAGTGCCGACAGAATTAAGCTTTGCAAACAGGAATTGGATTTCTATCTGTCACGCTGCGAGGAGATGAATGCATTTGACAACCTTATAGGAACTCCAGAAATTCCGCTAAGAGTAACCCATAACGACACTAAAATAAATAACGTCCTATTCAATTCTAAAGGCAAAGCAATTAGTGTTATTGATTTAGATACTGTAATGCCAGGTGTTGTTCATTACGATTTCGGGGATGCCATCAGAACCATTGCTGCTAAAGCGCTTGAAGATGAAACAAAACAAGAGTTAATTGGCATCGATGTCGAACTATACAAAGCTTTTGCCGAAGGATTTATTAAGGAAATAGGCAATTCCCTTACTCCAAAGGAATTTGAATTCTTACCAAAAGCGCCACGAATGCTAGCATTCATAATGGGAATAAGATTCTTAGCCGACTATTTGAGAGGTGATAGCTATTACAAAGTAAAACACGCTGAACATAACATTCAACGTGCACGTAACCAAATGGTTTTAATACAGGATATGGAGCGGAAATTCGACTTGATGAAGCTATAAAAAGTTTCTACCAGAATACGGTAATCAGACCATTTTGCGGAATAGCACGATAAATAATTTTAGCATCGCTTTTAGGCATTCTAATCTTGAAGTAAAGCCTATATTCAGGCACTTCAAATCTCATCATCTTTTCAAAAGCGCTGAAAGTATTTTTCTTCCTATCTGCAACATCGAACAAAAACTGGCTATAAACATCAGATGATTCCCCATTCTCTTCTTGATAAACAAATATTCTTATACCATTATTCATCTCCAAAATGTAGTTTACTGGTTCAGAGACAGATGTATCAGGAATATATGGAACATACTCAGAAGTATCCTTAGGAGCAACCCTAACTGTTAAAGGAACCTTTTTTATAGATGCTGTATCTTTAACTATTTTTAAAGGAGATGAAAGCATTGATGAAACAGCATATGAATTTGCTTTATTAAATGCTTTACAAATTCGCATTGAGCTGATTTTTACTTTATGTACAACTACCCCTTTAATTTCGAGCATTGCAAGGCTATCCTTTAGGTTTAAAGTCATACCAATGGAATCAGATTCAGCCATTGCAACCCTTGACATCGTAAAAGCCTTTTCCTTTTGCATTTCAACAAAGGTTGAATCGGTAAAGAATTTCTCATCAATAGATGTTTTCTCTACTTGCTTATAGCTATAATTCTCATTTATCTCAGAGATTTTGCGAGAGGTGCTAATTAACGACATTACAGTGATGTAAACAATTGCACTAAAAATAAGTCCAATTAAAATCAAGAATGGAATCCTAATAGCCAAAGCGATTCTCTTTTTAGTTTTTGTCATACTTCAAAAAGTATCAGTAAATATAAACTTTTGAACCAAAGTCTAAAGTCTTGTAAACAATCTTTAAATCCTCATCATTCAGACGAATACAGCCATGAGTGGCAGGCATACCAAGAAATCTTTTCCAGATTGTTCCATGAATCATGTAATCATTACCGATATCAAGTGCATAATCGCCTAATACACCATACTCATACCTTGAATCAGCACGAGCAGAAGGAATTGGTAATCCTTCCTCAACAAACGCCCAATCGGGTTTTACCCAAATAGGATCTACGCGCTTTGAGTTGATCTTAAACATTCCTTTGGGTGTTTGAAAAACCCAAGTTCTTGCACTATCTGAACTTACTAGCTGAATATAACTCCCAGAGCTACAAAATCCTTCACGAACAAGGGTTTTGTTTTTGTACAAATAAAAGCGATTGTTAGTTGTACTAATAATTATATAAGGTTTTACAGGATAAAAGTTCTCTAGCCTTTTAGTTACCTTTTTAAACTCTTTATCGAGTTGCGCTATTTGCTTTTTATAAGCAGGTTGCGACATAAACTCCTGATCATTAACCTCAAACCTCACCCTACCTTTACCTAGTTCCTGAATTCCAGGTATTACATATAAAAAGAAAAGTATAGATGCTGGGATGAATAGTATTACAGCAACAATTATTAAAACAACCTTAAGTAAACGGATGTACCACTTCTTTTTAGGGTTAACTACTTCAACATCATTCGCTGTGATGCTTTCATTTAAAGGGTTATCCCCAAGTCCAGATTCGTTTAACAAACTATTTTCTTCCATATAAAAAAACTATCGGCTAAGGATTTCATCAAAACTTCTTAATGATCCAACAATTGTAACGGGTGTACCTACTGATGCTAACCTATAAACAATTGCCATTTCTTTATCTTCAAGAGCAATGCAACCTTCAGTCCAATCAACACCTTTACCCCCACTGCCGTGAATTTCAATTCCATTCCCAATCTTTGTATTACGATGGATTAGACCTTTGGACTTCTCTTTATTAAATCTAACAACATCTTCTTCATTAGGGTAATCTAACAAAAGGGCGTTGTTGTATTTGGTACCGCTATACTTATTTACAATTTTATACATTCCCTCTGGGGTTGCCTTATCGCCCATCCTTTTTTTATCACCTACCCAATTTCGACCCAGATCGCAATCGAACTCATACTTAATCTTGCCGCTATAGTAAACGTAACATTTTCGGGAAAGTTTGTCTATAAGTATAGAATAATTTTGATTGTTTTTTGAATCTTTGATTGTTTGACTTGCCCACTTTTTCCATTGCGAAAAAAACTTAAAATACTGCTCAAGCCCGTTGTATGCTTCATCATACGAGTTATTCAGCAAAACTTCAGCACTACTTATTTTTTTATTAGCAGGAATATATTGTCCTTTATTATAATCTATTTCAGCCTCTTTGAGCTGCAGTTTTCCTTTTGATATGTCCTTCCGTGTGGAATTTGGCAGAGGATACCTATTAAAGTAAGTATCAATATCGTTTATAATATTATTTAACTTGCGAATCCTCTCTTTTAACTTAACCTTAAAAGAGCTTGTACTCTGATTTGAGTAATCAATGGCTTGCTTTGATTTAATTGTTGATAATCTTGAAAAACGAGCAACTTTATCGTACGATCTAAAGTATATAAATTTCGCATTCTCCTTTTGCCAACAATTCATAGCTGAGTCAAAGTTTATCTTTGCCTCATTATAATACTCCTTTGAATAGGTATCGGCTTTACTTTTAAAGGCTTTAGCTAACGAAATCCTAGCATTCTCAATGTCCTTTACAGGTGGTTTGGGAATGTAGCTAATTAACAGGTAAACAATAAGAGCAAGAAGACCTGCTGTAGTAAAAAAAATAATTAATCTGATATAAATCCTTTTCATCTCAATCCTTCCGCATTCCTACAAAAATCCCCGGGGATTTCCCGGGGATTTTAATATTAATAAAGTAGCAATCTACTTATTATCTTCTAACTTTAGCAATAGCATCTTTTAACTCAGTGTTGATGCCAGTAGCTCTTTCTTTAGCAGCTTTAATTTTGTTTAAAGCGTCCATGTAAGTGCCTTTGTCATAAGAAGCTTGAGCTTCAACAACAGCTGCATCAATAGTAGCCATTTCGGTTTTGATTTGCTCTAGAACAGCAGCAGCATCTTTACCTCTTGGAGCTTTTTTGAAAAGTTTAGCGTTCTCTTCAATAACTGTTTTGATGTCAGTTAAAGTAGTTTCAACTTCTTTTTTAACTTCTTCTTTCTTAACTGCTGTGTTAGCAACTAAACCGTTGGTTTGAGTTAATAAAGCTTCAAGTTTTAATTTAGCAGGACCAAATTTCTTGAAAAGTTTTGATTTTTGAACTTCAACATCAGCCATGATAGCTTTCATTGAATCTTGAACAGCAGCAAATTCAGTTGGAAGATAAACACCAGCTTCAACTTTTGCAGCGCTGTCGATAGCTACGTTAACAGCATCAATCTCAGCTTGAGGTACTTTACCACAGCTTGAAAGGAAAGCAACCATAGCGATAGCTGCGATACCCATTAAAATTTTGTTCTTCATTGTTTGTTTTTTTTAAAATACTTAGGTTTGTTTTCTACTTATGGAGTTAATTAAATAATCAATCCAATTAAATACGGTGCAAATGTATATATATTTAAAGAAAAAACCATGATTTTTTAATTAAAATTTATACACTTTTCTTACCTAATGATACATAATAAATTATATATCAACACAATAAGAGATTAAAAAAGGATTAAAATTTTATTAACAAATCATTAAAAAAATAAAAAATGGCTCCTAAAAGCCATTTTCCATAAATATCTAATAAAAAGAATTACTGTTTCTTATTTTCATTAGTTTTCATGATGCCCATAAGTTGCTGTACGGTTTTTTGCATTCCTTCGCTCGATCCATCAAGGAATATAACGTTGCCTTTACCAGTTTCAGCAAAATGCTTGATTGCTTCTGTCCACATCGAGAAAAGAAGGAAGGATGAATCAAGATTAGCATCAGTCATTTCTTTGGCTGCATTTGCCATACCTTTTGCCATTTCTTCGCGGAACATTGCAATACCTTGTCCTCTCATTGTCGCAGCATCGCGCTCAGCTGAGGCAGATATCTTAATTGCATTACCTTCAGCCTCCGCTGCTTTAGTTTTAGTAATAAGCAATGCCTGACCTTCGTTTTCAGCAGCAGCTTTTAGATTGTTCGAAGCAACAACCTTTGCCATTGATGTTAAAATTTCTTTGTCAAAAGTGATATCATTAAGCTGAAGGTCAATCAGATGATACCCCCACTGCTCTAGAGTTTGGTCAAGATGGAGCTTTACCTCAAGAACAATCTCAGTTCTTAGACCAAGAATCTCAGCCTGTTTTTTTGTTGCAACATAGCTACGAATAGTACCTTCAATAGTTCTTATAAGTGCTTGCATCAGGTTTCTTTCATCGATAAACTTAAAAGCTGCGTTTTTAATTGTCTCTTCATCCTGATTAATAACACTATACAAAACCATTGCCTTAAAGTATACATTAGCTTGATCTTGTGTTACTGCTTGGAATTCAAGTTCAACAGAGCGATTCTGAATTGAAATTCTTCTGTAGATTACTTCAAACAATGGAATCTTAAAATTTAAGCCAGGTCCCATTACGCGACGATATTTACCGAAAATTGTAATTACGGCAACATATCCTTGGCGCACTGTTACAAAACTCGACAACAAAATGATTAAGACTGCTGCAATAATGATAAATGGTGTGTACATACTATTATTGTTTAATTGGTTTAATATCCTATAAAGATATACAATAATTAGGGATTCTTATCACAAGAACTCCAGAAGTTAAAACATCAAATTTTCATTAACTAATGAAACTTATGAAAAGCATTATATTCAAAACGGTTACAATTGCACCTATTACATAGATAAGTGTTTTTGTAAATAGTGTGTTTTTGTATTTACCCATCACTTTCTCCGAAGAGGTTAACTTAACCTGCAGAAAAATTGTAATGGGAAGCTGAATGCTCAAAACCATCTGTGAAATAATTAGCCCGTTGAAAGGGTTAGATATTATAAGGATAATTAGAAATGCAATAACTAATGATATTGCAACTCCTAACCGAGAGTGATTGTCTTTAATATCATAAGGTTCTTTGTACATCCCCGCAAATATGGAACCAGCGGCCATTCCAGAAGTAATAGTTGAAGCAATGCCAGCAAAAAGCAACGCAACTGCAAATATTACAGCAGCATTACCTCCAACTAATGGCTCAAGGAGCTGATTTGCTTGCTGCAATTCGGTTACCTGCACATTGTTTTTGTGAAATGTAGCAGCCGCAAGCAAAATCATTGCGCTATTGATTGCCCAACCAATTAGCATCGAAAAGAGGGTATCAAGGAACTCAAACTTCAGCTGCTTTTTAATAACTTTATCATCCTGCAAATTCCATTGCCTACTTTGTATTATCTCAGAGTGCAGGAATAAGTTATGAGGCATAACTACAGCACCGAGAACGCTCATAATTATTATCATTGAACCATCGGGGAATGTTGGAGTAACCCAAGATGTTATAGCGGTATTCCAATCTATATTAACTAGTGATAATTCGTATATAAAGGATAATCCTATGATTGATACAAAAGCGATTATCCACTTCTCAATAACCCTATAAGAATTTGTGTAAAGCATAATTCCCACAAAAATTAAAACCATAAACGCTCCGGCTCTAATTGGAATATCGAAAAGCATATTAAGCGCAATTGCACCGCCAAGTATTTCGGCCAAAGAAGTTGAAATAGATGCCAGCATGGCCGAGCCTAATACCAAGTTTGAATACCTAGGCTTAAGATGAATACTTGCAGCCTCTGAAAGACAAAGACCAGATGCAATACCGAGATGTGCAACGTTATGCTGAAGAATAATCAGCATAAAAGTAGAAAAGGTAACCATCCAAAGCAACGAGTAACCGAAATCGGATCCGGCCGCTAAGTTCGACGCCCAATTACCCGGATCAATAAAACCAACCGTTACAAGCAACCCTGGTCCAATAAACTTGAATATTTCTTCACCGCCAAATCTAGGGCGATACCCCTTAGCATCAATCTTTTTAATAAAATCAAACATTTTCTTTTAAATATTTGTTTGTAAAGCAATCAAAACTAGCAAATTGTTTAATTACATAGTAAAATAATTTTCAAATTGTATTAAATTTCGCAATCTCATACTGTTGTTAATTATTTGCAAAACAATAAACATAAAGACAAAAGCCTTCGTATAATTTAACGCTTAGGGAAAGTGAAATTAAATTTTTGATAAAAAAACTCATCATTTTCCCTTTTATTGCTTGAAAAATTGATATATTGTTTCGTGTTTTGAAAGGTGCGTATGAGATATAGGGTCTTTACTCTTTTTACATTTATTCTACTAACGATATCATTCCTGCCTAACTTGTTGGCTCAAGAGTTAGGACGTTATCCTATTTTCAATTTTAATCACCGCGATTATGCTGGGCACTCTCAAAACTGGGCAATTGTCCAAGATCAAAGAGGATTGATTTATGTTGCAAACAACATTGGGGTTATTGAGTACGATGGCAGCGACTGGAGACATATTTCAATAAATGGTGCTTTGGCGCGTTGCCTCGATATTGATAACGAAGGACGCATATGGGTTGGAGGACAAGATGAAATTGGATATCTTGCCGCAGACTCAACCACATCGTTAAAATATTTTTCGCTAACCAGCAAAATCAACCCTAGCTATTTACCATTAGGATTAGTACGTCAAGTTTTTGCAACCAAAGAAGGTGTTTATTTCAGCTCAAACAAGTGCCTATTGTTGGTTAAAGGCGATGAAATAAAAAACTGGAAACCCAAAACCTACTTTCATCGAACGTTTTTTGCAAACGATATACTTTATGTTAACCAACCAGAATATGGGTTAACCTTTATGCAACACGATTCACTTAAGCCAGCAACAGGAACTGACTGTTTAACAAAAAAATTAATTTATTCCATTCAACCCTTCAACACTAAAAAACTATTAATAGGAACTCAATCCGATGGGCTTTACTTATACGATTTAGCTGCATTAAGGCAAGATACCATTATTAATAAAGACTCAATTATTACCAGATTTAAGATCCAAGAAGATGACTTTCTTCTGAAGAATTTGATTTACAATAGCGTTCAACTCCCAAACGGAGAAACGGCTTTAGGTACATCAAGAGGTGGTGTCATTATCATCGATAAAAAAGGTAAAACAAAAAGGAAAATTAATCTTGAATCAAACTTACAGGATGAATCTGTCTGGAACCTTTACCTCGACAACCAGAACAATCTTTGGATGGCGCTTAACAATGGGGTATCTTATACAAATATAAGTTCACCCCTTACCTATTTTGATGATAAAATGGGCTTAAAAGGGTCTGTCCAATCGTTAGTTAGGTACAATAATTCTCTTTATATCTCCACTAGCGTTGGTGTTTCACGAAAAATCGAAAAGGGATTTCAAGAAATAAAAGACTTCAATAAGTACTCCAATAGGCTAGCCGTAATCTATTCAAGCGACAATAAAGCCTTTCTTTTTGCTGGCACAACCGATGGGATTTATCAAATTACAGATGACAAGGCGAAGAAAATTGGCTCTTATAAAAATACATGCTATTCTTTCATTAACTCAAAACTCTTCCCAAACATTGTTTATGCTGGGTTGAATGATGGAGTAGGTATTTTACGCTACCAGCAGGGCGAGTGGGTATTGCTTGGGAAAATTGAAGGTACAAAGGGTCAGGTTTATTCATTAGCAGAAGATTCAGAAGGCCGATTATGGTACTCGCATCGTTATAAAGGAGTAAATAGATGTAACATTGTAAACCCATACCAACTTGCGGCAGATCAGTTAATGTCGTACCACCAACTTCCATTTTCTCCAAAATGCGATGATATGTCGATTTTGCAAATAGATGGGAGCATAAAGGTTTCAACAGACAAAGGTCTTTGTCGTTATGATGCCAAAGCCGATATATTTGTACCCGATTCATGCTTAGGATTAGAATTTGCCGATGGTTCAACGGGGATCAGAATTCTAAATCAAGATAAAAGGGGCAATCTTTGGTTCGAAGCATATAAAACTAATCCCAACAGATGGCTCGAAAGAGCATCAAAGTTTCCAGATAACACATATCGACGAATACCTGCTCAATTTAGGGTTATCCCTGATATGATTTTTAATGATGTGCTCAGCGAGGATAATGATATCAACTGGATTGCATCATACGACGGGCTATACAGGTATGATGGAGTGATTGAAAGCGAAAAACAATCAATTATTAAACTCTTAATAAGACGAGTTACAACTAATAATGCAAAACAGGTTTTTAATGGTGCACTACCTTTGCAAAAAAACACATTAGGTTATCGAAGCACGAATTTCTCGCCAACAAATACGTCAAAACAAAAATTCAACAGCTGGGACAACTCAATCATTTTCTACTTCTCGTCTCCTTTCTTTGGGCAAAACCAAAAAATTAGGTATAGTTTCATACTTGAAGGTTATGACAATAGCTGGAGCGAATGGACTGCAGATCAGAAGAAAGAATACACTAACCTACCTTCGGGCGACTACAAGTTTATTGTAAAAGCAAGGAATGTTTTCGAAAACGAAAGTCCCATTGCTTCTTACTCTTTTACAATTAAACGTCCTTGGTACAAATCCCCCGCCTCATTCATTCTATACTTACTAATAATCGCTATAATAATCTGGGTTTATGTAGCAATTAAAACAAACCTTCTAAAGAGTTCAAACCTAAGATTGCAAGCTTTAGTAAAAGAGCGAACCAAAGATTTAATTCTTTACCAAGAGGAGATTATTGAGAAAAACGAGGAGTTGATGCAGCAAAAAGAGGAGATGCAAGTTCAACGCGATGAATTACACGAACAAAACAGACAAACCGCAGCAAGCCTCGAGTATGCCAAAACTATTCAGCAAGCCATACTCCCAGATCTTGATTCTTTAAATGACGTACTCGAACATTTTGTACTTTATCGGCCCAAGGATGTTGTATCTGGTGATTTTTATTGGGTTTCGCGAATACCTGCAAAATCAAAACAAGGAGAAAAAATCTTTGTCGCTGTTGTTGACTGTACAGGACATGGTGTTCCTGGAGCATTTATGTCGATGATTGGCAGCAGACTACTTAGTGAAATAGTAAATGAGAAGAAGATATATAATCCAGCCGATATTTTAGCAGAACTAGACAACTCTGTAAATCAAGCGTTAAGACAAGATGTTAGCGAAAGCTTCGATGGCATGGATGCTTGTATTTGCTTAATCGAGCATAAAATTGCAAACCAGTTCATTGTAACCTTTGCTGGGGCAAATAGAATGCTTTACTTCTATCAAAATGGAACCCATAAGATTCAATCGTTAAGAGGAAATCGTAAAACAATAGGGGGCATTATGCCTGATGTTGATCCCGAGTTTGTCAACACTCGAATTTATCTCAGTCCCGGAGATATGATTATTCTCAATTCTGATGGAATTGTTGATCAAAATAATGAGAGCCGGAAAAAATACACAGCAACCCGTTTCCAATCATCTATCCTAGCGAAGATTGATAAATCAATGAAAGTTATTGGTGAAAAAGTCGCCAAAGATTTTGACCAATTTAAAGGTAACACTTTCCAACGTGATGATATCACCGTTTTAGGCCTTCGTTTCCGCGAAGAAAATGAATAATCAAATTTCTTTAATTAACAGCTAAATGGGCAATTAAACCTATCCTGAAGTTTGCTGTCGTACCCTTATATATTAATAACCAAATAAATAAAACATGAAATATAAACACCTTATGGTTGCGCTTGTAATTATAACAACTGCATGCAGTGCTCCTGAAAAACCCAAAGAAATTGTCATAGGGTCATCAAATCCTATAATTGAAAATGGAATCCTTACCCCAGAGGTACTATGGTCGTTTGGAAGACTTGGGGAAACAACTGTTTCACCAAATGGAGCATTAATTGCTTATACCGTTTCCTATTATTCCATTGAGCAGAATAAAAGCAATTCGGATCTTTATATTATGAACGCTGATGGAAGCAACAAAAAGCAGTTAACATTAACTAGCTCGCATGAATTTAATCCGGTTTGGGTTAGCGATTCAAAAATCGCCTTTATATCAACTGAAGGTGAAACAGCGCAAATTTGGGCAATAAATACAGATGGAAGTGATAAACAAAAGATTTCATCACATGAGTCAGATATAAACGGGTTTAAAATATCTCCTAAAGGGGATAAAATATTATTCTTTAGCGAAGTTAAAATTGACAAAGGGACTTCAGATATTTATCCAGATTTACCCAAGGCCAATGGAATGATAATTAACGATTTGATGTATCGTCATTGGGATTCATGGGAAGATGGTTATTACAGCCATGTATTCGTTGCCGATTTCAATAATGGTAACGTAACAAAAATCAACGATATCATGCTAAATGAGCCTTACGATAGCCCGCTAAAACCATTTGGTGGCAATGAGGAAATTTCGTGGGCTCCTGACGGAAAGCAAATTGCTTATACATGCAAAAAGCTAACGGGTAAAGAGTACGCCTTCAGCACTAACTCTGACATATACCTTTATAATATCGATACAAAGGAGGTTAAAAACCTAACCGAGGGAATGATGGGTTACGATAAAGCACCTGTTTTCTCTCCCGATGGGAGCAAAATGGCTTGGCTGTCGATGGAGAGGGCAGGATTTGAAGCGGATAAGGATCGATTATTTATTCTTGATTTCACCACGGGAGAGAAAACTTACTTGACAGCAGATTTCGACTACTCGGTATCCAATACACAATGGACTGACGATGGCAATTCAATCTTTTTAATTGCCGGTGTTAACGCAACTTACCAAATCTACAAAATGGATGTTGCGACCAAGGAGATAAAGGCTATTACAAAAGGTAATCACGACTATCATTCTGTTGATATTGCGGGAAAAGTTTTGGTCGGCGACAAAGTTTCCATTACAAAGCCTGCAGAAATTTACACTATCAACCCTGATACAGGAGATGAAACCGAAATCTCATTCATCAATAAAGACATTCTCGACAAGTTAACAATGCCAACAGTTGAGTAGCGTTGGGTTAAATCGACTGATGGAAAGATGGTACACAGCTGGGTAATCCTTCCTCCAAACTTCGATAAAAACAAAAAATATCCTGCAATTTTATACTGCGAAGGAGGCCCACAAAGTGCAGTTAGCCAGTTCTGGAGTTACCGTTGGAACTTCTCTATAATGGCCTCAAATGGTTATGTGATAGTTGCTCCTAGCCGTAGGGGTACATTAACCTTCGGGCAATCGTGGACAGATCAGATAAGCAAAGACCATGGCGGACAAGAGATGAAAGATTTATTAGCATCGATTGATGAGGTAAGCAAAGAACCCTGGGTTGACAAAGATCGTCTTGGTGCAGTTGGCGCAAGTTATGGTGGGTATACTGTGTTTTGGCTTGCAGGGAACCATAATAAGCGATTCAAATCATTTATTGCGCATTGTGGGGTGTTCAATTCTGAAATGGAGTATTTAACCACAGAGGAGATGTTCTTCGACGAATGGGAAATGGGCGGTGCACCATGGGATGATAAGAATGCGGTAGCACAAAAAAGTTTTGCTCATAGCCCCCACAAATATGTTAAAAACTGGGATACACCAATACTTGTAATACACGGAGGTAAAGATTTTCGAATTCCATATACCCAAGGTATGGCAGCATTTAACACTGCTCAAATGCTTGGCATACCAAGCAAGCTCCTCTATTTTCCTGAGGAGAACCATTGGGTTTTAAAACCTCAAAATGGAATTTTATGGCAAAGAGAGTTTAAAGGTTGGCTTGATAAGTGGCTGAAATGACAGCTTGACAATAAGAAAGTGGAGGTTAAATTATTTAACCTCCACTTTCTTATTTTATAATATATGTATGCTATTATTCTATTATTAATTTAGAAACAAGGTCTTTACCATTGAAATTCATTTTAGTAAGATAAATTCCTTTTGCTAAATTAGTTAAATCAATAATTTTTTCCCCTTCACCTTTAACCAACTCTCTTTTAACAATCCTACCTGTTAAATCAACAATTTTTATATCAACGTCATTATAAGTTTTGTCGAGTTTAATATTTACTATTCCACTGCTAGGGTTAGGATATATTTTTATACCATACTCAAGTAAATCATTTGAATTTATACCAGTAGTAAATGATGCTAAATTCGATTTCCACAAACCTCTTCCGTAAGTTGACGCGTAAAGAACGCTGTTTGCAGCATTGGTTTTGTCGTAGAATATTTCTAGTTCAGTAACTATAACAGAAGGTAAGTTGTTGCTAAACAGCACCCAATTATAAACTCCTTTTTTAATATAAACTCCTATATCTGTTCCAATATAAAGATGTTGAGTAGTTGAAAGTTTATTTTGAATAATTGTACTGGCTGGAACAGATGGTAGGCCTGCTGAAATGTCAGTCCAATTGCTGCCGCCGTTGTTAGATTCATAAACTCTATAAGCATCAAATCCACCATATGTAATCCATACTTTACTTGGGTTTTGAGAGTCGATAGTAATACTTGTAATTAGATTGTTAGTGGTTGGTTTGTACGAAGTAATATCGGTCCAGCTTGCTCCTCCATTTGTTGTTTTATATAAATAATTTTGATCTGTTATATAGATGATTCTGTTATCAGATGGTGCAATAGCCATGGACCTTATCTTATTAGTAAGGCTCAATGTCGATATTTTAGTCCAAGTATTTTCATTTCCTTTATTTGTAGATTTCCACACATCTTCGTAACCAACATAAATAGTTTGATGGTTACTTGGATCTATTAAATAAGGCGTAACCCAAGCTCCTGCAGGTCCGCCTGGAATATTTGCGGAAATATCTACAATGTTTTCATAACTAGACCATCGATCTGTAGTTCTATCTATTTGACCTTCAATATATGTAGCATATTGAGTATTTACATCATCGTAATCGATAATACACTCCATACCATCTCCTCCTTTAACATCATACCAAGTATTACCCATGTAAATCAGTTTGCTACCATTATCCTGAAGGCCTGTAATTACTTCTCCTTTAACAGTCTGAGACACTCCGAGTTTGTATATTTGGCTAGTAACCAATTCGTTAGATAAGTCTATCCATGAAGTCCCACCATTTGTGGTCTTATAAATTCCTCCATCATTAGCTTCAAAGAAAGTAGAGCCATCTTGGAACTCCATATAGTGTTTGTCTGCATGTACTTCAGGAACACCATTCGCACCACGCCAGTTACTCTTGATAATCCAATTTACTCCACCATTTGTTGATTTCCAGGTATTTATCCCGCCTAAATAGATTTCATTTTCATTAGTTGGCGAAACAGCAAGGGTAAGATCATACCATCCCTGACCATCGGTGCTTACATCACCTTCTTCATAATTTAAAAGATTTTTACCCGATACTGTGCCATCGTAAACCCTTGTGAATGATAAACCATTATTGGCCGATTTATAAAGTCCATCCATTCCACCCTCTGAATTTGTAGATAAAGCATAAATTATGGATGGGTTAGATTTTGCAGCATCTAGTTCTACTCTTAAAACGGTATTTGAGAAAGTGTGCTTTGGTGTCCAAGTTGCTCCTGCATCTTTTGTTTTGTAAATTACGGCTGGGTATTCAGTTCCAGAACTAGTATAATAACGACTAGCAGCAAAAAGAACACTATCTTCACCGCCATATTTAAATTCCATATCATAAAAAAGACCATTTAGAACTTTAGTCCAATTTGTTCCGCTATTTATTGTTTTATATATACCTCCATTTGTTGCAACATAAATAATATTTTGTTTGGTAGGGTGAGCAAGCATTCTGGTAATTCTAATACGACTCGATTGATTAAATACTAAACCAGTGGTTTCCCATGTTTGCCCATCGTTTGTGGATTTTAGAACTCCTATTGAGTAGTTATCTCCAGCATCACGATCGCCAGTTGCAATATATATCGTTTTCGAAGTTTCATAATCACTTGGAATGAAAATTTCGCTTACTCCTAGCACAGGAATATTATTTGTTAAAACAGACCATGTGCTACCGCCATCAGTCGTTTCCCATAACCCACCTGAAGGAGATCCTACCCAAAAAATGTTTGTATTACTCGGATGAAATGCGATACAATTAATTCGACCTATACCAGCATAACCACCTTGTGAACTGTTAGGCCCTAAACTTTGCCAGTTTGCCTCATCGGCCTTTATGCTAGAAAGTTTTAAGTTGTTTATTAATAGATTATTCGTTTCTGGGAATTTACCTGTTTTTGGATCAACTCTTGTTTCCCAAAACCATTCCCAACGTTTGAATTGTTTCCATCCTGCTGCTTTTTTCTTTTTGCCATCAATTAAATAATAACCCTTTTTTACATCATATTTGTTCCAGTATTCTTTGAATTCTTTTTGGATATCATAAAATGTAATATCGCTTTTCCCATTTGAAGGCAGGTAAAAGTTATCTCTCCAAGTTTGAGCAAAAAGCAATACAGGCATGAAGCCTAATAAAATTCCAACTATTTTTTTCATTATACTTTAATTTATATTAAACTCTTTATAGATTACTTGAGATTTATTTTTTGAACTGCTAAACACAATTCTAATTCTATAATCACCTGGTTGGCAGATAGATGTGTTTGTATCTGGAATCCCATTCTTATTTTTCTTCCCACACCAGCTCTCTTTTTTGTCCCATTTTAAAATATAGTTTTTCCCAATGAGTATTTCAATGAGTTCTGATTGTTGTGCACAAGGTGCTCCACATGGACAATTTAAAAGTTTTATTTTTTCCCATTTATTGTTTACCATTCTTTCAATATGCAATTTATTTTGGTTGAGAATAATCGATTCTTTCTCGGAATTGTTATTTATTTTAAAAATTAGATTGTCATCGTTTTCTTCAATAATGATTTCAATTTCGTTAAAGGAACTACTTTTTTGATTATCAGGTTGTTTTTTTTGGGATATACAGCCAAATAAAAGAAAAACAATAATAATGCTTAGTTGTTTAATCATTGATTTCATGGTTAGTAGTTAGTAACAATATTACAAAGTTAAGTTTTTTTTCATGCTCTTATATGAGTTATATCTGGTCATTTCTCTTTATAACTTTTTTTGGAGATTTCAAATTGTTTAATGTTGTGATTTTATAAATCCCCTTATCCTCTTTTAATTACTTCTTTTTGCTACTTTTGCAGTGTGTAAAAGGACTAAGAAAAGCGTTTTGAGTAGTTCTTTTTGAAATAATTATAGAAGAGATTTTTTTCATGAGGTTCGATAAATATAACTTTTCTCCAGCGCTAAAGCGCAATCTCGAAAACTTAGGCTTTAGAAAGCCTACCGATATTCAATATCGAACTATTCCGCCCATTGTTAATGGTGAGGATGTTCTAGCAATTGCTCAAACTGGAACTGGAAAAACAGCAGCCTATGCAATTCCGGTAATTCATCTTCTTAGCTTAAGGCGAGAGGAAATGGAGAGTTATGGAGTTCGCTGTATTGTGATGGTTCCTACCCATGAGTTGGCTATTCAGGTGACTGAGGTTTTTGAGAAACTTGTTGCTGGTATGGGTATTAACGTGCTTGGGATGCATGGTGGAGTTGACCAAGCGCCACAAATCAAAAGGCTTAAGAACGGAATGGATATTCTTGTTGCCACTCCTGGTAGAATGTTCGATTTAGCAAGTCAAGGTTTTCTCTCCTTTAAAAGTGTGAGCATCCTTATTCTCGATGAGGCTGACCATATGCTTGAGTTAGGCTTTATCACCGATATGCAGCAGCTTATAAGACGAATTCCTAAAGGACGTCAAACATTATTTTTCTCAGCAACCATTAACGAGCATATCAAAGATTTGGCCTACGGGTTAGTTCGTCACGCTGTACGTATTCAAATATCACCTAAAGATCCTGTTTCGAAAAATATCGATCATTCTGTTGCATTTATTGAGATGGATGATAAGCGCTTTTTCCTTGAGCGCATGATTAAAGAGCATCCCGAAAGCAAGATGCTTGTATTCGTTCGCACAAAAGTGCGAGCAGAGCGTGTTGCTAAAGCTTTGGAACGAGTTGGAATATCGAGCCAAACCATTCATGGCGATAAGGTTCAGGATGAACGCTCGGACGTAATGGCTAACTTTAAAAGCGGGACAAATAAAATTTTAATCGCAACGGATATTAGTTCTAGGGGTATCGATATTCCTAACGTGGAGTATGTTGTTAATTACGATTTGCCCGAAGTTGCCGAAAACTATGTGCACCGAGTAGGAAGAACTGGAAGAGGAACTCAGCGTGGTATTGCAATTTCATTCTGTAGCAAGGAGGAGCGCGAAATTCTTGATGAGATTGAAAGTTTCCTAACAAAGCCAATTGATGTTATTGGTATTGATAAAGCTGAGTACGAAGAAACTATTGATGTTTCGGAGGATAGCGAACACGATTGGAAATCGTTGATTAAGGAGCATGAGGCTAAAATGGCGATGCCTGTCAAGAAGAAGAAAAAGAAGAAAAAGTAGAAAAAGTTGATTCCAACAACTGACATCTGAATTCTAAAAATAAATTCTAGTTTATTGTCTGATTATCAAAATTACAGCTATCTTTGCCGCTCAAATTTTATTAGGATAAATTTTAAAAAAGCGTAAAGTATGCCTGTAAAAATCAGACTAAGCCGCCAAGGAAGGAAGAAATTACCTTTCTACCACATTGTAGTGGCGGATAGCAGGGCGCCACGTGATGGCAGATTCATCGAGAGGGTTGGTTCATACAATCCTATTACTAATCCTGCTACTATCGAGCTAAACTTCGAAAGAGCATTAGATTGGCTGCAAAAAGGCGCTCAACCTACCGACACCTGTAGGGCTATCCTATCGTATAAAGGTGTAATGATTAAAAAACACTTGCTAGAGGGCGTTACAAAAGGTGCCCTTACAGCAGAGCAAGCCGAAGCAAAATTCCAAACTTGGATGGAGTCGAAAGACGCTAAGGTTCAAGCAAAGATCGATTCTCTTGTAAAAGGTAAGCGCGATGATATTAAGAAACGCATCGAGGCTGAGAATAAAGTAAAAGAGGCTCGTGCACAGGAAGTAGCTAAGAAGAGAGCAGAAGCTGCTGCTAAAGAAGCTAAAAAAGGCACTGAAGAAGTAGCTGAAGAAAGCGCTCCAGAAGGCGAAAATACCGAGGCATAGAGCTTTTACCCATGGGTTCGAACCAGTTTGTTGAAATTGGATCAATTCAAAGAACTCACGGCGTAGGCGGCGAGTTCCAAGTTGTTTGGAACGACGACTTTTACCTCGAAGAACAAAATTTGGAATCGGTATTCATCGAATTCGATGGCATACCGGTTCCTTTTTTTATAGCATCTATTCGCTCTAAGGGCGAAGATAAAGCCCTCGTCAAATTTGATGATATTGAGGATGTTGATGCTGCCGATGAGCTGGTTGGCCTTAAGATGCTTCTTCCTGCCGATGAGATTGCTCCAAATGATGAACTTCTGATGAGCGATTTGGTTGGCTACTCGCTTAGTAATGCTCAAAACCAACCCATTGGTAAGATTGTCGATTACCAGGAGTATCAATCAAATTCGGTTTTTACAGTTTTGCATCATTCAGGCAAAGAGGTGATGTTACCAGCAACAGATGAGCTGATTGTTGAATTTGATACCGAGAAGAAAACTATTGTAATGGAGATCCCCGAGGGTCTCATCGATTTATACCTCGAATAGCGTATCGTGCTCAAACGCTGCTATTCTATCCCTCCATCTTTTAGGAATCACTAATGTTGATTGTTGTTTATTGCTAAAGCAAACCATTGTCGATTTGCTTGTTGCTGCAACTTGCCCTGTTGATTCATCGTAAAGATCTTGGCTCATCTTTAGACTTTTATTCCCAATGTGGAAAATCTTTGAGCGGACAACTACTTTATCGTTTAAGAAAATTGGGGTTAAATAATCAATGGTAATGCTTGCTAAAATTAGCCCTTCAACCTCCCAGTCCATTTGCTCTTCGAGCACTTTGTTGAAATAGTTCATTTTCCCTAAATCGAAATACTGCTGGTAAACCGAATTGGTGGCGTGTCCTAGCTGATCGATATCGTTAAAGCGAATCTGAATGGGCGTTTTATGATGGTATATGATTGGGTTATTGTCCATGCTATTTCATTTTTATGATGCAAAGATAAATCTTTAATGGAAATCCAGTGTTTTGAATTTGTAGCATTTATTATTGGTACATTTGATAAAGAAAATATAACGCAATGCAGCATTTGAGATTTTGTTTTCGTCTGTTGTATTAAATTGATTTTTCAAATTCACTCATTAAAAACAAATATTATGAAAAAGTTATTTAAAATCGGTGTAATGCTTTTTGCTTCATTACTATTTATTAATTGTTCTAATGCACAAAAGCGTGAAACACGTAATGTATCTGGTTTTACTAGCGTTGGACTATCTATAGCCGCAGATGTATACTTAAGCCAAACCAATGACTTTAAAGTTGAGATTGAGGCACCTGCTGATTACCTAGAGGAAATTGAAGCTATTGTTGAAGGAGATGTGCTTAAGATTAAGAATAAAAGCCATTTCAATTTTGAGTTTGGCGATAAAAAGGTAAAGGTTTACATCTCGATGCCTAAAATTACAGGGCTAAGCATTTCTGGTTCGGGCGATATTCTTGCTCAAACAGCAATTAAGGCTGAAGATCTTAAAGTGGAGATTAGTGGTAGCGGTGATGTAAAGATTGAGAACTTATCTGTTAAAAATCTTGATATGTCTATCTCCGGTTCTGGTGATATCTTTATGGCAGGTACCGACGTTGCTGAGAGTGCTTCGTATACTATTAGCGGTTCAGGCGATATCAAAAACGAAGGTCTTCAGTGTAAGAAAGTTGAGATTCAGGTAAGCGGCTCAGGCGATGTTAAGGTTTGGGCTGTTGATGATTTAAAGATGCGTGTTTCTGGTAGCGGGGATGTTTACTATAAAGGCCGTCCAATCATCGATTCTAAATCATCGGGTTCGGGAGGACTACATCATTTATAATAGATAGAAGTTAAAATGAAAGGGGTTGATTTCAACCCCTTTTTTATTCTCGTATAACTTTGATTTCGCCATTTACACCCAGCATAATAATTCCAGAAGGTTTATCGGATACCGGATGATCAAATTCATCAGAAACGATATGGTCAACGTTATCCTTTATTGCATCATCAATATCATGGAATGACTTTGGAAAAGGTTTTCCCGAAATATTTGCTGATGTAGAAACAATAGGCTTACCAAATCGACCAATCAGCTTGCTACAGAATTCGTGGTTAGCAACTCTGATGCCAATTGAGCCATCAGCCGCAACAAGATTGCTTGCAAGATTTTTCGCTTTTGGGTAAATGATTGTTAGCGGTTTGTCGGCTAGTTCCACCAAATCCCAGGCTAAATCAGGCATCTCCGAAACATAAGAGGGGACCCTTCCAACCTTATCCACAAGAACAATCATGCTTTTAGAGTCCTCGCGCTGCTTTATCTTGTATATTTTTGCTACAGCTTCTGGATTTGTAGCATCGCAGCCAATACCCCAAATAGTATCGGTAGGGTAGAGGATGATGCCTCCATTCCTCAGGATATCAATGGTTTGTTTTATTTCGTCGGCAAGTATCATGCTATTAATCAGGTTTTTTACCAAACATTTTATTCATTTTGTAACGGCGATAAAGTCCAAGTTTTCGCTGCTCCGGTACACCGTGCATACTTATGTATTCTTCAACGGCATCAACCATCCTTGCCGATGATTTGCCATCGGTATAAGGGTGGTATTGACTAATGGTATTCTGCCGGGATTTTTTGAAATTATCTTCGTTTAACTCCTTTTTGAAAACCTCAAGTAAATTCTGATGGTCGGGGATATCACACCAGTTTATATTCTCGGAATGAGATTTGATGGTTATTACGGGCTTATTCAAAAGGACGAACTCATAAACTACCGATGATGTATCGCTAATCATGAAATCGGACATGATCATGTACTTGAGAATGTTTCTATCGGTTGCGATCTGGACATTGGGCCTCTTATCTGCCAGTTCTTTATACTCTTGAACCACCGAGGAGTCCATTAAATCGTGAAACTTAATTAGCAGGAATATATCTTCAGAATCGACAAGTTTAAATATCTCGTCTTTTGCATTTATAGCACAGGTTAGAGAAGGCGAAAAGGTAGGTGCAAAAAGCACTAGATGTTTTTTTCCATGATTTGCAAGCAGTTTATCCCTTTCTATTCTATACTCTTCGTGGTTTTGGAAAAGAGTATCGAGTTTGCACCAACCAGTTTCTACTACTTCAAAATCTTTGTATTTAGCAGCTAATTCCTTGAAGCGATTTGTAAAATATGGCCCTTGAGTAAGGTATAAATCAAAGTACTTGCGAATTCTGAAATGCCCTTTTTTTTCACCTGCTAAACCATGAAAAACCTGAACTTTAACTCCTCTTAAGTAGTGTGGAACTTCATTTCCAGGAACAAAGATGGCATCGCTGTTGAATTTGTGCAGATCTTTGATTGAGTTTGTAATTTTAGCCTCACTTTTAAAAGGAAACCCCGATAGTATTTTATCGGGGATATACCATAATATTTCAGCACCTCGGTTGCTCAGTTCATCATGCAAAGGCTTAAGAATGCCAAAGGCATAAGGGTTTATGCAAAAAAGGATTGCTTTCATTGTTGCTTAAAATATCTTGTTTGCGTTATCAAGATCCTCCTTAAAGTCGATCTCCATACAGCGGAATTTCGATATGTCAACTGCCTGAACATTTAGCCCATCCTTTTCGATGGCAAGTTCAATTCCGCGCTCAAAGTAATCGTTATCCTTACACTCTTCTAATCGAGTAATGAAGGTGTTGATATCCTTACTGCTGATAAAATTGATACCAACCGCTTCGCCAGCAGCATTCACAACCTTTTTTGAGAGTTCCTTTATAAACCCTTTTTCATCGGTAGTATACTTAACCTCCTCTTCACCAACTTTAGAGTTGTTAACGCATACAAAGGATTTGTTTGCTACAATACTTGGGGTAAGTAGGTTGATGATGTCGGCATCAAAAACAACATCTCCGTTAAGCCAAAGAACCGAATCTCGATGGTTTTTCTTAAGCGCTTTCAATAAACTCTTAGATGTGTTGGTTTGGTCGTAGTTTTGGTTGTAAATAAAGGTGATATCTGGAAAACTCTCCATTATCAGCTCTTTCTTAAATCCAACAACAATGTTGATGTTATCAATATCGAAATGCTTTGTAAGGTTTTCGATTTGTTGTTGCATAATGGTTTTGCCGTTTTTTAGCGTGGTGAGTGGCTTTGGTAGTGGATTTCCCAATCGAGATCCAATCCCTGCTGCAAGAATAACAATCTTCATATTGTTGATTTTAATTATGGTGCAATTTTAGTGTTTTTTTCTCGATTTTATAATAGATCTTAACAGCCTAATTTTTTTGAGCTAAACGATTGTTCTATTGTTAATGTAAATTGATTATATACCTTTAATGCCATTTTACAAAACTATAAAAGAAAATGGGAAGTAAAGAGCCACAATTGACGAAATCGAACCTTATAAAGGCAAGACGAATTCTTTTTGATGTTGTTGAACTGCTCGATAAGAATGGTATTGAATACCATCTTGAGGGAGGTACTCTTTTAGGCCTTGTTCGCGATAAAGATTTGCTCCCATGGGATCATGATGTTGATATTTCATTGCCGTATAAAAATCTGAACTCGTTTCTTAAGCTCAAAAGAACTTTGCTTTTTAAGGGTTATAAGTTGTCGGTTAGAAAAAGTCACGAGGATTTTGGACCCATTAAAAAAGGCGACTGCTCAATAATTAAAGTTAAACCTCTGTTTCATTACCTTTTTGATATTATTTACCCTAAGGCCAAGGAAAATCTTATTATGCTTGATGTTTTTATTAAAACATCGGATGAGAAGTTTACATACTGGCAAGCAAAAGGTAGGGTAATGCGTGTTGATAATAAGTACTACAATTCGTTTGAACTGGTGGATGCACTTGAACGAAGTTTTAAGGCTCCAAGCCTTTATAAGGATTATTTAACTGAGAAATATGGAGATTGGAGCGTTCCAATTAAAGAATGGAATTGTAGAGATAATGAGAAAACTATTTGTGGAGATATTACAAGTAAAGCATATCCAAAGCAATAAAAACTATAATTTTTTACTTAAAACTACACTCTGATAATTTCGTTTTTCCCATTTAATAATTTCAATAAATCTATATCCTCTACGGTTGTAGTAGTCTATTAATTCAGTAGCCTTTTCAGAAGTGTCAAGAGCAAGTTCTTTTGCAAAGGTTTTTTTAGCAATGGTTTCAGTTAGTTTAATGAGTTTTCCTCCGACTCCCTTAGTTTGGTATTCTGGTAATACAGCAAGTTGGTTGAATTTTGATACAAAAGGCCTGTTAAACCAACTGCTTCCTTTGCAAGTATAAGTTGGTTTGAATGTGATAGTGCCAATAAGTTTATTGTCAAAAGAGGCAACAAAACATAAAGCATTTCGTGTCCTTTTTTTAGTTGTATTGTAATCTTGATTGATACCCATAAATTGAATATCGTCCATTGAATAAATCGAATAAGCTTTATTGATAATAATGGTTAATTCCTCGATTGAATCATTGTGGTTTATTAATCGGTATGTTACATCATCAATTGTTATTTTAAAATTTCTGAACCGAAATTTATCAACCCAACAATTTTTAGAGATTAGAGAAAGTATCAAATTGTAAAATCTGTTAGCCATAATTATTTTGTTTTTTTTTATAATTTAATAATGCTTTGAATATAATGCAAGAAAGTAAAAAATATTAGATTTGAAGAATAAATAATTTGGAATATGAATACAGCCGTTTTCTTGCTTGCTGGTAGGGGAAGCCGATTAAAAAGGTATACCGAAGTCATTCCCAAGTGTTTAGTTGAGGTTTCGGGTAAGCCCATTTTGCACCGAATGCTTGAACTTCTTTTAAAGAAAGGAATAAAAAGAGTAATACTAGTTGTTGGGTACAGATGGGAAGAGATTTTTAAGTCTATTGGCGATAATTGGCAAGGAATGGAAATTCAGTATGTTAATAATATCGATTGGGAGAAAACAAATAATATTGTGTCGTTTTACATGGCAAAGGATATAATTGATGAGGATTTTTTGCTTTTAGAGGGCGATATTGTTGTTGCTCCAAATGCTCTCGATCATTTTCAGGTTGGGAGAAATCAGATGGCCGTTAGCGCCTTTATGCCATTTATGGATGGAACGGTAGTCACCTTTGATAAATCCCATATGCTGGTTGATAGGATTTATCTTAAAACGGATTATTCGCTGATTAAAAGAATGGATGAGACTTATAAAACGGTTAATATTTATACTATTAAGCATTCAGATTTTATAAACCTTGTTATACCTGAACTTAAAAAGATTATTGACAGCGGGAAAGTGAATTCGTACTATGAGCAGGCTTTTGCAACTCTTGTAAATAGTGGCTCAATGCAATTCGAAGCAATAGATTACTCTAACCTTAAGTGGTTTGAGATTGATAATGAGGAAGATCTTGAAATGGCGGAGAAGATATTCAGCTAGCGCTATAAAAACTCTTTTACGCTGCAATCACTAGTTCTGTAATCCCACTCTTTAATAGGGGTTCTCCAGTTTTTACCATAATGCTCTTCCAAATAGCCAATATAGTCCTCGGGCACCGAGAACATTTTGCCTTCGAATTTGTATTTTGTGTGATTGTCATAAAATCTTTCGGGAACCGATTTAAGCACAGGGTCGTTAACGCCAACCGTCCAATAGTACTCGTTGCCAATTTTCCTTTTTAAGAAAATCTCAAGAATAACATCTTTTTTGAAAAACTTTAACGGATTTATATGCTTTACCCTTATAATTCTTACTTCCCCCTTTTTAAAATACTTTAAATCCCTGTTATAATATTTAACCCGAACAGAGTAACCTTTTAAGTAAAACTTCCATAGAATTTTACGGAGTTTAGCTTCATATTGCCTAGTAATTGTAAAATCAATATCATTATCCCACGGTAGCAACCTGTTCTCTCTAATTACTCCCAGTAGAGTACCTGCCTCTAATATGTAAGGTATTTCTGCTTTTTCAAGTACTGATGAAACATTCTTCATCATTTTGACAGCAATAACAGCATTCTGCCCTTCTAAGTTTAAATTGCCTGCCATAGCAAATTGTGTTTAATCGTATGGAATATTACTAATTTTATTTATACCGCAACATTGTATTCTCTTAGCGCATCATTTAGAGATGTTTTTAAATCAGTTGATTCCTTTCTTTCGCCAATTATTAGTGCACAAGGAACTTGGTATTCACCTGCGGTAAACTTTTTAGTATATGAGCCAGGGATTACCACCGATCGTGCAGGTACTTCGCCTTTATATTCAATAGGTGTCGAACCGGTTACGTCAATTATTTTTGTTGATTTTGTTAGTACTACATTAGCTCCAAGTACAGCTTGCTTTCCAACCCTCACCCCTTCAACCACAATGCATCGTGAGCCTATAAAGCAACCATCTTCAATAATCACAGGAGCTGCCTGAACTGGCTCTAGCACACCGCCAATACCAACACCCCCACTTAGATGAACATTTTTCCCTATTTGAGCGCACGAGCCCACGGTTGCCCAAGTATCAACCATTGTACCTTCATCAACATAAGCTCCGATGTTAACGTACGAAGGCATCATAATTACTCCTTTTGCAAGGTAAGAACCATAGCGAGCAATGGCATGAGGAACTACTCTAACTCCCAACTCTTTGTAATTCGATTTTAATGCAATTTTATCATGAAACTCAAAAGGCCCTACTTCAATTGTTTGCATTTCCTGTATTGGGAAGTAGAGTATTACGGCTTTCTTGATCCATTCATTTACGGTCCAATTATTATTGCTTGGCTCGGCGATTCTAAGTTTACCTTTATCTAAAAGTTCAATTACGTTTCTGATAGCTTGTTTTGATTCTGATTCGGAAAGCAAATTGCGATTATCCCAAATATTCTCAATTATTAATTTAAGCTCTTTCATTTGCAATTATTATTTGTGCAAAGTTAAATAAATAGTTATTAAACAGGAGATGAAATCATAATTGGTGTTAAAAAATCTTTGTTTGGTTAAAGTAGGTTAATGTTTTATTTACAGCATGTTTTTGAATGCCTTAATCTGCTATTTTTGAGAAAATCATTGTAAATGGATTTGATTCGCAAGTCTAGTTTAGCCATTTTTATTTCTATCCTTTTAGGTTGTTTTGCAGTGCTAAGAGCTCAGGATAGTTTAAAATATGTTAGTTTTCGTGTTGTGAACGAACAATCGGGTGCTCCTGTTGAGATGACTCACGTTATCAATATTACTAAACATGAAGCAACTATTTCTGATCTTTTGGGCTATTTTAAGATTCCTTTAAGCATAGGCGATACAATTACACTTTCATCTTTAGGGTATTTTAAAAAAGAGGTTATTAATTGGGGTGAATATAAAAACGACTCCCTTTTCTATACTATAAAGTTAACACCACGCTCATATGTCTTAAAAGAATTAAAGTTTGCTTGGTTTGCTAATTACGAGGGTTTTTTAAAGGGATTTTTGAATTTGAAGTTGCCAATTACAAAGAAGGAGCGTGAGTTGGAGCGAATAAGCGTCTACTTTACTCAGATTATAAAAAAACTTGATTTGAAAAACCTTCCTTCAGCTAATTCGGGAGGTTCTTTTGGCATTGATTGGCTTGCAAAGCAAAATAAAGCTTTACAAGAGAAACTTGAAAAAGAAAAACGCCAAAGGGCTATTGAAAGAAAGTTTTCAGCAGGAATTGTCGAAGCGCTTACTGGTTTAAAGGGTAATGAGGTGTTTTGGTTTATGGAGTATTGCGGGTTTACTGACGTGTACATTCTTAGTTCAAGCGATTATGAAATCAGATTAAGGATAATGGATAAATTTAAGGTTTATAATCAGGATAAAGACCTTAAGGATAAAAAGTAGTTTGCTTCAAATTTTCTTGGTTTTATACTTTCATATTGTATTTTTGTTGAAAACCAAAAGTGCTTATGAATTCCGAAAATAATAAGCTAATTCCACAATTTGATGATGTAGTTAAAGCCTTTTCTATTGTGAGAAATTATGCAAATAGAACTCCAATACATCAATCGCATACTGTAAATTCAATTCTTGGGGCATCCCTATTTCTAAAATGTGAAAATTTTCAAAAAGTTGGTGCGTTTAAGTTCCGTGGCGCATCAAATGCCGTTTTTAGCCTTTCCGATGAGCAAGCAAAGAATGGCGTAACAACTCATAGTTCGGGAAATCATGCTGCTGCACTGGCATTGGCTGCATCAATGCGAGGAATACCATCTTACATTGTAATGCCTGAAAATGCACCGTCTATAAAGAAAAAAGCAGTTGCTGGTTATGGTGCAATAATTACTTTTTGCCCACCAACACAGCACGATCGTGAGGCAGTTCAAGCAAAAGTGCAAGCAGAAACAGGAGCCACTTTTATTCACCCATACGATAATTTTAATGTTATAAGCGGGCAGGGAACGGCCTCGTTAGAACTAATTGAAGATGTTGCCGATTTGGATATTGTAATTGCTCCTGTTGGAGGCGGTGGCTTGCTAAGCGGAACGCTTACATATGTTAAAGGTTTTAATCCATCCATTAAATTATATGGCGCCGAACCAATAAACGCAGATGATGCTTTTCGTTCGGTTCGTGATAATGTGATTTATCCTTCGATTAGCCCCAAAACCATTGCCGATGGGCTATTAACATCGCTTTGCGAGCGAACATTTACAATCATATCATCAAAGTGTGATGGCATTCTAACCGTTTCGGAGGAGTCAATCGTAAAAGCCATGAGGTTAGTTTGGGAACGGATGAAACTTGTTATCGAGCCATCATCTGCAGTTCCAATTGCTGCAATAATGGAATATCCTCAGCTTTTTAAAGGAAAAAGGGTTGGTGTAATAATATCTGGGGGGAATGTTGATTTAGATTCATTGCCCTTCAGCAAACTCTAATCTTTAATTTTAAAAGCGCCTAATACTGGGTAGTGATCGGAGTACTCAACCCTTGGGCTCGAAAAGCTAATCGCTTCAATATTATTGCTGTGCAGTATATAATCGATGCGGTAAGGGAAGAATCGAACATAGGTGTTTGCTAGCCCTTTCCCAGCCTCTTTAAACGTATCGTTAAGGTTACGGGTAAGTTCGTAATACGTGTATGAAAAGGGCGAGTCGTTAAAGTCTCCGCAAACCACTACTGGATATTTACATTTTTTTATATGTGCCGTTATCATATTTACCTGTAAAGCACGCTTTATAAGCGCATCTCGGAATTTGAATGAAATATCTTTTATTTCTGAAACCGTGTTTTTATCATCTTTTGATTCCTGATTCATCAAAAAGTAAAGGTTTCTTTCTTTAAGTTTGAGGGATTGTAGATGACAGTTGTAAATCCTAATCGTATCATTGTTTATTAATACATCACTATAAATGCATGCATTGGAGGTGTTGCTGAACTTTAGCGAACCCTTATTTATTATTGGATATTTGCTGTATGTTGCAATGCCATAGCCCGAACGACTTTTCTTTGAGATGTACTCAATGTGTGAGTTAAGCTCAAGTTGGTTGGTTATTTTGGATTCGCTGAGTTTGTCTTCGGCAATGTAAAACTCCTGATAGCAAGCAATTTCGACGGCGTTTTCCTTGGTGAATTTTATTATCTCATTAAATGATGGTGTAATTTTCGACCAGGAGTAAAGCCTAAACAGGTTTACATTGTATGAAAGAACCCTAAAATCATGTTTTTTTACCTCTTCTTTTTTTCCAAAGGGAAGTTGGATGTAGTTTGTTAACTGATTTGCACCAAAAATGATTGCAATAATTGGAACAAATACTAAGCGCTTCCATCTAATAGTCCAGTAAAGCAAAAAGAAAAGGTTGATGAAAAGGAGGAATGGGTACGATAATCCCAAAAGCGCAATTAGCCAGAATTTTTCAGGATTGATATATACCGAAAGGTAGGTGAGAAGCAAACCTACAGCAAATATTATACAGGTAATGACTAAAGTTCGATGGAAGAACTTGTACATTGTTTAGTTAATAGAGTTATCCTTAAACTTGAAAAGCGTTTCCTTTTCCTCTTTTGTGAGGCTATCGTAACCAGTCTTTGCAATTTTATCAAGTATCATATCAAGACTAGCATGTTTTTCAACCTTACGCTTATTATACTCTAAATCGTCGCCAGTTTTTTTGTAGTTAACCTTAAGGTGAGATTTTGGCTTTCGTTTAAAATCAAAAAGTTCCATTATCCAGGTAATAGGCTTTGCAAGATCAAAACCCTTCATATATGCGCTAGCATAAAGGAACCCAAACAGCGCTCCTCCTAAATGGGCGATATGACCACCAGAATTTGATGTTGGAATGCTTATGATGTCAAGGAGTACCGTGAAAAGTGCAAGGTATTTCAATTTAACAGCACCGAGGAATAATAGGTAGATAGTATGATTTGGTTTTAACGTGGTAATTGCAATAACTATAGCCATTACAGATGCTGAAGCCCCTAGCGCGATAGAAATAGGAACAACTGTGCTAAATACGCCAAGAGTATTGAATGCTAAAATATATAGTAGTCCACCAGCGATGCCTCCAAGAATATAAACTCCTACGAAATTCTTTTGCGATAGATATTCAAGAAATATTTGTCCAAACCAGTAAAGCCAAAGTAGGTTAAAAAGTATGTGTAGGAAATCCTTGTGAAAAAACATGTAGGTAAACAGAGTCCATGGTCTGCTTAATAGGGCGGATGTGTCAGCAGGAACCGCAAGATATATATCTATAACATCGCCAATTGGGGTAAGGAATAAGTAGAAGATGGCCTTTATGAGATTGAAAATAATAAATACAGCAAGATTAATGTAGATAATCTTGGTAAGGTTACTTCCAAACCTAAACGAATCTTTTATCTCCCGTGCAATGCTCATTGTATAGTTGTCTGTTGACAGTTAATAGTTGGCAGTTTTTATGGCCTAATTTTTCCTTCTCTCAATAAAAAAGATCCTTTCTTCGTTGCCAGTACTTTATCAAAATAAAGCCAAAGAGCATTCCTCCCAAATGTGCGAAGTGCGCAACATTATCAAATTTGAAATTGCTTACGCCCATAAATAGTTCAATTACACCATATCCAATGACAAAGTATTTGGCTTTAATTGGCATTGGCGGTATAAGTAGCATCAATTCAGTGTTTGGGAAAAGCATTCCAAATGCAAGCAAAACCCCGAAGACTGCTCCTGAAGCGCCAACTGTTGGGGTGTTGATTAAGGCATTTAATTTGGCCATTTGCGGATCCGCAAAGGTTTTACCTTGCTCCCAAAGCGATGCTCCTTCGTTAAGAACATAGCTTAGCTGCTCAGAGGATAAGTTGCCTTTTACCGATGATACTTCAATGTAAGTTACCGAAGAGTGTAAAATAACTGCCCCGATTCCTGTAACAAAATAGTAGAGGAAAAATCGTTGCGAACCCCAAACTTGTTCAAGAATTCTACCAAACATCCAAAGGGCAAACATGTTAAGGAATAGGTGCATGATGTCGGCATGCATGAACATGTGGGTAAGTATTTGGTATGGTCTGAAGTTTTCCGATTCAAAGTAGAAAAGGCCAAGATAACGGGTCAAACTTTCAGGTAGCACATTGCTTGTTAACCACGTAGCTAAAAGCATGATTGCATTGATGATAATCAGGTTTTTTACTACTGGTGGAACGCTGCCAAAGTTGGGTCTATCGAATCCGCTCATATATTAAAATTATAAAAATCAATATTAATCAAGCATTAAACAATGCTTTGCAGTTAAATGTTCTGCTGTAAATCTTTGTAAAAGTTAAGCAAAATTAGCAAATATTGCCTTTACTTGAACCTTTTCTCCAGCTCATCAAGGCTAATTATCGTTAAAATTCCTTTCCCTTCGGGGGAAAGATTGGGGTGTTGGCAGGCAAAAAGTTTATCGACTAAATCTTGCATCTCAACAACGGTTAATGCTTTCGTGTATCCAATAGATGCTGCCTTAGCCATCGATGCAGCCAATTTTTGATGTGAATCGCTTTGTAGAGTTGTTTGTTCCTCTTTTAACGAGGTAATAATATCCTCAACGAATTTAATGGGATCGCTTATTTTGATATTCGAAGGTAAACTGTTAATCGATATTGAGTTATGTCCTAAACTGCTGATTTCAATTCCGAGGGTTGATAAATCTTCGAGCGATTGCATAAGTAGATTGTAATCGCCAGCATTCATCTCAATGGCTTGTGGGTATAGCTCTTTCTGAGCAGCACAATGACCAGTTGATAGGTTTGCTAAGTATTGTTCATATAGAATGCGTTCATGAGCGTATTTCTGGTCAATTACCATTAGCCCGGATTTTACAGAGGTGATAATATACCTATCCTTAAATTGAAAAAATCGTGACGTTGTAACCTCATCCACATCATCAAACCCTTTTGAACGGAATGTTTGAGTTGTTGGACTTGAAGTTTCAAATCCCAAACCTTTATTATCGTCGTAAAGCTGTTCCCAGCCCTTGCTCGATGGTTTATGATGTGCGGAACTTTTTGTCGAAAAGCTAGGTTTTTCTTCATCAAAAGGATTAAATGCAGAGTTTATCTCAATTTCAGGAGCATTTATTGGTGCACTCTTTGGAAAGAAAGGGATGTCGATTACTTGCTGTGTCTCAAAATCGATGCTTGGTGCAACCGAGAATTTTCCTAGCGATTCCTTAACTGCGGCATGAATTATTTGCCATAGCGTTCGTTCATCTTCGAACTTAATTTCGGTTTTAGTTGGATGTATATTAACATCGATGGTATTTGGGTCAACCTCAAGGTAGATAAAGTAGGGTGGAATGCTTTCTGCCGAAAGCAACCTATCGTACGAGTTCATTACTGCTCGATGCAGGTATGGACTCTTAAAATATCTATTATTTACAAAGAAAAACTGCTCCCCAGCGCTCTTCCGAGCGCTTTCGGGGCGTCCAATAAAACCTGTTATCCCTGCAACGGTTGTGTTAGTTGTGCAATCGAGTAGTTGTTGGCTCATATTCCGACCAAACAGCCCAACTATTCGTTGTTTTACCGACGATGCAGGCACGTTGTAAATATCAACCCCGTTATGATTTAGCGTCATTGAGATGCCCGGGTTAGCCAATGCTACTCGCTGAAATTCAGCAATGATATGTTTTAACTCAAGCGACGAACTTTTTAAAAATTTACGACGAGCAGGAACATTAAAGAAAAGATTCTTAATGCTAAAATTGCACCCCGTAGGACAAGCAACAGCCTTTTGCTCTTCCAGAGTTGAACCGTTAATCCTTATATATATTCCAACTTCATCTTCAAATCTGCGTGTTTTTAGCTCAACCTCAGCGATTGCTGCAATTGAAGCCAGCGCTTCGCCTCTAAAACCCATGGTTTGGATTGAAAAAAGATCGGCAGCCTCCCTGATTTTAGATGTTGCATGACGCTCAAAGCTTAGCCGAGCATCGGTTTCGGACATGCCACAGCCATTATCAATAACCTGAATTAGAGCCTTCCCTCCATCTTTTACAATAACCTGAATTTGAGTGCTTCCAGCATCAACAGAATTTTCCATAAGCTCTTTTATGGCTGATGCTGGGCGTTGAACTACTTCGCCAGCAGCAATCTGATTGGCTACGGAATCGGGGAGGAGTTGGATGATATCTGGCATTTAATAACTTTTTATCTTATTTTTTGTTATTGATGAGGTATAAAATACTCAACGATTTGCAAAAATAGGGAATTATCTGAGTCTAAATCAATATAAATTCAATGTCGATTTGTTTTTTCTCTAACTATGGAATATTTCCTTTTATTCATCGTTTTATTTGATAAACGTATAAAACTTGGATGTAAATTTCGATTTGTCTATAAAGGATTTGTTACAAAACTGCTATATCTTTGATTTCAGTTCTTGTATTTAATTTCGATTGATATACAGTGAGTTATGTATTGTTAGTATTTAATATTGGGATATGTTGAAGTATGCTAGGATAATAATTGTTGGCTTGGTGATCGGGCTTTCTTATCTATTGACTTCCTGCATGAATGGGTTAGGGCCACTGCCTAGCGAAGTAGGCGAACTCGAGTTATCGGTTTCAATTCCTGTTGCGAAGTCAGTGGTTGGACTTGATAAAACATATCATATAGGCCCTCAGAATTGGTTTTTGAATCAAAATGTTCCTGCCTGGGCTAAATATGATTATATTTATTATTCCGATACTGTAACTGTTGATTTGTATGAGATATACAACAAGTCCGAAAGTGTTAATGGCTTGATGTTTACCATTAGTGTTTGGAACGAGTTTCCTGTAAAAGGGGAACTTAATATGTTTTTTATTGACAGTGCAGGCTTAGTGCTTCATTCTTTAGCACCTCTGTTAATTTCAAATAGCGATATTCTTTTTAATGGAGACATTATCCGTCCAGGTTTTAGAAATAGCAAGGAGCGTATCGATAAGCCTACGATTGAGATCCTTAGAACCGCTAATCGATTAGTGTATTATATGAAGATTAACTTAAAGGATGCCAATACAAATAGTTTTCAGTATTTCGATGGGTTTAACATGAGATGCCATATTGGTGCTAGAGTCGATTTCATTTTTAAAGATATTTAAATAATGCGTTTTTTGAAATACAAGATAATTCTATTCTTCACAGTAATTGCTAATGCCGTTTTTTCTCAGCAGGACAATACCCTGTTCTTCATGCATGATATTCCCCAGTCAAACTTTGTAAATCCTGCGGTACAAATAAAGTGTATACAGTATTTTGGCCTCCCATTACTTTCAACTGTGCATTTAAATATCAACTCTACAGGTTTTTCATATAATTCTTTGTCGCCCGGTGAAAAGGCTTTAGATGTCGATTTGCTAACCTCCAAAATGCATTTAAGAGATTTTCTAACATTAGAATTCCATTACACTCCTGTCTCTTTCGGGTTTATGTACGATAAAACCCAGTATTTTAATTTTGCATGGACTGAGAAAGTCGATTTTAAACTCTCCTACTCAAGGGCATCGGTTGAACTATTTAAGGATGGGAATACCCAATATGTAGAGGATGGTTTTCGCACTAGAAACCCTGGGATTAATGCTTTTTATTACAGGGAGTTTTCGTTCGGATATTCAAAAAAAGTAGGAAGAGACTTCTTCCTTGGAGCTCACGCAAAACTTCTTTTTGGATTGGCTGGTGTTTTTACAAAACGACGTCCAATGGATATGTCGATTAATGATTTTACTTATAACATAAATGCTTCTTGGAATCCAAAAGTTAACACGTCGTTGCCATTAAATGTTTCGTATGATGCTTTGGGTAATGTGAGTTCGGCTAATGTGGGTCGCATTTCACCAGTTAGTTTTCTTTTGAATTTTAAGAATCAGGGATTGGCTACCGATTTCGGCTTTATTTATAAAAGGGATAAAATAACTTGGAGTGGAAGCGTTCTTGATCTGGGCTTGATTTGGTGGCACGATCAACCATATAACTTTGAGAATAAAGGAAATTTTGTTTTTCAGGGTGCTACTGTTACCGATGGATTAGATCCTGTGGCTTATGCCAATAGCATTCGCGACTCATTAAGAAACCAATTTAGATTTAAGGCTACAAAAAAAGGGTTTATTACTTTCCTCAACCCCAGAATATATTTTGGAGGAACATATCCAATTCATAAACAGGTTAAAGTAGGTGCTCTAGTTCGAACTGAATGGTATCCGGGTAGACCAATATTAGGGACAACTCTTTCTGCAACTGGATTTACTAAAAAAGGGTCAACTTTAAGTGTTACATACTCCATTATGAATGGATCTTTCTTTAATGTAGGGCTGGGTGCGGGTTTTACAAATGATAGGATCCAATTTTTTATGTTAAGCGATAATATTATTGCTTTTATGAAACCTGAAAATGCAAGAAATGTTAACTTAAGATTTGGGTTCAACTTCTTTATTGGCTGTAATGATAAGAAATCGAAGAAAGATTATAAAGTCTCTAAAGGATCCGATTGTGGATGTAACTGGGCTCCTACTCCTCCCAAGAATACAGAAAAACTAAATGGCTTAAAGCGTTAGTTGATCTGAGTATTTCCATTCTTTTATTTGTCGATATTTTGTCCTGTTATGATTCGCTTTGCACAATTATTTCTACCTTAGTAGAAGTCTTAATGTCAATGTCGAATCAATATGCTAGTAAAAACCTATGGTAGCGCTGTTCATGGGATAAAAGCTACCACAATTACCATTGAAGTTAGCGTTGGGCAAGGTGTCAACTTTTTTCTAGTAGGTTTACCCGATAACGCTGTAAAGGAGAGCCAACAACGGATAACTACCGCCCTTGAAACGCATCACCTTAAAATGCCCAAGCGCAGGATCGTAATAAATATGGCTCCTGCCGATATTCGTAAGGAGGGCTCGGCGTATGATTTGCCTTTGGCAATTGGGATTATGGCTGCATCTGAGCAAGTGAAAAGCGACCGTTTAGCCGATTTTGTTATTATGGGCGAACTCTCGCTCGATGGAGGATTACAACCCATTAAAGGTGTGTTGCCAATTGCCATTCAGGCAAGGGAAGAGGGTTTTAAAGGAATTATTCTTCCAAAGCAAAATGCTCGTGAGGCTGCAGTTGTAAATAATCTCGAGGTTTATGGCGTTGAATCTATAAAAGATGTTATTGACTTCTTTAATGGTGAGAAGGAGCTAGAGCAAACCATTGTAAATACTCGCGATGAATTTTTTGCCCATGCAAATGCCTACGAAGTTGATTTCAACGATGTTAAAGGGCAGGAGAATGTAAAACGCGCATTGGAAGTCTCAGCCGCTGGTGGGCATAATATTATTATGATTGGCCCTCCGGGAGCAGGGAAAACAATGCTCGCTAAGCGACTTCCAACTATTATTCCTCCATTAACGCTTCGCGAAGCGCTGGAAACAACCAAGATTCACTCCGTTGCTGGAAAAATTGATCGTGAAACTTCACTTATGACTCGCCGGCCTTTTCGTAGCCCTCACCATACAATATCTGACGTTGCATTAGTAGGAGGTGGTCAATGGCCACAACCCGGCGAAATATCCTTAGCTCATAATGGGGTGCTTTTTCTCGATGAACTCCCCGAGTTCAAACGCACTGTACTTGAAGTGATGCGACAACCTTTAGAAGATCGAATTATAACGATATCACGGGCAAAGTCAACGGTTGAATATCCCGCAAGTTTTATGCTGGTTTCATCCATGAATCCTTGCCCTTGTGGTTACTATAATCATCCCGAAAAGGAGTGTGTTTGTTCACCTGGAGTTGTTCAAAAATACCTTAATAAGATTTCTGGACCTCTCCTCGATAGAATTGATATCCATGTTGAGGTAGTTCCAGTTCCATTCGAGAAACTTTCGGGTGCTCCACCTGCCGAGAATAGCGAAACGGTTAGGGAGCGTGTTGTTAAAGCTCGGCAAATTCAGGAGGAACGCTTCATAGAATGGAAAGGGGTGCATTGCAATGCCCAAATGACCTCAAAGCAAATTCGTAAATTCTGCCAGTTAGATGATGCAGGTTCTGCATTAATAAAAAATGCAATGGAGAAGCTCGGTTTATCAGCAAGAGCCTACGATAGAATCCTAAAAGTATCGCGCACCATTGCCGATTTAGAAGGAACAGTTAGTATTAAAGTTGAACATCTTGCCGAAGCAATTCAGTATCGCAGCCTTGATAGAGAGAATTGGGCGGGGTGAAAGATTCTCTTAAATAATCAAACTAAATAATTGGAAATAAAATATATGGAATCTAAATAAGAGGGTTTTGGTTGTGTGTAAGTGGTTTGACGAGGGTTGTAAAAATCCTTTGCACGGTAAACATAATAAATGTCAACTTGTTATCAAAAAAAATTTTCTGAAAATAAAGATGTTTCCCGATTTTCTATATCGAGAATAGTTCTATTTTAGCCCCGCTTTCCAATAAAAAGAAGATAACTGCCATTCAATATGATAATTATGTTTTTTGGGCTCTACACAAATAACGAGAGTTGTATTTAATGATTTCATAAAGATGCTGGGTTCGTTTTTTTTTTAACTTTGGAAACTTGTGTTGAAAATATACTAATTCGATAAAACCATAATTAAACTTAATATTAACTAATCTTAGAAAGGGAGAAAACATGATTCCAAATGTATTTTGGTTAGTTCCTGCAGGGTCAGCCTTAGCGCTAGTCTTTGCGTGGTACTTCTTTAAGGAGATGATGAAGGCCGATGAGGGAACCGATATGATGAAAAAGATTGCTTTGCATGTTCGTACAGGGGCAATGGCTTATCTAAGACAACAGTACAAGGTTGTAGGTATTGTATTTGTAATTTTAACCTTGATTTTTATTCTTCTTGCTTACGTTTTAAAAATCCAAAACCCTTGGGTGCCATTTGCATTCATAACAGGTGGTTTCTTTAGCGGGTTATCGGGTTATTTTGGGATGAAAACGGCAACTTACGCTTCGGCTCGTGCTGCGCATGCTGCCCAAAAATCGTTAAACGATGGCCTTAAAGTGGCTTTCCGTTCAGGAGCTGTAATGGGTCTTGTAGTAGTTGGTCTAGGGTTGCTCGATATTTCAATCTGGTTCTATGCTCTAAACTTTATAATTGGTGCGCTCGATAATACTACAAATGCTGTTATCGCTAGCGATCCATCAATGAAACTGATTATCATCACAACAACTACCCTTACCTTCGGTATGGGTGCTTC